>NZ_JBITGS010000004.1:0-375160 GCF_044457265.1 Streptomyces sp. NPDC050564 | reverse complement strand
GCCCAGTTCCGGCATGAAGCCCTGGACCGCCGCGAGGATCGCGTAGTCACCGCAGCCGGGGCACCAGCGCACTTCCTGATCGGACTTGAAGTCCCTCATGGACTGCCTGGCCTCGGCCTTGGGAACGAGAGAAAGCGCCTCGATCGTGCCCGTGCCTTCCGTGGACGTCTCAGCCATCGATGGCCTCCTTGAGAGCCGTGGCGAGCTGCTCAGCCTTGAACGGCATGCCGTTGACCTGGTTGTACGAGTGCGCGTCCACCAGATACCTGGCCCGGATGAGCGTGGCGAGCTGACCGAGGTTCATCTCGGGGATCACCACCTTGTCGTAACGCCTCAACACGGTGCCCAGATTCCGCGGGAAGGGGTTGAGGTGGCGCAGATGGGCCTGTGCGATGTCCTCCCCGGCCGTGCGCAGCCGGCGTACCGCCGCCGTGATGGGTCCGTAGGTGGAACCCCAGCCCAGCACGAGGGTCTTGGCCTGGTGCGGGTCGTCGACCTCGATGTCCGGGACGTCGATGCCGTCGATCTTGGCCTGACGGGTGCGGACCATGAAGTCGTGATTGGCGGGGGCGTACGAGATGTTGCCCGTGCCGTCCTCCTTCTCGATGCCGCCGATGCGGTGCTCCAGGCCGGGTGTGCCCGGGATGGCCCACGGACGGGCGAGGGTCTGCGGGTCACGCTTGTACGGCCAGAAGACCTCGGTGCCGTCGTCCAGGGTGTGGTTGGGGCCCTGGGCGAACTGCACGCGCAGATCAGGAAGTTCGTCGGTGTCCGGGACGCGCCACGGTTCGCTGCCGTTGGCCAGGTAGCCATCGCTGAGGAGGAACACCGGCGTGCGGTAGGTCAGCGCGATGCGGGCGGCTTCGAGAGCGGCGTCGAAGCAGTCGGCGGGGGTGCGCGGTGCGACGACCGGGACCGGCGCCTCGCCGTTGCGGCCGTACATGGCCTGCAGCAGGTCGGCCTGTTCGGTCTTGGTCGGCAGGCCGGTGGACGGGCCACCCCGCTGGATGTCGATGACCAGCAGCGGCAGTTCCAGAGACACGGCCAGGCCGATGGTCTCGCTCTTGAGGGCCACGCCGGGGCCGGAGGTGGTGGTCACGGCGAGCGATCCGCCGAACGCGGCGCCCAGGGCGGCGCCGATGCCGGCGATCTCGTCCTCGGCCTGGAAGGTCCGTACACCGAAGTTCTTGTGCTTGCTGAGCTCGTGCAGGATGTCGGAGGCCGGGGTGATCGGGTACGAGCCGAGATACAGCGGCAGGTCCGCCTGGGTCGAGGCCGCGATCAGGCCGTACGACAGGGCCAGGTTCCCGGAGATGTTGCGGTAGGTGCCGGCCGGGAAGGTCTGGGTGGCCGGGGCGACCTCGTAGGAGACGGCGAAGTCCTCCGTGGTCTCGCCGAAGTTCCAGCCCGCGCGGAACGCCGCGATGTTGGCCGCGGCGATGTCGGGCTTCTTCGCGAACTTGCTCTGCAGGAACTTCTCGGTGCCCTCGGTGGGCCGGTGGTACATCCAGCTCAGCAGGCCCAGCGCGAACATGTTCTTGGAGCGCTCGGCCTCCTTGCGGGAGAGCGCGAACTCCTTGAGCGCCTCGACGGTCATCGTCGTGAGCGGGACGGGATGGACGTTGAAGCCGTCCAGGGAGCCGTCCTCCAACGGACTGCTGGCGTAGCCGACCTTCTGCATCGCCCGTTTGGTGAACTCGTCCGTGTTGACGATGATCTCCGCGCCGCGCGGCACATCGCCGATGTTCGCCTTCAGGGCGGCCGGGTTCATGGCGACGAGCACGTTGGGCGCGTCACCGGGAGTGAGGATGTCGTGGTCCGCGAAGTGCAGCTGGAAAGACGAAACGCCCGGCAGGGTGCCTGCGGGCGCTCGGATCTCGGCGGGGAAGTTCGGCAGGGTCGAGAGGTCGTTGCCGAAGGAGGCTGTCTCGGAGGTGAAGCGGTCGCCGGTGAGCTGCATCCCGTCACCGGAGTCGCCCGCGAACCGAATGATCACTCGGTCAAGGCGGCGGACGTCTTTGACCCCGGCCGCTTTGCGCTGTTCTCCTACGACGGCTCCGTCTGCCTGCTCCGCTGGGCTACTGACCTGGCTCGTCACTGAACTGGACCTCCCTCGAGGCGGCTGTCTGGGAGCGGCCTTCCCGCAGGCCCTCCCAATTTCAACCCTACGTCGGTAAGGGTCGCCTTCCCGCGGCCATTCGCATGATGGACACCATTTTGAGACGGCCGGACACCCTGACTTGTCATGATTTACCCGCCCCCTGGTCTTTCCTTGAAGACGCTCCCCGCTCATCCATTGGTTCTGGGTTCCTGGCTTTCCTGGATTCTGGGCTTCTCGTGGCAGATGCGGTGGCACGTGGAGTCGTACCAGCCACCTGACACAGTGTCAGGTGCTCATGAGTTCAGGTAGGTGAGCACGGCCAGAACACGCCGGTGATCCCCGTCACTCTGGGACAGGCCCAGCTTCAGGAAGATATTGCTGACGTGCTTCTCGACCGCGCCGTCGCTGACCACGAGCTGCCGAGCGATCGCCGAGTTCGTCCGTCCCTCGGCCATGAGCCCGAGGACCTCCCGCTCCCGCGGGGTCAGCCCCGCGAGCACGTCCTGCTTGCGGCTGCGGCCGAGCAGCTGCGCCACGACCTCCGGGTCGAGCGCGGTACCCCCCTGGGCCACCCGCACCACCGCGTCCACGAACTCCCGCACCTCGGCCACCCGGTCCTTGAGCAGATAGCCGACACCGCGACTGGAACCGGCCAGCAGTTCGGTGGCGTACTGCTCCTCCACGTACTGCGACAGCACGAGTACACCGAGTCCGGGATGTGCCTTGCGCAGCTGCACCGCCGCCCTGACACCCTCGTCGGTGTGCGTCGGCGGCATCCGTACATCGGCGACGACGACGTCCGGCAGCGCGTCCTGGGCCGCGAACTCGGTAATGGTCTTGATCAACGCCTCGCCGTCGCCGACACCCGCCACGACGTCATGTCCGCGGTCGGTCAGCAACCGGGTCAGGCCCTCCCTGAGCAGCACTGAATCCTCGGCGATGACCACCCGCACCCTGTCCTCCACGATTCTCGGCCCCCCAGAGCCCGTCCCCGGGCCCGCACCGGGACAGCCCGGCGCGACCCGAGTCCCTTCCCGGCCCGCGCCGGGTTCGTCCCCGCTCGTACGACAGCCCCCAGCATTCCAGCATTCGGACCGGACTGCGCCCGGGCAGCGAGAATAGGCACAAGGAGACCTCACCGGGATCTTTCAGCGAGTCCGGCGTGCGAGGACGATGCCGTCAAGGCCGACAGCGGGGGTATGGGGGGCGCAGCACTCCAGGTACGGGACGGGTAAGGGGGAGAGGCGAATGACCCTCCCGCCCGAGGGGCGAAAGACCCCCGAGGGAGCGCCCTCCCGAGGGGCGAAAGACCTCCCCGAGGGTCAAAAAGACCCTCCCACCCTCGCCCCGCACCGATTCATCCCCGCCAGGGCAGCTCCGCCGTAATCCGCGTGGGCCCGCTTACGGGCGAATCCACCACCAGAATCCCGTCCACCGCATCGAGCCGCTCCGCGAGCCCCGCCAGCCCCGACCCGGCGGAGACATCGGCCCCGCCCACACCGTCGTCGCCGACCTGGATCATCAGCCGGTTCTCGACCCGCCACACATCCACCGTGGCGCGCGTGGCCCGCGCGTGCTTGCTGATGTTCTGCAGCAGCTCGGAGACCGTGAAGTAGGCGATCCCCTCGATCGCGGGCGCGGGCCGGCAGGCGAGATCCACGTCGACCTGCACCGGCACCGTGCACCGCGAGGCCACCGCGGACAGCGCCGCGTCCAGACCGCGGTCGGTCAGCACCGCCGGATGGATCCCGCGGGCCAGATCCCGCAGCTCCTGCAACGCCGTCTTCACCTCTCCGTGCGCCTCGTCCACCATCCGCGCCGCGGCCTGCGGGTCCTCCGTCAGCTTCTCCTTGGCCAGCCCCAGGTCCATCGCCAGGGCGACAAGGCGGGCCTGCGCCCCGTCGTGCAGATCGCGCTCGATGCGCCGCAGGTCGGCGGCGGCCGTGTCGATCACGACCCCCCGGTCGGACTCCAGCTCGACCACGCGCGTCGCCAGCCGCGACGGGCCGAGCAGTCCGCGCACCATCAGCCGGTCCACGGTCGTCAGCGCCCGCACGATCCAAGGCGTGGCCATCGTGAAGAGCAGCCCCACCAGCGCGGTCACCGTGATCTCGAACGGGTTGTCCAGATAGATGGCGTGCGTCTCGTCCCCGTAGAGCTGCAGGCCGCCCTGGCCCCCGTACATCGGGAAGAGCCAGAACCACAGCGGATACGTCAGCAGCGCCCACCCGTACACCCAGAAGTTCAGCGCCACCACGAAGGAGAACACCGCCCACGGGAACTGGACCACCGCGTACAGCAGGTGCCGCCACGAGGCGCCGCTCTTGAGCATCGCGCCCATCCACGCCATCGCCCCGCGCTGCTTCATCCGCAGCGGCTCCGGCTCGGACACCTCGACCCCGAGCAGCCCGCGCGCCCGCGCCCGCTCCAGCGCGCCGAAGCCGCGGCAGCCGGCCAGCGCCGCGGCGAGCACCGGTATCCCCAGGAAGGTGATCAGCAGGCCGGCGCCGAGCGAGAACATCGTGATGGCGAACGTGAACATGATGATCCCGAGCGGCAGGCTCAGCATCACATAGCCGAACTCGCGCCAGCTGCGGGCCTCGATCGGCGCCCGCAGCGGGGCCGGGAGACGGTGCCGCCGCTCAGCGGCGTCCGCTCCGCGGAATCCGGGCCCACTGCGGTGCCCGTACTCCTGTCCGTACTCCGTGGCCATCGGTCTCGTCCGTTCTACTCGTCCTGCTCGTCGGCTCGTACCTCAACCCTGCTGCCCACGGGGCTCGCCGACCATGGAGCGGGTCGGCGTCTTGGGGCGGGGGTTTTCCCTACCTCGGGAGGGGACCGGAGCTGTGGCTGGGTGCGTGCTGGGTGCTCGCCGGAGGCTTCCGCGGGGTTCTCGCCAGGGTTCTCGAGCCGGCGAGCCGAGGCGGCGACCCGACGTGGCGGCCCGACGTGGCAGCCCGCCGTGGCAGCCCGAGGCGGCGACCCTAGGCGTACGAGCCCTACCGCGCGGGCTCGTCCTGCCGGTCCCGCCACGGCAGCTCCGCCGTGATGACGGTCGGACCGCCGACTGGCGATTCGATGACGAACAAGCCGTCGACCGCGCCGAGCCGGTCCGCGAGCCCCGCCATCCCGGTACCGCCGTCCAGGCCGGCCCCGCCGCGCCCGTCGTCCGACACCTGGATGAGCAGCCGCTCGTCCGCCCGCCACACATCGACCGACGCGGACCTCGCCCCACTGTGCTTGCTCACGTTCTGCAACAGCTCGGAGACGGTGAAGTAGGCGATGCCCTCGATGGCCGCGGCCGGCCTGCTCTCCAGTTCGGCCGTCACCTTCACCGGCACGGTGCACCGCGAGGCGACCGACGACAGCGCCGCGTCCAGACCCCGGTCGGTGAGCACCGCCGGATGGATGCCGCGCGCCAGATCGCGCAGCTCCTGCAACGCGAGCTTCACCTCGCCGTGCGCCTCGTCGACCATCGTCGCCGCCGCGTCCGGATCCTCCAGGAGCTTCTCCTTGGCCAGACCGAGCCCCATCGCGAGGTTGACCAGCCGGGCCTGCGCCCCGTCGTGCAGATCGCGCTCGATGCGCCGCAGGTCGGCGGCGGCCGTGTCGACCACGACCCCCCGGTCGGACTCCAACTCGGCGATCCGCCGCTCCAGTTCGTCGGAGGGCGACAGCAACCCGCGTACCAGGGCCCGGTCCACGTTCGTCAGCCCCCGCGCGATGAACGGCAGCACCGGCCACAGCACGAACAGCGACGTGAGCGTGATCACGAAGGTGGCGATCCCCCACGGCAGCCGTATGAAGTCGTACAGCACCGTCCGCCAGCCGACCGGGTCCTTCAGGCTCGACCAGAGCCAGCCGAAGAAGCCGGTCCTGTGCACCGGGAGCGGGCTCGGCTCGTCGATCCGCACCCCGAGCAGCGCCCGCGCCCGCGCCCGCTCGGCCTTGCCCAGCTGGCGCGCGCCGCGCAGCCCGACTGCGAGCAGCGGCAGCCCGATGACCGTCACTGCGAGCCCGGCGCCCGTGAACATCAGCGTGACGACGTACACGAAGCCGACGATCGAGAGCGGCAGGTTGGCGAGCAGATGCGCGATCTCCTTCCACGTCTGCCGGTCGAAGGCGAAGCGCGCGGGAGGCAGCCGGTCGCCGTCGGAGGTCTCGTCCGACGGACCGGTGAGCGTGATGCGTTCGGTCATATCCGCTAGCCTGCCCGGCGCCGAGCCGCCGCGCCATGAGGTGGACCGCCGCGATCCACTGGGGAAAACCCCACCCCACAGGGTGCGAATCGGACACGTCCATGGGGCGGGACCCGGGTACGTCGCCGAGGCGGGACCCGGGTACGTCGCCGAGGCGGGACGCGGATGTGTCTAGGCTGGGACGACGTGGATCGTCTACGGGTGGGGCCTGGATGCGTCGACGGGCGGGGCGACGTGGATGCGTCGACGGGCGGGGCGACGTGGATGCGTCCAGGGGTGGACCTGGTGCATCGACAGTGTGGGACGTGGATATCGAGGCGAGGTTCGCTCGGATGCGTCGACGGGGTGGGAGCTGGACACGGTCTCGACGCGGGAGGAGTTCTTGTCCACCTGGCGAGACTGGGACGCGTCTGCGATGGTCCATGCGTGATGGGCTGCTTACCGTCTCTTTAGCAGGCCCTAGACTCCCGTCCGTACAGATCGTCGAACACGGCGCATCACAGAGTGCGCGACGGCGCACTCCGGGGCGCATACGAGGTCAGGGAGCGAGGGGCTGACGTGCCGGAACCGACCGTCGTCGCGGCGGGCTACTTCCAGTCCTACTCGGTCGTCGGACTGCTCGCCGTCGTGGGCGTGCTCTTCGTCGCCGTCGCCTTCGGGGCCGGCCGCCTGCTGCGGCCCGTGGTCCCCACCCCCGAGAAACTCCTGACGTACGAGTGCGGTGTCGACCCGGTAGGCGAGGGCTGGGCCCACACCCAGGTCCGTTATTACGTCTACGCGTTCCTCTACGTCATCTTCGCCGTCGACTCGATCTTCCTCTTCCCCTGGGCGACGGTCTTCGCCGCGCCCGGCTACGGCGCCGCGACGCTCGTGGAGATGTTCATCTTCCTCGGCTTCCTCGCCGTCGGTCTGCTGTACGCATACAAGAAGGGCGTCCTGACATGGACGTGACCCCCTCGCCCCCCGAGCCGGTGCTGCTTCCCGAGCCGAAGCGGCTGGGCGCGCTCGCCCGGCTGGCCCCCGAGCCCATGAAAGTGGTCCTGAACTGGGGCCGCCGCTACTCGCTCTGGGTCTTCAACTTCGGCCTCGCCTGCTGCGCCATCGAGTTCATCGCCGCGTCCATGGCCCGCCACGACTTCATCCGCCTCGGCGTGATCCCGTTCGCACCGGGCCCCCGCCAGGCTGACCTGATGGTGGTGTCGGGCACGGTCACGGACAAGATGGCCCCGGCCGTCAAGCGTCTCTACGAGCAGATGCCCGAGCCGAAGTACGTGATCTCCTTCGGCGCCTGCTCCAACTGCGGCGGCCCGTACTGGGACTCGTACTCCGTGACGAAGGGCGTCGACCAGATCATCCCCGTCGACGTGTACGTCCCCGGCTGCCCGCCCCGCCCGGAAGCCCTGCTCCAGGGCATCCTCAAGCTGCAGGAGAAGATCGCCCGCGAGTCGCTCGGTGAGCGGTACGGGTCCGAGGCGGCACGTCCGTCCGCTGCCGTGCTCCAGAGCGACCTGGTGAAGCCGCCCGTCCCGGGGGAGGACCGATGACCGTCGGCTGGCTCCCCGCACCCGTCGAGGAACTCTTCGGCCCCGAGGCCACGGCCGAGGAGTCGTACGAGGTCCTGACGGTCGACGTACCGCCGACGTCCTGGATCACCGCCCTGGAGACCGCGCGTGACGCCCTGGGCTGCACCTACTTCGACTGGCTGAGCGCCGTCGACGAACCCGGCACCGGTTTCCGCGTCGCGGCCCACGTCGTGGCGCTGTCCCCGGCCTCGGTACGCCGCCTTCTCGTCCGTACGACAGTCCCGCACGCGACGCCCGTGCTCGCGTCGGCGGTCTCCGTGTACGCGGGCGCCCGCTGGCACGAGCGCGAGACCCACGAGATGTTCGGCGTGCACTTCGAGGGCCACCCGGGCCTCGACCCCTTGCTGTTGCCGGAGGGCTTCGAAGGCCACCCCCTCCGCAAGGACTTCGTCCTGGCAGCCCGCGTCGTCAAGGCCTGGCCGGGAGCCAAGGAACCCGGCGAGTCCGAGCACGGCGGCCCGAAGCGCCGTCAGATGCTCCCGCCCGGCGTCCCCGACCCGAACGAGTGGGGCCCCCTCAAGGGCCAGCTCCCGCCGGCCCCGGCCCGCCCGGCCCGCGGCACCGCCCGCGCGGCTGGCGACCGCCCCGTACGCAGGGCCCGCACGGCGGGGGAGGGCTCGGCGAGCCAGGCCGCTGCCGCCGGTGGCGCTGCTGCTGCGGGGGCTGGTGCCGCCGCGGAGGCCTCGGCGCCACCGCGCCGTGCGCGCAGTGCGAGCCAGGGTTCGGCCAGCCAGCAGGGGGCGGCTCCGGCCCCGGAGCAGCAGGCCACCGCTTCAGCACCGGCACCGGCTTCCGCCGAGCCGACGGCTCCCGCCCCTGACCAGCAGGCGACGACGTCGACCCCCGCAACCCCGGAACCGACAACCCCGGCCGGACCGCGCCGCACGCACAGCGCGAGCCAGGGCTCGGCGACACAACGGGCGGCGGCCGCCGAGCCGACGGCTCCCGCCACTCCGGCGAGGCCGCCCGCCGCGCCGCACAGCGCGGATGCTCCGTGGCACCACGCCCGCCCCGCTTTCGACGAACCGGAGCCGAAGCCGGAGCGACGTTCTCCGGAGCCGGGGCCGGAGCCGGGGCCGAAGTCGGAGCGACGTTCTGAGGACCTGTCGGGACCCGCGGCCGGTCCGGAGCCGGACGTTGTCCCGGAACCCGAGGCCGCGCAAGAGCCGGATGCTGTCGCGGGGCCCGGCGCTGTCCCGGAGCCGGACGTTGTCCCGGAACCCGAGGCCGCCCAGGAGCCGGATGCTGTCGCGGAACCTGGCGACGTCCCGGAACCGGATCGTGTCGCGGAACCTGGCACAGCTCCGAAACCCGATGCCGCCCCGGAACCGCCGGCCGAGCCGGACGCTGCCCCTGTTCCTGGCCCCACCGCCAAGCCCCAACCCGACGCCGATCCTGAGCCCGAGCCCGAGCCCGAGCCCGAGCCCGAAGATCCCTCCGGAGGCCCGCAGTGAACGACGCTCTCGACGTCGCCTTGCGACTCCTCGTCGTCTTCGTCGTGTTCCTGACGTTCCCCCTGATCGTCGGTCAGACCGAGCACAAGGTCATGGCTCACATGCAGGGCCGCCTCGGCCCGATGTACGCGGGCGGCTTCCACGGCTGGGCCCAGCTCGTCGCGGACGGCGTGAAGTTCGCGCAGAAGGAAGACGTCGTCCCCACGGGCGCGGACCGCCGTATCTTCCAACTCGCCCCCGCCGTAGCCCTCCTCCCTTACCTCCTCGTCCTGCTCGCCATCCCCATCGGCCCGGGCGAGGGCGCCGTCGGCGAGGTCGTGGACGCGGGCATCTTCTTCGTGCTCGCCGTAATGGGCGTAGGCGTCCTCGGCTCGCTCATGGCGGGCTGGGCATCGGCCAACAAGTTCTCCCTCCTCGGCAGCCTCCGCACCGCCGCCCAGCTCCTCGCCTACGAACTCCCGATGCTGCTGACCGCCGCCTCGGTGGCCATGGCGGCCGGGACGGTCTCGCTCCCCGGCATCGTCGACGCCTTCGAGTGGTGGTGGCTGCCCTGGCAGATCGTCGGTGCGATGGTCTTCTTCGTGGCCGGCCTCGCCGAACTCCAGCGCCCGCCCTTCGACATGCCCGTCGCCGACTCGGAGATCATCTTCGGCGCGTACACCGAGTACACGGGCCTGCGCTTCGCACTCTTCCTCCTCGCCGAGTACGCCGGAATCGTCGTCCTGTGCGGCCTGACCACTGTCCTCTTCCTGGGCGGCTGGCACGGCCCCTGGGGCGCGGACGGCCTCGGCTGGGTCTGGACCCTCCTGAAGGCCGCGATCCTCGCCTTCGTCGTGATCTGGCTGCGTGTCACCTATCCCCGCCTGCGCGAGGACCAGCTCCAGAAACTCTCCTGGACCCTCCTCGTCCCCCTCTCCCTCGCCCAGATCGCCCTCACCGGCATCGTCAAGGTGGTGATCTCCTAGTGGCCCCCATTCCCGGCTCCGGTCTCGCCAAGGGCCTGGCCGTCACCCTCCGCACGATGACGAAGAAGACCGTCACCGCGCAGTACCCGGACGCCCAGCCCGAACTCCCGCCCCGCACCCGCGGCGTCATCGGCCTCTTCGAGGAGAACTGCACGGTCTGCATGCTGTGCGCCCGCGAGTGCCCGGACTGGTGCATCTACATCGACTCCCACAAGGAGACGGTCCCGCCCACGGCCCCCGGCGGCCGCGAGCGCAGCCGCAACGTCCTCGACCGCTTCGCCATCGACTTCGCCCTGTGCATGTACTGCGGTATCTGCATCGAGGTCTGTCCTTTCGACGCGCTGTTCTGGTCCCCGGAGTTCGAGTACGCGGAGACCGACATCCACGAACTCACCCACGAGCGCGACAAGCTCCGCGAGTGGATGTGGACCGTCCCGGCCCCGCCCGCCCTCGACCCCGGCGCCGAGGAACCGAAGGAGATCGCCGCCGCCCGCAAGACCGCCGACAAGCTGGCTGCCGAGCAAGCAGCGCAAGCCGAGCAAGCAGCGCAAGCCGAGCGGGCCGAGCAAGCAGCGCAGGCGGCACCGCCGGCTCCGGCCGGGACCGAGCCCCAGGCTCCCGACCAGGCTTCCGAGCCGGGCGAGTCCCCGGGCACGGGCGGCTCCGAGTCCTCCGAGCCGCGGGAGGGCGAGTCGTGAGCCTCGCAGCAGCAGCCACGGCCGCCGCGGCGCGGGCCACGACCACCGTCGCCGAAAGCCACGGCTTCCTCTCACCGACCGGCGTCGAGATCGCCTTCCTCCTCGTCGGCCTGGTCACCTTCGGCGCCGCGATCGTCACCGTCACCACCAAGCAGCTGGTGCACGCCGCCCTGTGGCTGGTGGCCACGCTCGGCGGCCTCGCCGTCGAATACCTCCTGCTCACGGCCGAGTTCATCGCCTGGGTGCAGGTCCTCATCTACGTCGGTTCCGTCGTCGTCCTCCTCCTGTTCGGTCTGATGCTCACCAAGGCGCCCATCGGCCGTTCCCCGGACGCCGACTCCGGCAATCGCTGGGCCGCCCTGACCGTGGCCGTTGCCGCGGCCGCGGCCTTGGTCTGGGTCGTCGTCGACGCCTTCCGCACAACCTGGGTCGACCTGGACGGCGCCGTCGCCGGCTCCACCGAGGTGACCGGAGCGAGCCTCTTCCAGAACTGGGTCCTCCCCTTCGAAGCGCTCTCCGTCCTCCTCCTCGCCGCCCTGGTCGGCGCGATCGTCCTCTCCCGCAAGGCCGCCGCGGACAAGGCCGCACCGGCCCTCCCGACACCGGGCACGCCGTCGGGCACCCTGCCTCCGAGCCGCACCGCCGCCGACACGACGGCCTCCGGCGAGCAGCCCCCGGCCGAGGAAGGGACCCGCTGATGCACCTCGCCTATCCCGCCGTGCTCTCCGCCCTCCTGTTCTGCACGGGCCTGTACGGAGTCCTCGCGCGACGCAACGCGATCCTGGTCCTGATGTCCGTCGAGCTGATGCTCAACGCCGTCAACCTGAACCTCGTCGCCTTCGACGTCTGGCTCTCCAGGGCCAGCCGCGACACGCTGCACTCCGGCCAGGCGCTGACCCTGTTCACCATCACGATCGCCGCAGCCGAGATCGGCATCGGCCTGGCGATCGTGCTCGCCGTGTACCGGGGCCGCGGCACCGCCGACATCGACAAGCTCCGCGACAGCGCCGAGCCGCACGGCCCCGACGAGGCCACCGTCACGGCAGACGAGAAGGCTGAGGCCACCGCGTGACCACGACCACCCTCGCCGTCCTCGTCCCCCTCCTTCCGTTCCTCGGCGCCGTGGCGGGGCTCCTCCTCGGGCGCACGGCTCCCGGCTTCGTACGACCCCTCGCCGTTCTGCCTCCGCTCGTCTCGCTCGTCCTCGCCGTGCTGGTCGCCGTGCGCCAGGGCGGCGGCCAGGCCATCGACACCCACACCGAGTTCACCCCGACCGGCTCGGTCCCCATCGAGCTCGCCCTGTACATCGACGGCTTCGCCGCCCTCGTCGCCGTACTGGTCGCTTTCGTCGCCTCCTGCGTGCAGATCTACTCGACGGGCTACCTCCGCGACGACCCGCGCTACCCCTCATACGCCGCTCTCGTCTCCCTCTTCACCTCCGCGATGCTGGTCGTCGTCTACTCGGGCGACCTGATGGTGCTCCTGGTCGGCTGGGAGATCATGGGCATCTGCTCGTACTTCCTGGTCGGCCACTACTGGGAGACTCCCGAGGCCCGCGCCGCCTCGATCAAGGCCTTCCTGGTCACCAAGCTCGGCGATGTCCCCTTCCTCATCGGTCTTTTCGCTCTTGCCACCGACGCCGGGTCCTTCCGCATCACCACGGTCCTCGGCACCGTCGCGAGCGGCGGACTGCACCATCCGACGCTGGTCGCGCTGCTGCTCCTCGCCGGTGTGGCGGGCAAGTCGGCGCAGTTCCCCCTGCACACCTGGCTGCCCGACGCGATGGCGGGCCCCACGCCCGTCTCCGCGCTGATCCACGCCGCGACGATGGTCGCCGCCGGTGTCTACTTCGTCGCCCGGCTCCTCCCCGTCTTCCAGGCCTCCTCGGCCGCGATGATCGTCCTCGCCGTCATGGCCGCGATCACGATGGCCGGCTCGGCGCTCGCCGCGCTCGCCCAGGACGACATCAAGCGCGTCCTCGCGTACTCGACGATCGGCCAGCTCGGCTACATGACCGGCGCCCTGGCCGTCGGCGACCGCGGTGCCGCCGTCTTCCACCTCCTGGCCCACGGCGCCTTCAAGGCCCTGCTGTTCCTCGCTGCGGGCGTGATCATTCACGCCTCCGGCACCAACTCGCTGGCCGTCATGTCCCGTATGAAGGATCTGCGGGCCCGAGTCCCCGACGCCTACTGGACGATGACCGTGGCGCTGCTCGCTCTCGCCGCGATCCCGCCGTTCAGCGGCTTCTTCTCCAAGGAGGCCGTCCTCGGCGCCGCCGAGCACGTCGCCACCGGCCACACCGAGCACGCCCCCGGAGCCTCGGGCTGGATCGTCCTTGTCGCCGGCCTGATCACCGCCGTACTCACCGCCGCGTACGCCACCCGCCTGTGGCTGCTGGCCTTCCGCGGCCAGGGCACCGAGGCCCCCGACCACGGCAGACAGCCGCTCACCATGACGGTCGTGCTGTGGGTGCTCGCCGTCCCGTCGCTCGCCTTCGGTCTGGCGTACGGCCCGCTGCCCGACTGGTTCGACGGCCGCGACCTGACGCCGGTCCTCACCACCTCCGTCCTCGGTACGGGGCTCGCTCTGGTCGGCGGACTGGTCACCTACGGCGCCTGGCGGCACACCAGCGCGATGGCTGCGCGCGTACCGCTGGGTGCGGTCGTCGCCCACCCCGATGCCGACGCCGGAACCGTCGAGGCCGAGGCGATCGCGATGCACGCGCCGACGTTCGGAGATGTGGCTTCCGCGTCCGACCCGGCGGACCCGGGCCGACTGCTGCTCGGCCCGCTGCACCGCCATGCGGCCGTCGGCTTCCACCTCGACACCGTGTACTCGGTGCTCTTCGTCCGCCCGGTCCAGGCCGGAGCCTCACTCGTCCGGTTCCTCGACCGCGAGGTCGTCGACACCTACGTACGGGGTGCGGGCGCCCTACCCCGCTGGCTCGGCGCGGCCGTACGGCGCGCCCAGACCGGCAATGTGCAGACCTATGTGAGCGCGCTGCTCGCCGGCACCGTCGTCCTGGTGGTCGCCGCCCTCCTCGTCGCCACGGGAGCGTGAGCAGGCGTGATCGATATCAGTGAATCCGTGATGCAGATCCTTCTGGCATTTATCGTCGTCGGCCCGCTCATCGGGGCCGCCGCGGCTCTCCTTCCGGCCCCGCCCGGGCTGAAGGGGAAGTCACCCGAGCAGGCCGTGCTGCGGCACGGCGTGACGGTCACCGGCGTGGTGCTCATCGCCGCGATCGTCCTCACGCTCGGCTTCGACCACGACCACCCGTCGAAGATGCAGGCCACGACGGACATCAGCTGGATCCCCGCACTCGACGTGCGGATCCACCTCGGCATCGACGGCATTTCCCTCCCCCTTCTGGTCCTGACCGCGCTGCTGACCTTCCTCTGCGCGCTGTACAGCTACTTCAAGATGCCCGCGGGCCCGACCCCGAAGGCCTTCGTCGCACTGCTGCTCGTCCTCGAGTCCGGCACGCTCGCGACCTTCGCCGTTCTCGATCTGCTGCTGTTCTTCCTCGCGTTCGAGATGGTGCTCATCCCGATGTACTTCCTCATCGCCCGGTGGGGCGGTGCACAGCGCCAGGCCGCCGCCTGGAAGTTCATCCTCTACACCCTGCTCGGTTCAGTCGTCATGCTGCTGGGCCTGCTCCTGATCGGAATCAAGTCCGGCACATTCGACATGGTGGCACTCGCCACTGACAACGGCCGCGGGCTGACCACATCCGTGCAGGTCATCGCCGTTTTGGCGATCGGAATCGGGCTCGCGGTCAAAACGCCGATGTGGCCGCTGCACAGCTGGCTGCCGGACGCCCACACGGCGGCGCCCACCGTCGGCTCGGTCCTGCTGGCCGGTGTGCTGCTGAAGATGGGTACGTACGGATTCGTCCGCATTCTGCTGCCCATCGCGCCGGACGGCATGCGCACCTTCGCCCCCTACCTCGCCGCCTTCGCCGTGGTCGGGATCATCTACGGATCACTGGCCTGCCTGGCCCTCGCCAAACAGGGGGCGAAGGGCGATCTCAAGCGGCTCATCGCCTACTCGTCCGTCGGCCACATGGGCTTCGTTCTCCTCGGCATCGCGACCATGACCCCGACCGGCGTGAACGGCGCGCTGTTCGCCAACATCGCCCACGGCCTCATCACCGGCCTCCTCTTCTTCCTCGTCGGGGCGTTGAAGGACCGCACGGGCACGACCGACCTCGACACGCTCGCCGAGGGGACCGGCGCCGCGTTGTACGGAAAGGCCCCGCGCCTCGGCGGCCTGCTGGCCTTCGGCGCCGTCGCCTCACTCGGGCTGCCGGGCCTCGCCGGGTTCTGGGGTGAAATGCTGGCGCTGTTCGGCGCGTTCAAGCCCGCCGAAGACCTCAGCCGCCCCGCGTTTTTGACGTTCATGTCGATCGCCGCCTTCGGCACGCTCCTCACCGCCGCGTACATGCTCGTCGTCGTACGCCGCGTCTGCATGGGCGCGACCCCGCAGCCGGGGAGCCCGAAGCTCGCCGATGTTCAGAGCTACGAGTTCGCGGCCTGGACGCCGCTCGTCGCCCTCACCGTCGTCGCCGGCCTGTGGCCCAGGGCTCTCCTCGGTCTGACCGATCCGGCCGTACAGCAGCTCCTCGCAGGAGGCACCCGATGAGCTCCCTGGTCCAGTCCGTCGACTGGCTCGCGATCGCGCCGCCCACCCTTGCCGCGGTGGTCGGACTCGTCGTGCTCGTCGCCGACCTCTTCATCGGCGAGGCGAAGAAGGCGGTGCTCGGCTGGGTGTCCGTGGCCGGCCTCGCCGCGTCCGCGCTGATGCTGCTGCCCATCCTGGACGGTGATCGCGCCACCTTCTGTCTGACGGGCAACGCGAACGTCTGCAGCTATACGGCGGACCGGTTCACCCTCGTCATCCAGTTCCTGGTTCTCGGTGGTGCGCTTCTCACGGCCTTGCTGTCGGTCACGGCCCTGAAGGACGCCAACAAGGAACTCCCCGAAGGGGAGTTCTGGTTCCTGCTGCTCTCCTCGGCCGCGGGCGCCGCCCTGCTGCCCGCCTCCCGAGACCTCGCGACCCTCATCGTCGCCCTGGAAGTCGCCTCCCTGCCCGCCTTCGCGCTCGTCGGCATCAAGCGCGGCGACAAGAAGTCCTCCGAAGCGGCCCTGAAGTTCTTCCTCTCCTCCGTCACCGCGACCGCCGTGAGCCTCATGGGCGTCAGCTTCGTCTACGCCACGACCGGCACCCTCTACCTCACCCAGGTCGCGGACAAGATCCAGCACGTCGATGGACAGTTCCACGCGCTTGCCCAGACGGGCGTCGTCCTCACCCTCGTCGGCTTCGCCTTCAAGACGGCCGCCGTGCCCTTCCACTTCTGGGTGCCCGACACCTATGTAGGGGCGCCTTTGCCGATCGCCGCCTACTTGTCGGTCGTCGGCAAGGCGGTCGGCTTCTCCGGGCTGATCCTCGTCACCGTCGTCGCCTTCCCGTCGTACGCGGACGTCTGGGGCCCGGCGCTGGCAGCCCTCGCCGCCCTCACCATGACGGTCGGCAACGTCGGCGCCCTGCGGCAGCAGGCCACGCGCGCGTACAGCGCGGTGCGACTTCTCGCCTGGTCCTCCATCGGGCAGGCCGGCTACCTCCTGGTGCCGATCGCGGCCGCCGCCTACTCCAAGGACGCCGAGAAGGCCATCGGCTCCACCGTGGCCTACGCCCTGATGTATGCCGCGGTGAACCTGGGCGCCTTCGCCGTTGCTGCCCTGGTCGCCCGCAGGAGCCCCCTGAACCGCATCAGCGACTACCGGGGCCTGTATGCCGCGAGCCCCCTGTCGGCGCTGCTCCTCGGCTTCTTCCTGCTCTGCCTCGCGGGCCTGCCCCCGGGCATCATCGGTCTCTTCGCCAAGGTCACCGTGTTCTCGGCGGCCGTCGACGCGGGGCTCGGCTGGCTGGCCGTGGTCATGGCCGTCAACGTCGTGATCGCGCTCTTCTACTACCTCCAGTGGACGACCCTGCTCTTCCGTGCTCCTGAGGGCGAGCCCGGCAAGCACCGCGTCCCGGCTCCGCTCACGGCGGCGATCGCCCTGACGGCCGTCCTGGGAATCGCCCTCTCCGGGGCACCCCAGCTGGTCCTGCGCTTCTCGGCCACCGGGCTGTTCTGACATTCACAGGGCACGCGCGCGTGAGTTCGTGGCCCACGCGCGCGTGAAGTGGCGTCCGCCATCACCCGGACGGCCCACGCGCACCGCCGCGCGCACAAGGGAACTAGTGCTCCCCGTCTGGCGTTGACCAGTACGGGAGGGTCCACTGAAGAGTGGAAGCAGAGCATCAGTAAGCAAAGGGTTCCCCTGCCGCACCACTTGGAGGGCGTACCGTGCACCGCCGGCACAACGGGCTCAGGACCGCCGTACTCCTCGGGGGACTGTCCGCACTCATCATCGTCATCGGCAGCTTCTTCGGGCGTACCGGCCTCGTCGTCGCACTCTTCATCGCGATCGGGACGAACGCTTACGCGTACTGGAACAGCGACAAGCTGGCTCTACGCGCGATGCGCGCGCGCCCGGTGAGCGAATTCGAGGCCCCGGCCCTGTACCGCATGGTCCGCGAGCTCTCCACCCAGGCCCGCCAGCCCATGCCACGCCTGTACATCTCGCCGACGGAGGCGCCGAACGCGTTCGCGACGGGCCGCAACCCGCGCAACGCAGCCGTCTGCTGCACCGAAGGCATCCTGCGCATCCTGGACGAGCGCGAGCTACGCGGCGTCATCGGCCACGAGTTGAGCCATGTCTACAACCGCGACATCCTGATCTCGTCGGTCGCCGGCGCCCTCGCTTCAGTGATCATGTTCCTGGTCAACTTCGCATGGCTGATCCCGGTCGGCCGCTCGAGCGATGACGAGGGCCCGGGCATCCTCGGCTTTCTGCTGATCATGATCCTGGGACCGATCGCCGCTTCCCTCATCCAGCTCGCCATCAGCCGCTCCAGGGAGTACGAGGCGGACGCGTCCGGCGCCCAGCTCACCGGCGACCCGCTCGCCCTCGCCAGCGCGCTGCGCAAGCTCGACGCCGGCACCAAGCAGCTGCCGCTGCCCCCGGAACCACGCATCGAGACCGCCAGCCACATGATGATCGCGAACCCCTTCCGCCCGGGACAGGGAATGTCAAAGATGTTCTCTACGCATCCGCCGATGGCGGAGCGGATCGCCCGGCTCGAGCAGATGGCAGGTCGCAACCAGTGAAGACAATTCTGAACGTCATTTGGCTCGTCCTGAGCGGCTTCTGGCTGTTCCTCGGGTATCTGGCCGCGGGTGTGCTGCTGTGCATCACCATCATCGGCATCCCCTTCGGCATAGCCGCCTTCCGCATCGGCATCTATGCCCTGTGGCCCTTCGGCTACACGACGGTGGAGCGCCACGACGCGGGCGCGCCGTCCTGCATCGGCAATGTCCTGTGGCTGGTCCTCGCGGGCTGGTGGCTCGCTCTCGCCCACATCGTCACCGGCATCGCCCTGTGCATCACGATCATCGGCATCCCGTTCGGTATAGCCAACTTCAAGCTCATCCCGGTCTCGCTGCTCCCTCTGGGGCGCGAAATCGTGCGTACGGACCAGCCGTTCGCGTCGCGCTAGGAGGTGGGCGCGGGGGTGGAGCCGCCGAGGTACGTGCTGCTTTCGTACGACTCCGAGGCCGAGTTCAACGGCGAGGACGGGTACGAGGAGACATGGGCCACGTGCGCTGAGACCGAGGGTCTCTTCGGGGATCCGCCCCCTCCCGGGCGCGGGACGTACGAACTTCTCGGCTGCGTGCCCGACGGCGAGTTGAGTACCGCCCTCGCACGTGCGCGTGCCGAGGGTTCGGCGCCGCTCGGCTCTCTCGCCCTGGAGACCCTCGACAAGAAGGGCGAGCGCGTCGGTGTCTGGCTGTGGCACTTGGAGGACGTACGCGTCCTCGGCGACCGCCCGTGCGCGCGTGACCTGTCGCGCCGCGACATCACCATCGAGGCGTCCGAGTCGCAGGACAACGGGTCCGACTATCCACAGTGCCCGCCGCTCTCACCGGGCTATCGGTTGCTCAGCGCCGAGGAGGCCCCGTGGGGCACCTGCGAGGACTTGGCGCACGTCCGGTACGAACAGCGACCCGAACCCACGGAACCCCCGCTGCGTCTGCTCGGCTGCCTACCCCGTGGAGCCCTCCGGAGGGCTCTGAACGCGGGCGAAGAGGACCTGGGGCACGCGAAGGTGCTGCGCCTCGACACGCACGGCTGCACCGTCCAGACGGCCGTGGAGGGCGAACTCACCGCGTGGATCCCGTCCGCGCGTGGCCGCGGCCTGATCGACCTGACCCTCGAACCCTGGTCGGAGCGCCCGCCCATCGCGGCCTCGGAGGTCTGGGACCTGTGGTGGGAGGGTCGCCCCTCCACGCGTAATCTCTGGGCGCGATGCGGCCCCAAGGGCCGTGACTTCTGGCTCGGCACAGCCCTGGAAAACCGTATGCACGGCGAGCCGGACAGGCCTCCGGGCATGACGTACCACCTCGACGGCCGCCACGTCCTCGACGAGCGCGGCTTCTTCTGCGCGCTCGGCGAGGCGGTGAACGGTCCCGGCGGGTACTTCGGCTGGGGCCTCGACGCCCTCGACGACTGCCTGCGCGGCCGCTGGGGCGCCGCGCCGCCGTTCACGCTCGTCTGGCACGACGCACACGTCGCCCGCACCTGCCTCGGCGTCACTCCGCACACCGGCTATCGCCCGCTGACCTTTGAAGAACTGCTCGCCTTCTTCGCCGAAAAGCGTGTCGACGTCCGTCTCGCCTGAGGGTTGTCCACAGCCCGCCCGATTGTCAGTGGCGCGCTGCATCATGAACCCATGACCGAAATCGAGCAGTTGCTGGCACGGGTCGCCTCAGAGGCCCGCAACACCCGGCCGTGGGGCTGGCCTTCGCTCCCCGAGCCCGTGGACGCTGCCGCACTCTCCCGCGCGAAGGCCGCGCTGGGCTTCGCTCTGCCGCCCCTGCTCGCCGCGCTCTACCTGCGTATAGGGGACGGCGGATTCGGTCCGGAATACGGCCTGTTGCCCCTGCTTGACGGCCCCCTGTCCGGTGAACCTGCGGTCGTTCCGCAGTACCTCGCCAACCGTGAAAGCGGCCGCAAGGACCCCGACTGGCCCTGGCCCGAGGGCATCTTGCCGATATCCCACTGGGGCTGCGGAATGTACGCGTGCGTGGACTGCCACAGCCCCGAGGGCCCTGTCCTGCTGTTCGAGCCGAACGCCGACGAGGCCGACCACGCCTGGTACGTGGACGCACCCGACCTCACGACCTGGCTGACCGCCTGGCTCGACGGCACGGGTTGGTACGAGGAGTCCAACGACAGTACGGACATGGCATCTTGGCCCGATTTCCGCATACGCACGGCGGCGGCACAGACCTCCTAGCCCACCGTCCCGCCGCGAGGGCGCAGGAGGGCGACAGCGACGGGCGCCGCCGTGGCCGGCTCCGACCCTCGTGGCAGGCCCAGGCGGTGGCACGGCGCGTCTCCGTCGGCAGCGCAAGCGGTGACACCCCCGGTCCCCGTCGGTGGCGCAAGCGGTTGCACGCTGCGACTCCGTCGGCAGTGCAACGGCGGCCCGCTCCACCCGCCGTCGGTGGCTACCGCGCAGCCATCCACCGCCGCACGCCGTACGCCCCAGCCCCCACCGCGAGCACAGCCGTGCCCACCACCACGGAAGCCCCGGGCAGCGCGAACGCCAGCGTCACGCACCCGACGAGCCCCACCACCGGCCCGACCCGCGCTGCCGGAGCCGAACGCAGTGTCCAGGCAGATGCGTTGGCCACCGCGTAGTACGCCAGCACACCGAAGGAGGAGAACCCGATAGCACCCCGCACATCCACCGTCGCGGCCAGTGCCGCGACCACCACGCCCACGGCCAGCTCCGCCCGGTGCGGCACATGGAAGCGCGGATGTACGGCGGCCAGGCCGCCCGGCAGATGACCGTCACGGGCCATGGCCAGCGTCGTCCGCGAGACGCCCAGGATCAAGGCAAGGAGTGAGCCGAGCGCGGCCACGGCGGCACCCAACCGCACCACCGGCACGAGCCCCGGCACACCGGCCGCCCGCACCGCGTCGGCCAGCGGCGCCGCGGCATGCCCGAGCCCACCCGACCCGAGCACGGAAAGGACAGCCACCGACACCGCCGCGTACACCACGAGCGCGATGCCCAGAGCCAGCGGGATCGCGCGTGGGATGGTGCGCGCCGGATCCCGTACCTCCTCACCGAGCGTCGCGATCCGCGCGTACCCGGCGAACGCGAAGAACAGCAGCCCGGCCGCCTGAAGCACCCCGCCCGCGCCGGCGGAGACTCCGATGTCCAGCCGCCCGGCGTCGGAGGCGTCCGAGCCGAGGCACACGACGACCACGGAAGCGAGGACCGCCAGGACCACCGCCACGATCGCCCGCGTCAGCCAGGCCGACTTCTGTACGCCGCCGTAGTTCACGGCGGTCAGGGCCACCACGGCCGCGACCGCCACCGCGTGCGCCTGCCCCGGCCAGACGTACGCGCCCACGGTGAGCGCCATCGCCGCACAGGAGGCCGTCTTGCCGACGACGAAGGACCAGCCCGCCAGGTACCCCCAGAAGACGCCGAGCCGCTCGCGCCCATAGACGTATGTGCCGCCAGAAGCGGGATACAGGGCCGCCAGCCGGGCCGAGGACATCGCGTTGCAGTAGGCGACCACGGCCGCGACCGCGAGCCCGAGCAGCAGCCCGGACCCGGCCGCCCGCGCCGCGGGGCCGAGCGCCGCGAAGATCCCGGCACCGACCATCGAGCCGAGCCCGATGACCACGGCGTCCCCGACTCCCAGGGTGCGCTGCAACTCGGAACCGGACTGTGTCATGTGCGGCACCCTACTGATCGCTGCAACCGACCGGCGCCGACCAGGCGTCCTCCCAGGCAACGCGACACGAACACCGGCACGGCCAACGGGCTGCTCGAACTTGAAGGCATGGACACAGCCCGGCCGGAGCAGGAGCACAGCACACGTACAGCACGGAGAGGCAGGTTCACGGCATGAGCATCATCAGCTGGATCATTCTGGGGCTGCTGGCCGGAGCCATCGCCAAGTTCCTGCTGCCGGGCCGTGACCCGGGCGGCTTCATCGGCACGACCCTCATCGGCATCACGGGGGCTTTCATCGGCGGCTGGATATCCGCGCGCTGGCTGGACCACCCGATCACCAAGCAGTTCTACGACGGTGCCACGTGGGCCGCCGCGATCGGCGGCTCGCTCGTCCTGCTCGTCCTCTACCGCATTCTGTTCGGCGACTCGCGCCGCTGAGCGCGCACCCCGAGGCCGCAGCCAGCAGGCGAGAAGGGTGGGCACCCCCGGGTGCCCACCCTTTCTCGTACGCGCAACGAACCGACGGCTACCGGTAGTTCACGAACTGCAGCGCGAAGTCGAAGTCCTTGCCCTTGAGCAGGGCCTGCACGGCCTGCAGGTCGTCACGGCTCTTCGAGCTGACGCGCAACTCGTCGCCCTGAACCTGCGCCTTCACGCCCTTCGGGCCCTCGTCGCGAATGATCTTCGCCACCTTCTTTGCGTTCTCCTGGGAGATGCCCTCTTCGATCGACGCGAAGATCTTGTACTCCTTGCCGGAGAGCTGGGGCTCACCGGCGTCCAGCGACTTCAGCGAGATGCCGCGCTTGATCAGCTTGGTCTCGAACACATCGAGGATGGCCTTCACCCGCTCCTCGGAGTTCGCTTCCATCAGGATCTTCTCGCCGGACCAGGAGATGGAGGCGCCGACGTTCTTGAAGTCGTAGCGCTGCGAGATCTCCTTGGCGGCCTGGTTGAGGGCGTTGTCGACCTCCTGCCGCTCGACCTTCGAGACGATGTCGAAACTGGAGTCGGCCATGTCCTGTGGCTCCTTGTATCGGGGTGGGGATCGGGGTGCATGGAGATGCATGGGGGCGGCCGTCGAGCCCGCCATCGGTCCCGGGCCGCATCCGCATAAGCCTAGCCACCCCCTCCCCTCCAGGCGCCGATCAATGGGGTGGCGAAGCACCCCCGGGCATCAGGTATCGTTTACGTCGTTGCCAGCGAGCACCACCGAAAAGTGGGTCTCAAGGCAGCAACCCCGGCGGTGTGCCCGAGCGGCCAAAGGGAGCAGACTGTAAATCTGCCGGCTTCGCCTTCCCAGGTTCGAATCCTGGCGCCGCCACGCTGAGGGAGACCCCCTCCGAACTGCGATCGAGCAGTTCGGAGGGGGTTTCTTCGTATGCGGGGCCAAACTCCGTTGTCGGCGCCCGTGAGCGGTTGGGAATTCTCTCCGTATGGCCAACTGGGCAACCTTCGTCGTCGTGTCGGACGGCGGTGGTCATGAGGCGTTCGAATCTCGCTTCGGAGGGGTCGGGCTCGATCTCGACCTGCTCGCGGGGCCGGAGGCCGTGGTGCGGTTCATGCGCACCCAGAGCCCCGTGGAGGGCCAGTGGCGGGACGACGCCACGTGCGAAGGTGTGGTGCTCGTCGCCCCGGTCGGAAGGCGTTGCTCGCCTGTGTCTGAGAGAGGCCGACCTCCCGTATGCGCCACCGCGCAGCCACCGGGAGCTGCTGGGTGAGGCCTGGCCCGGCGGGAAGCTGCGCTGGGCCTCAACCCCGGCGGTGTGCCCACGTCGTCCCGCCACCGGCCGGCAGAGCTCCGTGGCTGTCTGGGGGTCGGCGTCGTCACCGTCGCCATGGGACGGTCGTATGCGATCGCCGACCACAATGATCACCCCGTCACCGAGGGACCCGTGCTGCTCGACCGCCTCGTGACCGCGCCCGAGCGCGGAACCTGCGAGATCGCCGCGGAGGCCGACATCCACATCGACCGGGAGCGACGCCGGGTGGGCTGGTGACTGCTGGATGCCCAGCCCGAGGCGTACGGGATGGGCAGACGCTGGCCGGGTGGCACCCTCGAGTTCTGCGGGACCGGTGGGACGAGCACGTACGCGCGGCGCGCGGACGCTTCGTGCCGCCGCGGGTCCGGATGCCGCGCGCCCGTGCGGAGGTAGCGGGGGAAGCCCGACGCCACGTGAATCGCACGCCGATACGATCCGCTCCCCACGGGGCACACTGATCCCATGTCATCGCGTCGCAGGAACTGCCCCGAGTGCCGTCGGGAGATCGCCGTCGTCGCGGGGCGGTTCGCTCGGCATGATCCGCCGGGTGTGCGGGAGAGCGGGGAGCTGGTCTCCTGTCCCGGGTCCCGCAGGCAGGCGCAGCTCGGGGCGGCGCAGCCGACGCTGGACGGGTACGCCGTTCCGGAGTTTCCCGGGCAGCTTCCGCTGTTCTGACCGGTCCGGGCACGCCGCTCCCGGACGGAAATCCCGCGACAGCAGGCCTTGGTCCCAAGGGCCCGTCTCGGATCACGCCTGCGCCGGGACTCAAGAAACGTTGCACGTTGCAGGGCGAGAAGAGGCGTCGCAGGGCTGGAAGCGGCGTTTCAGGGCGAGACCGGCGTGATCCGGAGGTCAGGTCTTAGTTCCCCGCCACCGACTTGACCGCCACCGAGATCGGTGTCGAGCCGCTGATCAGTTCCAGCGTCAGGCCCGTGGTCGCCGGGGTGTCCACCAGTTCCGCGAGAACCGCGGCAACGTCGTCGCGCGGGATCATGCCGCGGCCGGTGGAGGCCTCCAGACGTACGAGGCCGGTGCCGGCGTCGTCGATGAGGCTGCCGGGGCGCAGGATCGTCCAGTCCAGGCCCGTACGACTGCGTACGTACTCGTCGGCCTCGCCCTTCGCGCGCAGATACGCGTCGAAGACGTCATCGCCCTGGTGCGCCGCGTCCGCACCCATCGAGGAGACGACCACGTGACGGCGCACGCCCGCGCGCTCAGCCGCTTTCGCGAACAAGATCGCGGCGCCCTTGTCCACCGTTTCCTTGCGGGCCGACCCGCTGCCCGGGCCCGCGCCGGCAGCGAAGACGGCCGCGTCCGCACCCTGCAGATGCGCGGCGACCCCCTCCACCGTGGCCGACTCCAGATCGCACAGGACCGGCTCGGCGCCGGCCGCCCGTAGATCGTCGTTCTGTTCGGCGCGGCGGACGATCCCCGCGACCTCATCACCGCGCGCGGCGAGCAGCCGCTCCAGCCGCAGCGCGATCTGACCATGACCTCCAGCGATGACAATGCGCATGTTTCCGACCGTACGCCCGGATGGACGCCTTCGCCGCACAACCCTGTGGACAACTCACGTGTCACATGGTTGATCACTCCGAACGAGAAACAACGCAAGAACGAGGGGATGCCGTGCGGCACCGCGCGGCGTCGTAGAGGAGAACACCATCAACGCCATACGCAAGACCGTCACCGCGGCAGGCTGCGCCGCCGTCGTGCTCGCCACGGCGGCCGCCTGCGGCACGGTCCAGAACCTCACCGCGGGGCAGAAGGTGGATCACGCCGTCGACCGGCTCGGCGAACAGAAGTCGCTCGCCTTCCAGTTGGACCTCGACGCCGACTCCGACGCGCTCACCGCGCTGGCGGGCGACGCCGGCTCCGAAGAGGCCCTCCCGCCGGAGTTCGCGAAGCTCCTCAGCGGGCTGCGCGTGGATGTCGCCGTCAAGTCGAAGAAGGCGCTGGCGGATTCGGGCGAGAAGGACCTCATCGGTACGAGTATGAAGATCACGGGGGCCGAAGGCGTCCTGGTCGAGTACCGGGTCGTCGGCGACTTCACGTACTACCGCGCCGACATGAAGGCCCTCGGCAAGGCGATGGGCTTCCCCATGCCGTCGGCCGACGACATCCCGGAGAGCGAGAAGGAGTTGAGGAAGGTCCTGGAGGGAGACTGGGTGAAGATGAACACCCAGGATCTCGCCAAGGCGCAGGAGTCCTCGGGGTCCTCGAAGTCCTCCAAGGGGGCGGACGGCGCCGGCGACATCGACGCCAAGACCCAGCGGAAGATCGTGGCAGCGGTACGCGGTGTCATCGCGCACGACGTCACCTTCCGGGCCGAGGGCGGCAGCGGCGACACCGAACGGGTCGTCGCCAAGGCCAACTTCCGGGAACTGATCAGGGGAATCTTCGACAAGCTCCGACCGCTGGAGGGCGACCTTCCGCCGGGTACGGACCTCCCCTCGGACAAGGACCTCAAGGAAGCTCCCAACAAGAAGGTGGCGGTCGACTTCACGCTGAAGAACGGCGACCTCACCCAGGTCAAGGTCGACCTCTCCGTCCTCGCCGACGACGCGAAGACCCCCAAACTGCCGCTGGTCCTGAAGTTCTCCGAGGCGGGCGACGTCAGCGCGCCGTCGGGGGCCACGGAGATTCCCGCCGACAAGATGCCCGGCGGCAGCCCGCTCGCCGGTGGCCTGTTGGGCGGCGGCGAGCTCTGAGCGTCAAGACCGCCGGCGACTCCCAGTAGTCGCCGTAGTCGCCGTAGTCGCTGCGCACACGCGCGTGGACATACAAAACGTGGACGTACACAGCACCCACGCGCGCGTCGCGGTCACGGACCTCCACGCGCGCGTGGTGGCCACAGACACCTCGGCAAGGGCGGGGCGGCTTACGACGGTTCCCCCCGCCCTTGCCGAGGCAGGTCCAACCCCGCTGCGGCCGCCGAGTTGCAGTACTCCCGCACCGCGCTGGTCCGCGCCACCACGCGCCCCCGATGCACCACGATCCGGCTGTACGCCAACGACAGCGCTCCCGCGAGCCGGTGCCCGCGTACGGCGAGCAACTCGGCCGGAAATCCCGCCTCCACGCGCACCTCGGGCAACCCGAGGGCGGCCCGGGCGGCGCAACTCACCGCGTCGTAGGCGTCGTCGGGCCGCATCCCGTAGCGCGAGGCCAGCAGATACGCGGCCTCCAGCGGGTCCCCGCGCCCCACCGGGTTCGACATGTCGCGCAGGGCGCCGCTGCCCGCCGCGACCCGTACTCCGGCCGCCCGCAACAGCCGTACGGGAGCGATCCCGCGCCGTTCCACGGCACCGCAGCCGCCCTGCGGCAGGCACACCACGGTCACGCCCGCCGCGGCGAGTCGGTCGGCCGCCCGAGAGGCCGTCGCGACGGGCAACCGGCCGAGCGCGCCGCACGGGCCGAGCGTCACCCCGTGCCGCAGTCCACCGGCCATCGCCGCGAGCCGGGCGAGCCGGGCGGGGTCGTCGCCGTCGGTGTGCAGGTCGACCGGACAGCCGTGCTCGGAGGCGAGTTCCAGGATCGCCTCCACGTACCCCGTCGGGTCGGGGTCGACGTCCGGGCAGCCGCCCAGCACGGAGGCGCCCATTTTCACGGCGTCCCGCAGCATCGCGAGCCCGTCGACCCCGGCCACCCCCGTCAGTACTCGGGGCATCGCCACCGCCGTCAGCTCGGCGAGCCCGCGCAGCGACCGGCGCGCCTGGAGGACCGCCGTCAGCGCGTCCAGCCCCTGTACGTCGCCCACGCGGACGTGTGAGCGCAGCGCGGTGGCTCCGTGGCCGAGTTGCAGCAACGCGGCCTCGGTGGCCCGGCGCTGGACCTCCTGGGCGTCGTATGTGAGGGGGCCGTCGCCGTCGGCCGTCAGGGCCGTGTCGCCGTGCGCGTGCGGCTCGGCCGGGGCCGGCAGGAGGAGGTAGCCGTCGAGGTCCACCTTGGCGGCGAGGACCCCGGAGGCGCCCGTCGCCAGGCTCCCGGCGGTGCCGACCGCCTCGATGCGCCCGCCGCCCAGCCGCACGTCCACGGTCCGGCCGTCGGTGAGCCGTGCCCCGCACAGCAGGAGGGCCGCCGTGTCGGTCTGTCCCGACGAGGAGTGGGGCGGCTGGGGCTGACTGTCGGGCATCGCGCTCCTGGGGCTCGGGGGCGGCTGCGGGAGGGACGACTGCGGAGAGTGACGACACAAGATCACGCAGCGTGAGTCGAGCCTAGGGTGGCGATCCGTCCGCGTCGGGGAGGAGCGCAATAGTCCTACCGGTGTGGTCCACGGCCGTGTCGGTGTGGTCCGGTGGCTCTCACCCGTACGGCCTGGCGGCTCCCACCCGTACGGCCCGACGGGCACCAACCCCTACGGCCTGACGGGCTCCCACCTGTGTGGTCCGGCAGCTTCCTCCTGTGGTCCAGGAGCGACCACCCGCGTGGTCCGCCAGGTGAGGAGGGGCCCGGCATGGACGGGTCCCAGCTGTGAACCCGTGGTGATCGGTGGTGCGCGAGGGGCTCATGAGCGGCTACGGGAACGCCCGGGGAAACGGCGGGGAACAGGCCGGGGCGGGTGCCGCGAAACGGATTTGGGCGATCGGCGGCCGACCGTGTAATGTCTTCATCGCTCGCCCCAATAGCTCAGTCGGCAGAGCGTCTCCATGGTAAGGAGAAGGTCTACGGTTCGATTCCGTATTGGGGCTCTGGTGTGAGAGGTTCCCGTCGCAAGGCGGGGCCCGATCGCATCACAGCGGTGTAGCTCAGTCGGTAGAGCAAGCGGCTCATAATCGCTGTGTCACCGGTTCAAGTCCGGTCACCGCTACTGACAGTAGCCGATTGTGGGGTCGGTCCTTCGATCGGCTACTCTTCTATGCGTTAATCGTCCCATCCGTTCGTCAAGGAGCACTCCTGTGGCTGCCACCGACGTCCGCCCGAAGATCACGCTGGCCTGCGTGGAGTGCAAGGAGCGGAACTACATCACCAAGAAGAACCGGCGTAACGACCCGGACCGACTGGAGATGAAGAAGCACTGCCCGCGTTGCAACGCGCACACCGCGCACCGCGAAACGCGATAAATCAGGCTCGTACACGAGGCCGTCCCCTTTGCGGGGGGCGGCCTCGCGTCGTTATAGAGCCAAGACAGTCCGTCCGACTAAGACGGTTCAGTCCAGCTGTGACAACCGGTCCAGCCGTGACTGCCAGTCCAGCTGTGACTGCCAGTCCGGCGAAGACAACCAGGAGGTGCCGAGCCCATGGCGCTCGACCAGTCCTTCGTGGGGCGGTCCTACCCGCCCACCGACCCCTATGAGGTCGGCCGGGAGAAGATCCGCGAGTTCGCGGAGGCCGTGGGGGACAGTAACCCTGCGTACACGGACCCGGAGGCCGCCGAGGCGCTCGGGCACCCGGATGTGATCGCCCCGCCGACCTTTGTGTTCGCGATCACCTTCAAGGCCGCGGGCCAGGTCGTCCAGGACCCGCAACTGGGCCTCGACTACAGCCGCGTGGTGCACGGCGACCAGAAGTTCGCCTACACCCGTCCGGTGCGCGCGGGTGACCGGCTCACGGTCACCTCGACCATCGAGTCGATCAAGTCCCTGGCGGGCAACGACATTCTGGACATCCGGGGCGAGGTTCACGACGAGGCGGGCGAGCATGTCGTGACGGCCGTCACCAAGCTCGTGGCGCGTGCGGCGGAGGAGGGCTGACATGACGGCGAAGATCTCTTACGCGGACGTCGAGGTCGGCACCGAGCTGCCGGCCCAGACCTTTTCCGTGACCCGTGCCACGCTCGTGCAGTACGCCGGTGCCTCCGGGGACTTCAACCCGATCCACTGGAACGAGAAGTTCGCGGTCGAGGTCGGTCTGCCCGACGTCATCGCGCACGGCATGTTCACCATGGCCGAGGCGATCCGCGTCGTCACCGACTGGGTCGGCGACCCGGGCGCGGTCGTCGAGTACGGCGTCCGCTTCACGAAGCCCGTCGTCGTCCCGAACGACGAGAAGGGCGCGACCATCGAGGTCAGCGCCAAGATCGGCGCCAAGCTCGACGACAACACCGTCCGCGTCGACCTCACCGCTACCAGCGCCGGCCAGAAGGTCCTGGGCATGTCGCGGGCGGTCGTACGACTGGCCTGAGCGCGTTGTGCGTAGTGCGTACTGAGCAGTGAGCAGTGAGCAGTGAGCAGTGAGCAGTGCGGGAAGTGGTGCTCAGCGTGTGACGTAAGGGGCGTTCTCCATTGTGGGGCGCCCCTTACTGCGTGATCCCCCCTACCTGCGACAACGTTCTTTGTTCGGGCGGCGTTCCGGCGTCCTGCGCCGCGCTCTGGCACTCGGGCGGCGTTCCGGCCTCTGCGCCGCCCTCCGAGTCTGCGCACCGTGCTGGAGTCTGCGCACCGTCCCGGCGTCCGCGCACCACGCCGTTCCGGTCGGCTCCGACACTCCCTTGACGTAGTTAGTGATTGAGTACTAACTTACTCGCATGGTCAGGATGAGCGCAGAAGAGAGGCGCGAGAGCGTCATCCGCGCGGCGATGAGCGAGTTCGCCCGGGGCGGCTATCACGGCACGTCAACCGAGGCGATCGCCAAGCGTGTGGGCGTCTCGCAGCCGTACCTCTTCCGGCTCTTTCCGGGCAAGAAGGCGATCTTCCTCGCGGCTACCGAGCGCTGCATGGAGCTCTTCCGGCGCACCTTCGAGGAGGCCTCGGAGGGGCTGGAGGGCGAAGAAGCCCTGCATGCCATGGGTAACGCGTACGTCAAGGTCATCGAGGAGGAGCCGGAGCGGCTGCTCATGCAGATGCAGACGTACGTGGCGGTGGCGGCGGCCGAGGAGGCGGGCGACCGCGAGTTCGGCGAGGCGGTGCGGGCCGGCTGGATGCGGCTCTGGGACGCGGTGCATGTGCCGCTCGGGGCGGACGTGGACGAAACTGCGACCTTCATGGCGTACGGAATGCTCATCAACTGCCTGGTGGCCATGGGCTTTCCGCCCGAGCACCGGGTCTGGGAGGGGCTCTACCCGTCGGCGCGGGCAACAGGCCGGCTGGAGAAGTAAGTACAGGGAAGGCGAAGATCGGCGCCTTTTCATGGGCGCGAAAGTTAGTCAGTAATAACTAACCGTCAATAACGATCACTCCTGGGGGAGCGATGTCACCACAGACAGCACGTCGCGGAGGAGCCGCCTGGGCCCTCGTCATCACCAGCGTGGCCGGATTCATGGCGGCCCTCGACAACCTCGTCGTCACCACCGCACTGCCCTCCATCCGCAAGGACCTCGGGGGAGCGCTGGGCGACCTGGAATGGACCGTGAGCGCGTACACGCTCACCTTCGCCGTGCTGCTGATGTTCGGCGCTGCGCTGGGCGACCGATTCGGCCGCCGACGGCTCTTCCTCGGCGGACTCGCCGTCTTCACCGGCGCGTCCGCCGCCGCGGCCATGGCGCCCGGCATCGGCTCCCTGATCGCGGCCCGTGCGGTCCAGGGCGTCGGCGCGGCGATCATGATGCCGCTGACACTGACCCTGCTGACGGCCGCCGTCCCGGCCGCCAAGCGCGGGCTGGCGTACGGGATTTGGGGCGCTGTGAACGGACTCGCCGTCGCCTCCGGGCCACTCATCGGGGGAAGCCTCACCGAGCACGTGTCCTGGCAGTGGATCTTCTGGCTGAACGTCCCGCTGGGCCTGGCCGTGCTGCCGCTCGCCCGGCTGCGGCTCGCCGAGTCCTACGGCACCGGCGCACCTCTGGACATCCCCGGCACCCTGCTCGCCAGTGGCGGTCTCTTCGGCATCGTCTACGCCCTGATCCGCGGCAACATCGACGGCTGGACCAGCGGGCCCGTGCTCACCGGCCTGATCGCGGGCGGTGCGCTCCTCGCCGGCTTCGTCCACCACGGCATCCGCCACAAGAACCCGATGCTGCCGATGCGCCTCTTCCGCAGCCGCGCCTTCTCCGCGATCAATGCCGCGAGCCTGCTGATGTTCGTCGGGATGTTCGGATCGATCTTCCTGCTCAGCCAGTTCCTGCAGGGCGTCGTCGGCTACTCGCCCACCGAGGCAGGCCTGCGGATGCTCCCCTGGACCGGTATGCCGATGATCGTCGCCCCCATAGCCGGGTATCTCTCGGACCGGATCGGCGGCCGCCCGGTCATCACGGTCGGCCTGGCCCTGCAGGCCGTCGGGCTCGGCTGGTTCGCCCTGATCGTCGCCCCCGACGTGTCGTACGCCGCCCAGCTCCCCGCCCTGATCATCAGCGGGATCGGCATGGCCCTGTACTTCGCCCCGGCCGCGAACCTCGTGATGTCCAGCGTCCGCCCGTCCGAGCAGGGCATCGCCTCCGGCGCCAACAACGCGCTCCGCGAGGTCGGCGGCGCTCTCGGCATCGCGATCCTGGCCTCGGTCTTCTCGGCCCAGGGCGGTTACGAGTCCGCGCAGCGTTTCGTGGACGGGCTCTCGCCCGCGCTGTGGGTGGGCGCGGCGGTGGTCGGCGCGGGAGCGGTGGCCGCGGCGCTGCTGCCCCGGCGGCAGCCGGTGAGCGGGACTCCTGTGGCGTCCTCGGCCGACACCCCGGTTCTGGAGAACGCGCTGAGGTGAGTCCTGCCCGGCCGGCGTCCGCCGAAGGACTGCCCCTCGACCGGGCGCAGGTGCCGCGACGCTTCGTCGAACAGCACCCGACAAGGACCGACAAGGACCCGACAAGAACCCGACGAGGAACGGCCCCGCCCCTACGGGCGGGGCCGTTCTCATGCCTCACCCGCACGAGTGGCGGGGCGCGATCCCGTAGCGCGTGCCCACCGGCGGGGCGGACGGAATCCCGGACCACGTACCCACCGGTGGCCGGGCGGCCCCGGGCCTTCTCGTACTCTTGAGCCCGTGCAGGAACTCCACGACGCCCCGCTCGCCCCGCTGACCACCTTCCGGCTCGGGGGCCCGGCGACCCGGCTGATCACCGCCACGACCGACGCCGAGGTGATCGCCGCCGTGCGCGAGGCCGACGACGCCGGCACGCCGCTGCTGCTCATCGGCGGCGGATCGAACCTGGTCATCGGCGACAAGGGTTTCGCCGGGACCGCACTGCACATCGCGACGAGCGGCTTCGCGCTCGACGGTACGAGGCTGGAGCTGGCGGCCGGGGAGGTGTGGACCGACGCGGTCGCCCGCACCGTCGAGGCCGGGCTCGCCGGTATCGAGTGCCTCGCCGGGATCCCCGGCTCCGCGGGCGCGACCCCGATCCAGAACGTGGGCGCGTACGGGCAGGAAGTGTCTTCGACGATCACCGAAGTGATCGCGTACGACCGGAAGGCGCGCGAGACGGTCACGCTGACGAACGCCGAGTGCGCCTTCTCGTACCGCCACAGCCGCTTCAAGGCCGACCCCGAGCGTCATGTCGTGCTGCGCGTCCGCTTCGAGCTGGAGGACGCGGAGGGTCTGTCGGCGCCGATCAAGTACGCGGAGACGGCTCGCGCGCTGGGTGTGGAGCCAGGCGACCGGGTGCCGTTGGACGCGGCCCGCGAGACGGTTCTCAAGCTGCGTTCCGGCAAGGGCATGGTGCTGGACCCCGAGGACCACGACACCTGGTCCGCCGGATCGTTCTTCACCAATCCGATCCTCACGGACGAAGAGTTCGCCGCGTTCCACGCGCGCGTGCAGGATCGGCTCGGCGCCGACGCCGTGCCGCCCGCGTACCCGGCGGGCGACGGCCACACCAAGACCTCCGCGGCCTGGCTGATCGACAAGTCGGGCTTCACCAAGGGCTACGGCGGCGGGGCCGCTCGGATCTCCACCAAGCACACGCTGGCTCTCACCAACCGTGGCGAGGCGACCACCGAGGACCTCCTCGCGCTGGCCCGTGAGGTGGTCGTCGGCGTCCGTGATGCCTTCGGGATCACGCTGGTCAACGAGCCTGTGACGGTGGGCGTCAACCTCTGAGGCGGTTCTGGCGTCAGCCTCTGAGAGGGCTCCGCAGAGGGGCGCCTTGGGCGCCTTTCGAAATCGGCGCCTAGTAGGCGACACCCACGCCCTGCTTCACCGTCCGGGCGTCGTCGATCATCGCCAGCATCGCGTGCGCCGCATCGGCGCGCGCGATGAACCGGCCCTTGAGCGGGAAACCCCCGACGACCGTGCGGTACGAGCCGGTCACCGGCTTGTTCTGCAGCCGCGGTGGACGGACGACCGTCCAGTCGGTCGTGCTTCGGGCGAGCTCGTCCTCCATCTCCTTGAGATCGGCGTAGACGTCCTTCAGGATCCCCGAGATCAGGCCGCGCATGGCGCGGTCGACGAGTGCGGCGCCCTCCGGGTCGGGACCGACCGGGGCCGCGCTCACCACCAGCAACCGCCGCACCCCCTCCGCCTCCATGGCGTCCAGCACCGTACGGGTCAGCCGGGCTGCGACCCCGGCGTCCTTGCGGCTGCGGGCACCGAGCCCGGAGAGGACCGCGTCCCGGCCCGCGACCGCCGCGCGCAACGCCTCGGGGTCCGTGACGTCCGCGCGGAAGACTTCCAGGCCCCCGCCCGTGACGGTCAGGCGCGCCGGATCCCGTACGACCGCTGTGACCTGATGGCCCGACTTCAACGCCTGCCGGACGATCTCTTGGCCGATGCCTCCGGTGGCGCCGAAAACGGTGAGTTTCACGGTGTGCTCCCCTCGAGTGGGTGAGTATTCACTCACCCTTGCTTGCTCCTAGAATGAGTAAGTACTCACCCACCCGTCAAGCCCGATGGGACAGGCCATGGAATCCTTGCGTCCCATGCAGCAGAAACCGGCCCGGATCCGCATCCTCGACGCGGCGTACGAGCTCATGTTCACCGTCGGCCTCGCCCGCGCCACCACGAAAGAGATCGCCAAGGCGGCAGGCTGCTCGGAGGCGGCGCTCTACAAGTACTTCGCGAGCAAGGAAGAGCTGTTCATCCGTGTCCTGAAGGAGCGGCTGCCCACGTTGGGCCCCCTCCTGGACAGGCTCACGTCCGAGCCGGAGAAGCACACCGTCGAGGAGAACCTCACGGAGATCGCCCGACAGGCGGCCCTCTTCTATGAGCAGAGCTTTCCGATCGCCGCCTCCCTGTACGCGGAGACACAGCTCAAGCGCCGCCACGACGAGGCCATGCGGCAGATGGGTGCGGGCGCCCACATGCCGATCCGGGGTGTCGCCGCGTATCTGCGAGCGGAACAGCAGGCGGGGCGCGTCCACCCCTATGCCGACACTTTCGCGGCCGCTTCGCTGCTCATGGGTGCCTGCGCACAGCGCGCCTTCGCCTACGACGCGACGGCGGAGGGCAAGCCGCCTCCCGTGGACACCTTCGCCCCGGCCCTCGCCCGCACGCTCCTGCGCGGTATTTCGCTTGCCGGTGGCCCGGCCTGACGATCACCCTGGAGGCATGAGGCATACCGAATGCGGCTGAGGCTCCGCCAGTTCAGACCTCGCACCGGCCCGCACGAGCACCGTGTCGTGCAGCCCTGGACACCGCTGCGCCACACCTCGCTCCGTGACCCCGAGGCCTCGCTCGGCATGCTGATGGGCGACCACGACGGGCTGAACCGGCTCGCCGGCCTGTTCTCGTTCGCCGCCTACTCCAGGCACACGATCGTGCATGTGCCCCTACGGGAGGGTCCCCCGCCCTACGTGGGCTGCCCCGACCTCGTCGACCTCGTCCTGGTCCATCACTCGGCGGGCCTGCGCCCGAGCAAATGGCCGGAACTGCGCCGCAGGCTGACGCACAGCACCCCCCTCACCGTCCGCACGGACGAGGCCCGCACCGCGCGCGACGCGGAGGCCTGGCAGCGGCGGCGCCACCGCACGGACCTGCGGGACCTGCTCCGGCACAGCAGTCATGCGCGGACGTTCTTCCTGATCGGCAGCCGTGACGTCTTCGCCTCGGTGGCCACGGCCTTCTCGTACGCGGCGGGCTGGGGACCGCGCCAGAGGGGTGTGGTCAAGGGGAAGGCGGCCTTCATGACCTCGATCTCCGGCGAGCTGCAGGAGGAATCGGGCACCCGGCGCAGCCCCGAGGTCGTCATCGGTTTCCAGCCGTATCCGCCGTACGCCCACTTCAAGCGGCCGGGCCGCTGAGCCAGTCGTCGACCCCGGCCAGCAGCTTCGCGCGGACGTCCTCCGGGGCGGCCGAGCCGCGGATGGACTGCCGGGCCAGCTCGGCGAGTTCGGCGTCCGTGAAGCCGTGGTGGCGGCGGGCGATCTCGTACTGCGCGGCCAGGCGGGAGCCGAAGAGCAGCGGGTCGTCGGCGCCGAGGGCCATCGGGACGCCGGCCTCGAAGAGCGTGCGCAGGGGGACGTCCTCCGGCTTCTCGTAGACCCCCAGGGCGACGTTCGAGGCGGGACAGACCTCGCAGGTCACCCCGCGGTCCGCGAGCCGCTTGAGCAGCCGCGGGTCCTCGGCGGCGCGCACCCCGTGACCGATCCGCGAGGCGCCCAGGTCGTCCAGGCAGTCGCGGACGGAGGCCGGCCCGGTCAGCTCGCCGCCGTGCGGCGCGGACAGCAGCCCGCCCTCCCGCGCGATCGCGAACGCCCGGTCGAAGTCCCGCGCCATGCCCCGCCGCTCGTCGTTCGAGAGCCCGAAGCCGACGATGCCCCGGTCCGCGTACCGCACCGCCAGGCGAGCCAGCGTGCGGGCGTCCAGCGGATGCTTCATGCGGTTCGCGGCCACCAGGACGCGCATCCCGAGGCCGGTCTCCCGTGCGGTCGTGTCGACCGCGTCCAGGATGATCTCCAGAGCCGGGATCAGACCGCCCAGACGAGGCGCGTAGGACGTCGGGTCGACCTGGATCTCCAGCCACCCCGAGCCGTCCTTGAGGTCCTCCTCGGCGGCCTCGCGCACCAGTCGCCGAATGTCATCGGGGTCTCTGAGGCACGACCGCGCCGCGTCGTACAGCCGCTGGAAGCGGAACCAGCCCCGCTCGTCCGTCGCCCGCAGCTTCGGCGGCTCCGCCCCGGTCAGTGCGTCGGGCAGATGGATCCCGTGCTTGTCGGCCAGTTCCAGCAGGGTGGTGTGCCGCATCGAACCGGTGAAGTGCAGGTGCAGATGGGCCTTCGGCAGTTCAGAGAGATCACGTACGCGCTCCATTCCAGGATCCTGCCGTACGTTCCTGCCGTCCCGGTAGCGCTTTCCCCGTTAGTGGTCTTGCTCGCACGAAGAAGCGGGCCGTCTCCCCGAAGGGAAACGGCCCGCACACGCGCGTGGAGCGCGAAAACGTCAGTCGCGGGCTTCCGCCAGCAGCTTCTGGATCCGGCTGACGCCCTCGACGAGGTCCTCGTCACCAAGGGCGTACGACAGACGCAGGTAGCCCGGCGTGCCGAAGGCCTCGCCCGGGACGACCGCGACCTCGGCCTCCTCCAGGATGAGCGCGGCCAGTTCGACCGTGTCCTGGGGGCGCTTGCCGCGGATCTCCTTGCCGATGAGGGCCTTCACCGAGGGATAGGCGTAGAAGGCGCCCTCGGGCTCCGGGCAGAGCACGCCATCGATCTCGTTCAGCATGCGCACGATGGTCTTGCGGCGGCGGTCGAAGGCCTCGCGCATCTTGGCGACGGCCGTCAGGTCGCCCGAGACGGCGGCGAGCGCGGCGACCTGGGCCACGTTCGACACGTTCGAGGTGGCGTGCGACTGCAGGTTGGTCGCGGCCTTGATGACGTCCTTGGGGCCGATGACCCAGCCCACACGCCAGCCGGTCATGGCGTAGGTCTTGGCCACGCCGTTGACGACGATGCACTTCTCGCGCAGCTCGGGCACCACCACGGGCAGGGAGTGGAACTCCGCGTCCCCGTAGACGAGGTGCTCGTAGATCTCGTCGGTCAGGACCCACAGGCCCTTCTCGGCGGCCCAGCGGCCGATCTCCTCGATCTGCTCGCGGGTGTAGACCGCGCCCGTCGGGTTGGACGGGGAGACGAACAGCAGCACCTTGGTGTTCTCGGTGCGGGCCGCCTCCAGCTGCTCGACCGAGACGCGGTAGCCGGTGGTCTCGTCCGCGACGACGTCCACGGGGACACCGCCGGCAAGACGGATCGATTCCGGGTACGTGGTCCAGTACGGCGCCGGGACGATGACCTCGTCGCCCGGGTCGAGGATCGCGGCGAAGGCCTCGTAGATGGCCTGCTTGCCGCCGTTGGTGACCAGGACCTGGGCGGCCTCCACCTCATAGCCGGAGTCGCGCAGGGTCTTCGCGGCGATCGCCGCCTTCAGCTCGGGCAGACCGCCGGCCGGGGTGTAGCGGTGGTACTTCGGGTTCTTGCACGCCTCGATGGCGGCCTCGACGATGTAGTCCGGGGTCGGGAAGTCGGGCTCGCCCGCGCCGAAGCCGATCACCGGACGCCCGGCGGCCTTGAGGGCCTTGGCCTTGGCGTCCACGGCGAGGGTGGCGGACTCGGAGATCGCGCCGACTCGGGCGGAGACCCGGCGCTCGGTGGGAGGGATTGCAGCGCTCATGGGACCCATCGTTTCAGACTGGAAACGCCCCCGGCACGCGGGTTTCACAGACTGAACATCGGCAGAACATCCATCCGGATCCGGGCGGCTCACCAGTCGATCTTCGGCGGACAAGGCCCGTACGGACACTTTCTGTTCGACGACCGGCTCAGGACCACGTACACTCTCACCTCGTTGGCCTTCACCGGCCGCACTCACCCGGTGCACACCGAGCACTTGGGCGGATGCGGTACGTTGGGGGAAATCAAAGGGTCGTAGCTCAATTGGTAGAGCACTGGTCTCCAAAACCAGCGGTTGGGGGTTCAAGTCCCTCCGGCCCTGCTACACACACCTTTCGCCAGGATGTGTGCGCATGTACGTACTGCAATGCACCGCCGTGCGGCTCAACCGGGCGCGGCACGGCCACGACCCGGAATCAGGTGAGGACGAGTGACGGACGCCGTGGGCTCCATCGACATGCCTGATGCCGAGGCGCCCGAGTCCAAGAAGAAGGCCCGCAAGGGCGGTAAGCGTGCCAAGAAGGGCCCGCTGAAGCGCCTTGCCACCTTCTATCGCCAGATCGTCGCGGAGCTCCGCAAAGTCGTCTGGCCGACTCGCAATCAGCTGACGACGTACACCACAGTGGTAATTGTCTTCGTCGTCATCATGATCGCCCTGGTGACCGTGATTGACTATGGGCTCAACCACGCCGCCAAGTACGTCTTCGGCTGAGCCGAGAGCGAAGGGCGCCGTCACCGGCGCCCCTTTCGCGTGTTCCACCCCCATGTATCCAGGAAGAAGCAGCCACCGTGTCTGACCCGAACCTGAACGACGCCAGCGAGTCGGTCGAGTCCGTTGACGACGAGCTCGACATCGTCGAGGGCGCGGACGTCGAGGACGAGGTCGAGGCTGCCGACGCCGACGCCGGCGAGCCTGCCGAAGAAGCGGCCCTGCACGTCGAGGACGAGTCCGGTGACGACGTCGAGGCCGAGGACGTCTCCGAGGAGGCCCTCGCCGACGAGGCCGAGATCGCCGACGAGGCGGAGGCCGAAGAGGCCGAGCCGGTCGACCCCGTCACCGCCCTGCGCGAGGAGCTTCGCACCCTCCCCGGCGAGTGGTACGTCATCCACACGTACGCCGGTTACGAGAACCGCGTGAAGACCAACCTCGAGCAGCGTGCCGTCTCGCTGAACGTCGAGGACTTCATCTTCCAGGCCGAGGTGCCGCAGGAAGAGGTCGCGCAGATCAAGAACGGCGAGCGCAAGACGATCAAGCAGAACAAGCTCCCGGGCTACGTGCTGGTCCGCATGGACCTGACGAACGAGTCCTGGGGCGTCGTCCGCAACACCCCCGGCGTCACCGGCTTCGTGGGCAACGCCTACGACCCGTACCCGCTGACCCTGGACGAGATCGTCAAGATGCTCGCCCCGGAGGCCGAGGAGAAGGCCGCCCGCGAGGCAGCCGAGGCCGAGGGCAAGCCCGCTCCGCAGCGCAAGGTCGAGGTCCAGGTGCTGGACTTCGAGGTCGGCGACTCGGTCACCGTCACCGACGGCCCGTTCGCCACGCTGCAGGCGACCATCAACGAGATCAACGCCGACTCGAAGAAGGTCAAGGGTCTCGTCGAGATCTTCGGCCGCGAGACCCCGGTCGAGCTCTCCTTCGACCAGATCCAGAAGAACTAGCTCCTTCTGGACTCACCGCTTCCGACCAGGTCAGACGGGCTGTCAAAAGCCCGTCTGACCTGCTCGGTTTTTGGCCGCGCATGGATACCCGTTATCGTTGTGCGGTATGCCTCCATCCGGATGAACCGGGCGGAAGCTGAAAACTCTCACTAGGACCCGGAGAGAGCACATGCCTCCCAAGAAGAAGAAGGTCACGGGGCTTATCAAGCTCCAGATCCAGGCCGGCGCCGCCAACCCGGCTCCGCCGGTCGGCCCCGCGCTGGGCCAGCACGGCGTCAACATCATGGAGTTCTGCAAGGCCTACAACGCCGCGACCGAGTCGCAGCGCGGTTGGGTCATCCCGGTGGAGATCACGGTCTACGAGGACCGCTCCTTCACCTTCATCACCAAGACGCCGCCGGCCGCCAAGATGATCCTCAAGGCCGCGGGTGTCGAGAAGGGCTCCGGCGAGCCGCACAAGACCAAGGTCGCCAAGATCACCCAGGCGCAGGTCCGCGAGATCGCCACCACCAAGATGCCCGACCTCAACGCCAACGACCTGGACGCCGCCGCGAAGATCATCGCCGGCACCGCCCGTTCCATGGGCATCACGGTCGAGGGCTGACACCCACCTTCTGGAAATCCGTGGAAGGGCCTGCTCGGCCCGCACCACGACTCCTCAGAACACATCAGGAGCAGTAGTGAGCAAGCGCAGCAAGTCTCTCCGCGCTGCGGACGCCAAGGTCGACCGGGAGAAGCTGTACGCCCCGCTCGAGGCCGTCCGTCTCGCCAAGGAGACCTCCACGAGCAAGTTCGACGGCACCGTCGAGGTCGCCTTCCGCCTGGGTGTAGACCCGCGCAAGGCCGACCAGATGGTCCGTGGCACCGTGAACCTCCCGCACGGCACCGGTAAGACCGCCCGGGTCCTGGTCTTCGCGACCGGTGACCGTGCCGAGGCCGCGACTGCCGCGGGCGCCGACATCGTCGGCTCCGACGAGCTCATCGACGAGGTGGCGAAGGGCCGTCTGGACTTCGACGCCGTCGTCGCCACCCCGGACCTCATGGGCAAGGTCGGCCGCCTCGGCCGTGTCCTCGGCCCGCGTGGTCTGATGCCGAACCCGAAGACCGGCACCGTGACCCCGGACGTGGCCAAGGCCGTGACCGAGATCAAGGGCGGCAAGATCGAGTTCCGCGTCGACAAGCACTCGAACCTGCACTTCATCATCGGCAAGGCGTCCTTCGACGACTCCCAGCTGGTGGAGAACTACGGCGCCGCGCTGGACGAGATCCTTCGTCTGAAGCCGTCGGCCGCCAAGGGTCGCTACATCAAGAAGGCCGCGATCAGCACCACGATCGGCCCCGGCATTCCGGTCGACCCGAACCGCACCCGCAACCTCCTCGTCGAGGAGGACCCGGCCGCCGTCTGAGCCTCCCGCTCACCCCGGTGACCGCGTCGCGCACGCGTTTTTGACACGGGCCCCGCAACCTTTCGAGGTGCGGGGCCCGTCCCTGTCTGCGGACACCGAATCCGGATACGGGTGTCAGTGGGCTGCGCTAGCGTGCAGAGCACAGGATTCTCATAGGGGTGGGGACGAATGAAGAGCACGACCGTGCGCCGCGTGACCCTTTCGATCGCGCTGGTGACCGCGCTGGCGGGGGTGGCCGCCTGTAATTCCTCGGACTCCTCCGGAGGCTCTGGGAAGGACGACAAGGCGGGGCACAAGGGCACGACGCACGTCAGCCCCATCGCCGCCCTGCGCTCCGCCGAGAAGACCACGGACAACGCCGACTCCGCCAAGGTCGAGTCCACGACGACCATGGGCACGATGATGTCCATGAAGGCGGACGGCGTCATGGGCTGGTCCGACGGTCTCACCGGCACCATGACGATCACGTACACCGGCGGCACGATGGCCGACACGATGCGTCAGACCGGCAGCACGTCGATGCAGGCCCGCTATCTGCGCGATGCCTACTACGCGAGGATGGGCGACAAGTTCGCCCAGCAGTCGGGCGGCAAGCACTGGATCAAGTACGCCTACGACGACCTGGCGAAGCTGGGTGGCGGCTCGGGCGCGTATCTGAAGGACCAGATGCAGAACACCACGCCGAACCAGTCGGTGAAGCTCCTGCTGGCCTCCGGCGACGTGACGAAGGTCGGCGAGGAGACGGTGCGCGGCGAGCAGACCACGCACTACTCGGGCACGGTGGACGTCGCGGACCTGGCGACCAAGACCTCCAATCTCAGCGCGAGCCAGCTGGCCGACCTGAAGAAGCAGCTCACGGCGGCCGGCGTCAGCACCGAGAAGGTCGACATCTGGGTCAACGGCGATGACCTGCTGGTCAAGAAGGTCGAGAAGGGCGAGCTGTCGACCGGCACCATGTCCTCGACCGCGTACTACAGCGACTACGGGGTGAAGGTCTCCGCCACGGAGCCTCCGGCGGGCGACACCGCCGACTTCAAGGACCTGCTGAAGTCGCAGGGCAACACGGGCGGCACCACCTCCTGAGTCCCATGTGAATTCAGGAGCCCACTGAAACCCCCTGGGATACGCTCGCGGCCGTGCTGTGAACTGCAGCCTTGCTGTGCAACGATCATCTGTTCCCTGGGGGGAATCATGGAGTTTTCTGTACGTGGAACCGTTCGGCGCAGAGCGGCGGGCGCGACGCTCGCCGCCCTGGTCGTCGGTGGGGGTGCCGTCGCCTGTACGAAGAGCGATGCGGAGGAATCGCCGAAGATGACGCCCGCCGCGGCCGTGGCCAAGGCAGCGAAGAAGACGGAGGACATCACGTCCCTCCGCTACCGGATGACCGGCCGGGTCCCGGAGGAGGGCCGTGTCAGCGGTGAGGCGGCGATGAGCATGAAGCCGCTGGCCATGAGCATGAAGATGACGGCCGAGGACCAGGCCACCGACGGCCAGGTGGAGCTCCGGCTCGTCGACAAGGCGATGTACATCGGCGGGGGCGCACAGGTCGCCAAGGAGATGGACGGAAAGAGCTGGATCAAGTTCGACATGTCCGCGCTGGGAGCGGACAAGCAGGTGAACGCCGACCAGCTGGGCGCCGGACAGGCCGACAAGAATCCGGCCACCGAGTCCACTTTCCTCACCGGCTCCAAGGACGTGAAGAAGGTCGGAACCGAGACCGTCGACGGCGTGAAGACCACGCACTACAAGGGGACGGTCACCCTCGAGGAGTTCCGCGACTCCCTCAAGGGCAAGGACAAGGCCACCCGTGAGAAGCGGGAGAAGAGCCTCGACCAGTACGAGAAGATGGGCATCGACGCGCTCACGATGGACATGTGGATCGACGGTGACGACCACACCAAGCAGTTCCGCATGCGGGGCGACGCCGACAAGGGCAAGCTCGACATGACCATCACCTTCCTCGACTTCAACAAGCCGGTGACGGTCAAGGCCCCGCCCGCCAAGGACACCGCCGACCTCGCCCAGATGATGAAGGAAGCGCGGCAGGGCTGAGCCCGGTCACCGTCGGGTCTGAGGCGTCGCAGAGCGGATTTGCTTGACAGTGACCCATTCACGTACTCTTCTCCAGAAGCCAAAGACCGCTGGTCGTTGCCTTGTGCTCGCAAGAGGGCAGGGCGGCCGAAGGATCCGCTGAAACTGCGGACGACCCGCGTAGGTGACTGTGGATGTGCTCCCGGAGTTCGCTTGCCCTGCTTGCGGATATACCGGTCGAGCTACGCCCCGTGCGCCTGCGCCGGGGCGTTTCGTTTTGCCCAGCCCCTTCCGAGCGGTCGTCATCACCCGGAAGGAGGCCGACGCTCTATGGCAAGGCCCGACAAGGCTGCCGCGGTAGCCGAGCTCGCGGAGCAGTTCCGCAGCTCGAACGCCGCTGTGCTGACCGAGTACCGGGGTCTCACCGTGGCGCAGCTCAAGACGCTGCGTCGTTCGCTCGGTGAGAACGCCCAGTACGCCGTGGTGAAGAACACGCTGACCAAGATTGCGGCCAACGAGGCCGGGATCTCGACGCTCGACGACCTGTTCAACGGTCCGACGGCAGTTGCCTTCGTCACCGGTGACCCGGTGGAGTCGGCGAAGGGTCTTCGTGACTTCGCCAAGGACAACCCGAACCTCGTCATCAAGGGCGGTGTCCTTGACGGCAAGGCGCTGTCCGCCGACGAGATCAAGAAGCTTGCGGACCTCGAGTCCCGCGAGGTTCTGCTCTCCAAGCTGGCGGGTGCCTTCAAGGGCAAGCAGTCTCAGGCTGCTCAGCTCTTCCAGGCGCTTCCCTCGAAGCTCGTCCGCACCGTGGACGCTCTTCGCGCCAAGCAGGACGAGCAGGGCGGTGCCGAGTAATTCGGCTCGCGAAATGACCGCAGCCGCCTGAGGCAGTGGTCGTAGCGGGCCAACGTACGCCCGCCAGACATGTACATCCGGCACCCGCCGAATTAGTGGAAGGATCGCCCACCATGGCGAAGCTCAGCCAGGAAGACCTGCTCGCGCAGTTCGAGGAGATGACCCTCATCGAGCTCTCCGAGTTCGTGAAGGCCTTCGAGGAGAAGTTCGACGTCACCGCCGCCGCCGCGGTCGCCGTTGCCGGCCCCGCCGGCCCGGCCGCCGTTGCCGAGGCCGCTGAGGAGCAGGACGAGTTCGACGTCATCCTCACCGGTGCCGGCGACAAGAAGATCCAGGTCATCAAGGTCGTGCGTGAGCTGACCTCCCTGGGTCTGAAGGAGGCCAAGGACCTCGTCGACGGCGCCCCGAAGCCCGTCCTCGAGAAGGTCGCCAAGGACGCCGCCGAGAAGGCCGCCGAGGCCCTCAAGGGCGCCGGTGCGGCCGTCGAGGTCAAGTAACACCTCGCGGTCCCTACGGACTGCTCGCGAGCTGATACAGCCGCTCTCGTAGCGCTGTAACGCTGACGCATTGAAGAGCGATCACCCATCTGGGTGGTCGCTCTTCGGCGTTCCAGGGGGTCCGGCGGCGGCTGCCTTGCACTGTCGGTGGCGGCGAGTATGGTGATCTTCGTTGTTGTCTCCGGCCGAGCCCGTGACGGGCTGCAAGACGGGCTGCAAGACAGGTTGCACGTGACGTTCGCGGCACTTGCTTTGGGCATGGGGGGCCTTGACGAACCGCACGCAGCGCGCAATTCTCAGGACGCGTCGTCACAACGATCCGGATCCGAGGCATGGATCGACGACGAAGAGGGCAGTATCGATGTGCATTGAGGGCGTGGCTTGCCGCAGGTGTTGAGAACAATGAGGGTCTCAAAAACCGGGACTGGACATCAGTGGGCCGAGTGGCTACACTGACCCTTTGCGCTGCCTGTTAGCTGCCTCCTGCCCGTCACCAGGGGCATGCCTATGCTTGAGCACCGACGATTGAATCGTGCCTGACCTGGCCTTCTTCGGCCAATTCGGGAACGGCCTCTCTCTGTGTCCAGCATGGGACCGGTACGCGCGTAGTGAGTCCGAGCCCTCGGAAGGACCCCCTCTTGGCCGCCTCGCGCACTGCCTCGACCGCGAATACGAACAACGGCGCCAGCACCGCCCCGCTGCGCATCTCCTTTGCAAAGATCAAGGAGCCCCTCGAGGTTCCGAACCTTCTTGCGCTGCAAACCGAGAGCTTCGACTGGCTGCTCGGCAATGCCGCGTGGAAGGCTCGTGTCGAGGCGGCTCTGGACAACGGACAGGACGTCCCCACCAAGTCCGGTCTGGAGGAGATCTTCGAGGAGATCTCCCCGATCGAGGACTTCTCCGGGTCGATGTCGCTGACCTTCCGCGACCACCGCTTCGAGCCTCCGAAGAACTCCATCGACGAGTGCAAGGAGCGCGACTTCACGTACTCCGCGCCGCTCTTCGTCACCGCCGAGTTCACCAACAACGAGACCGGCGAGATCAAGTCCCAGACGGTGTTCATGGGCGACTTCCCGCTCATGACCAACAAGGGCACCTTCGTCATCAACGGCACCGAGCGTGTCGTGGTGTCGCAGCTCGTCCGCTCGCCGGGTGTCTACTTCGACTCCTCCATCGACAAGACGTCCGACAAGGACATCTTCTCCGCGAAGGTCATCCCGTCCCGGGGTGCCTGGCTGGAGATGGAGATCGACAAGCGCGACATGGTCGGTGTCCGCATCGACCGCAAGCGCAAGCAGTCCGTCACCGTTCTCCTGAAGGCCCTCGGTTGGACGACCGAGCAGATCCTCGAGGAGTTCGGCGAGTACGAGTCGATGCGCGCCACCCTGGAGAAGGACCACACCCAGGGCCAGGACGACGCGCTGCTCGACATCTACCGCAAGCTGCGTCCGGGCGAGCCCCCGACCCGTGAGGCCGCGCAGACGCTGCTCGAGAACCTCTACTTCAACCCCAAGCGCTACGACCTCGCCAAGGTCGGCCGCTACAAGGTCAACAAGAAGCTGGGCGGCGACGCCCCGCTCGACGCCGGCATCCTGACCGTCGAGGACATCATCTCGTCGATCAAGTACCTGGTGAAGCTGCACGCCGGTGAGACCGAGACCGTCGGTGACAACGGCACGCAGATCGTCGTCGAGACGGACGACATCGACCACTTCGGCAACCGTCGTCTGCGCAACGTCGGCGAGCTCATCCAGAACCAGGTCCGCACGGGTCTGGCTCGTATGGAGCGCGTCGTCCGCGAGCGCATGACGACTCAGGACGTCGAGGCGATCACGCCGCAGACCCTGATCAACATCCGGCCGGTCGTCGCCTCCATCAAGGAGTTCTTCGGCACCAGCCAGCTGTCGCAGTTCATGGACCAGAACAACCCGCTGTCGGGTCTCACCCACAAGCGCCGTCTGTCGGCTCTTGGCCCGGGTGGTCTCTCCCGTGAGCGGGCCGGCTTCGAGGTCCGTGACGTGCATCCGTCGCACTACGGCCGCATGTGTCCGATCGAGACCCCTGAAGGCCCGAACATCGGTCTGATCGGCTCGCTCGCCTCCTACGGCCGGGTCAACGCGTTCGGTTTCGTCGAGACGCCGTACCGCAAGGTCACCGGTGGCGTCGTCACGGACGAGGTCGACTACCTGACGGCCGACGAAGAGGACCGATTCGTCATCGCGCAGGCCAACGCGCCGCTGACGGACGAGCTCCGCTTCGAGGAGTCCCGCGTCCTGGTTCGCCGCCGTGGCGGCGAGGTCGACTACGTCCCCGGTGACGACGTCGACTACATGGACGTCTCGCCGCGCCAGATGGTGTCGGTCGCGACCGCCATGATCCCGTTCCTCGAGCACGATGACGCCAACCGTGCCCTCATGGGCGCGAACATGATGCGTCAGGCCGTGCCGCTCATCAAGTCCGAGGCGCCGCTGGTCGGCACCGGCATGGAGTACCGCTGCGCGGTCGACGCCGGTGACGTCCTGAAGTCGGAGAAGGACGGTGTGGTCCAGGAGGTCTCCGCGGACTACATCACCACCGCCAACGACGACGGTACGTACACCACGTACCGCCTCGCGAAGTTCTCCCGCTCGAACCAGGGCACCTCTGTGAACCAGAAGGTCGTCGTGGACGAGGGCGCCCGGGTCATCGCCGGCCAGGTGCTGGCCGACGGTCCGGCGACCGAGAACGGCGAGATGGCGCTCGGCAAGAACCTGCTCGTGGCGTTCATGCCGTGGGAGGGTCACAACTACGAGGACGCGATCATCCTGTCGCAGCGCCTCGTGCAGGACGACGTCCTCTCCTCGATCCACATCGAGGAGCACGAGGTCGACGCCCGTGACACCAAGCTCGGCCCCGAGGAGATCACCCGGGACATCCCGAACGTCTCCGAGGAGGTCCTCGCCGACCTCGACGAGCGCGGCATCATCCGTATCGGTGCCGAGGTCGTCGCCGGTGACATCCTCGTCGGCAAGGTCACGCCCAAGGGTGAGACCGAGCTGACCCCCGAGGAGCGTCTGCTCCGCGCGATCTTCGGTGAGAAGGCGCGCGAGGTGCGCGACACCTCGCTGAAGGTGCCGCACGGTGAGATCGGCAAGGTCATCGGCGTCCGCGTCTTCGACCGTGAAGAGGGCGACGAGCTGCCGCCGGGCGTGAACCAGCTGGTTCGTGTCTACGTGGCGCAGAAGCGCAAGATCACGGACGGTGACAAGCTCGCCGGTCGTCACGGCAACAAGGGCGTCATCTCGAAGATCCTGCCCATCGAGGACATGCCGTTCCTCGAGGACGGAACTCCGGTCGACATCATCCTCAACCCGCTGGGTGTCCCGTCCCGAATGAACCCGGGACAGGTCCTGGAGATCCACCTCGGCTGGCTCGCCAGCCGCGGATGGGACGTCTCCGGCCTCGCGGACGACTGGGCGCAGCGCCTGCAGGCCATCGAGGCCGACGTGGTCGCGCCGGGCACGAACGTCGCCACCCCCGTCTTCGACGGTGCGCGTGAGGACGAGCTCGCGGGTCTGCTGCAGCACACGATCCCGAACCGCGACGGCGAGCGCATGGTGCTCCCGACCGGTAAGGCGCCGCTGTTCGACGGCCGCTCCGGCGAGCCGTTCCCGGAGCCGATCTCGGTCGGCTACATGTACATCCTGAAGCTCCACCACCTGGTCGACGACAAGCTGCACGCCCGCTCGACCGGTCCGTACTCGATGATCACCCAGCAGCCGCTGGGTGGTAAGGCCCAGTTCGGTGGCCAGCGCTTCGGTGAGATGGAGGTGTGGGCGCTGGAGGCATACGGCGCCGCGTACGCCCTCCAGGAGCTGCTGACCATCAAGTCCGACGACGTCACCGGCCGCGTGAAGGTCTACGAGGCCATCGTCAAGGGCGAGAACATCCCCGAGCCCGGCATCCCCGAGTCCTTCAAGGTGCTCATCAAGGAGATGCAGTCTCTCTGCCTCAACGTGGAGGTGCTGTCCAGCGACGGTATGTCCATCGAAATGCGTGACACCGACGAGGACGTCTTCCGCGCGGCGGAGGAGCTCGGCATCGACCTGTCCCGGCGCGAGCCGAGCAGCGTCGAAGAGGTCTGACGGGAGTTCGGTGGGCCTTGAACGCCTTTGGAACAGGTGAACAAGGCCCGCCGGCCCCAGGACCCCCGTATCAGACCCCTAAGACTTACAACCCTGAGAGGGATTGACGCATAGTGCTCGACGTCAACTTCTTCGATGAGCTCCGGATCGGTCTGGCCACCGCTGACGACATCCGTCAGTGGAGCCACGGCGAGGTCAAGAAGCCCGAGACCATCAACTACCGCACCCTCAAGCCCGAAAAGGACGGACTCTTCTGCGAGAAGATCTTCGGTCCGACCCGGGACTGGGAGTGCTACTGCGGTAAGTACAAGCGTGTCCGCTTCAAGGGCATCATCTGTGAGCGCTGCGGCGTCGAGGTCACTCGCGCCAAGGTGCGTCGCGAGCGGATGGGCCACATCGAGCTGGCCGCTCCCGTCACCCACATCTGGTACTTCAAGGGCGTTCCGTCGCGTCTGGGCTACCTGCTCGACCTCGCCCCGAAGGACCTGGAGAAGGTCATCTACTTCGCGGCGTACATGATCACGTACGTCGACGAGGAGCGCCGCACCCGCGACCTGCCCTCGCTGGAGGCCCACGTCTCCGTCGAGCGTCAGCAGGTCGAGAACCGTCGCGACGCCGACCTGGAAGCCCGCGCCAAGAAGCTCGAGACCGACCTGGCCGAGCTGGAGGCCGAGGGCGCCAAGGCCGACGTGCGCCGCAAGGTGCGCGAAGGTGCCGAGCGTGAGATGAAGCAGCTGCGCGACCGTGCGCAGCGCGAGATCGACCGTCTCGACGAGGTGTGGACCCGCTTCAAGAACCTCAAGGTCCAGGACCTCGAGGGCGACGAGCTCCTCTACCGCGAGCTGCGTGACCGCTTCGGCACGTACTTCGACGGTTCGATGGGTGCCGCGGCGCTGCAGAAGCGCCTCGAGTCCTTCGACCTGGAGGAGGAGGCCGAGCGCCTCCGCGAGATCATCCGTACCGGCAAGGGCCAGAAGAAGACCCGTGCGCTCAAGCGCCTCAAGGTCGTCTCCGCGTTCCTGCAGACCAGCAACAGCCCCAAGGGCATGGTGCTCGACTGCGTGCCGGTCATCCCGCCGGACCTGCGTCCGATGGTGCAGCTGGACGGTGGCCGCTTCGCGACCTCCGACCTGAACGACCTGTACCGCCGTGTGATCAACCGCAACAACCGTCTGAAGCGACTCCTTGACCTCGGTGCCCCCGAGATCATCGTGAACAACGAGAAGCGCATGCTTCAGGAGGCCGTCGACGCGCTCTTCGACAACGGCCGTCGTGGTCGCCCGGTCACGGGCCCCGGTAACCGTCCGCTGAAGTCCCTCAGCGACATGCTGAAGGGTAAGCAGGGTCGATTCCGTCAGAACCTGCTCGGCAAGCGTGTGGACTACTCCGCGCGTTCCGTGATCGTCGTCGGTCCGCAGCTGAAGCTGCACCAGTGCGGTCTGCCCAAGGCCATGGCGCTGGAGCTCTTCAAGCCGTTCGTGATGAAGCGCCTGGTCGACCTGAACCACGCGCAGAACATCAAGAGCGCCAAGCGGATGGTCGAGCGCGGCCGCACGGTCGTGTACGACGTCCTGGAAGAGGTCATCGCGGAGCACCCGGTTCTGCTGAACCGTGCGCCCACGCTGCACCGCCTCGGCATCCAGGCCTTCGAGCCGCAGCTGGTCGAGGGCAAGGCCATCCAGATCCACCCGCTCGTCTGCACCGCGTTCAACGCGGACTTCGACGGTGACCAGATGGCCGTCCACCTGCCGCTCTCCGCGGAGGCGCAGGCCGAGGCCCGCATCCTGATGCTGTCCTCGAACAACATCCTCAAGCCCGCTGACGGCCGTCCGGTCACGATGCCGACCCAGGACATGGTCCTCGGTCTGTTCTTCCTGACCACCGACGGCGCGCTGCGCAACGTCAAGGGCGAGGACCGGTCCTTCGGCTCCGCGGCCGAGGCGATCATGGCGTTCGACGCCGGCGAGCTCTCGCTGCAGTCGCGCGTGGACATCCGCTTCCCGGTGGGCACCATCCCGCCGCGCGGCTGGACCCCGCCGGCGCAGGAGGAGGGCGAGCCGGAGTGGCAGCAGGGTGACACCTTCCGCCTGAAGACCACGCTGGGCCGCGCGCTCTTCAACGAGCTGCTGCCCGAGGACTACCCGTTCGTCGACTACGAGGTCGGCAAGAAGCAGCTCTCCGAGATCGTCAACGACCTCGCCGAGCGCTACCCCAAGGTCATCGTGGCGGCGACGCTCGACAACCTGAAGGCGGCGGGCTTCTACTGGGCGACCCGCTCCGGCGTCACCGTGGCCATCTCCGACATCGTCGTTCCCGAGGCGAAGAAGGAGATCGTCAAGGGCTACGAGGCGCAGGACGAGAAGGTCCAGAAGCAGTACGAGCGCGGTCTGATCACCAAGGACGAGCGCACGCAGGAGCTCATCGCGATCTGGACCAAGGCGACCAACGAGGTTGCCGAGGCGATGAACGCGAACTTCCCGAAGACGAACCCCATCTTCATGATGGTTGACTCGGGTGCCCGAGGAAACATGATGCAGATGCGTCAGATCGCCGGTATGCGTGGTCTGGTGTCGAACGCCAAGAACGAGACGATCCCGCGTCCGATCAAGGCCTCCTTCCGTGAGGGCCTGTCGGTGCTGGAGTACTTCATCTCGACTCACGGTGCTCGTAAGGGTCTGGCGGACACGGCCCTGCGTACCGCCGACTCGGGTTACCTCACCCGTCGTCTGGTCGACGTCTCCCAGGACGTCATCATCCGCGAGGAGGACTGCGGCACCGACCGTGGCCTCAAGCTGCACATCGCGGAGCGCGGCGCGGACGGTGTCCTGCGCAAGGCGGAGAACGTCGAGACCAGCGTGTACGCACGTGCGCTGGCCGAGGACATCACCGTCGACGGCAAGGTGCTGGCCCCGGCCAACACCGACCTCGGCGACGTCCTCATCGACGAGCTGGTCAAGCACGGCATCGAGGAGGTCAAGACCCGTTCGGTCCTGACCTGCGAGTCCGCCGTCGGCACCTGTGCCATGTGCTACGGCCGTTCGCTGGCCACCGGCAAGCTGGTCGACATCGGTGAGGCGGTCGGCATCATCGCCGCCCAGTCCATCGGTGAGCCCGGTACCCAGCTGACGATGCGTACCTTCCACACCGGTGGTGTGGCCGGTGACGACATCACCCAGGGTCTGCCCCGTGTCGTCGAGCTCTTCGAGGCCCGTACGCCCAAGGGTGTCGCCCCGATCTCCGAGGCCTCCGGCCGCGTGCGGATCGAGGAGACCGAGAAGACCAAGAAGCTCGTCGTCACCCCGGACGACGGCAGCGACGAGACGGCGTTCCCGATCTCGAAGCGCGCCCGTCTCCTGGTGTCCGAGGGCGAGCACGTCGAGGTGGGCCAGAAGCTCACCGTGGGTGCCACCAACCCGCACGACGTGCTGCGCATCCTGGGTCAGCGTGCCGTCCAGGTCCACCTGGTCGGCGAGGTCCAGAAGGTCTACAACTCGCAGGGTGTGTCGATCCACGACAAGCACATCGAGATCATCATCCGGCAGATGCTGCGCCGGGTGACGATCATCGAGTCGGGCGACGCGGAGCTGCTGCCCGGCGAGCTGGTCGAGCGCTCGAAGTTCGAGACCGAGAACCGTCGTGTGGTCCAGGAAGGCGGCCACCCGGCCTCCGGCCGTCCGCAGCTGATGGGTATCACCAAGGCCTCGCTGGCGACCGAGTCGTGGCTGTCGGCGGCGTCCTTCCAGGAGACGACCAGGGTTCTGACGGACGCGGCGATCAACGCCAAGTCCGACTCCCTGATCGGCCTCAAGGAGAACGTCATCATCGGTAAGCTCATCCCGGCCGGTACGGGTCTGTCCCGCTACCGCAACATCCGGGTCGAGCCGACCGAGGAGGCCAAGGCCGCGATGTACTCGGCCGTCGGCTACGACGACATCGACTACTCGCCGTTCGGCACCGGCTCCGGCCAGGCCGTCCCGCTGGAGGACTACGACTACGGTCCGTACAACCAGTAAGCGAGTCGCTTCGCAGTAACTGAAGGGCGGTCACCCCGGGTTCGGGGTGACCGCCCTTCGGCGTTTGTCAGCGCGGCAGTGGGAGGTACGGCTCCAGGGCGCGGATGCGGGTGATGTTGTCGGGGTGGGTGGTCAGGAGCTTGGCCAGGCCGCCCGGCTCCTTGAGCTTCTTGCCGCGCGCGGCGGCGTACGCCTTCGCGGCGTCCTCCTCCGCCTGGAAGTGGTGCAGCACCTGGACCATCTCGGTCGCGAAACCGAGGGCGGCGGCCTGCTGGTCGGCGCGCAGCTCGCCCTGGCGGCCCGCGTAGGCGAGCAGATAGGGCGCGATCACGAGGGGGATGGTGATGTACCAGGCGACGAGGAAGCCCGTGATCACGAACATCCCCATGAAGAGGACGAGAATCCCCGTCGCGGCCGCCGAGAAGACACTGGCGACGGCGATCGCGATTCTGGCGAGTCCCCGGGTCAGGGCCCAGGCGATCCGGCCGGGCAGCGAGTACCAGTAACCGAGCAGGCCCGCCCAGGCGTGACCGCCGACGTGGTGGCCGAGTTCATGGGCGAGTACGGCGGCGAGGTTGCTGCTCGGGATCTTGTTGAGCGCGTACGTGGTGACCCCGACGACGTGACCGGCCACCGCGGACGCGTTCAGGTCGTCGCTGTTCTCCACCATCAGTTCGTAGGTGTCCGCCTCGATGCCCGCGCGGGCGGTGACCTCGCGCCAGATCGGCTCCAGACGGGCCCGCTCGGCCGCCAGCGGTGCCCGCAGCTTGAAGGCGCGCCGGGCGAAGAGCAGCTCGGTGGGCCGGTGGAAGACGAGTGCCCCGGAGGCCAGCCAGGCCAGGACGACCAGCCAGCCCACGGCCGTGCCGAACATCGCCACGGCGAGCGCCGCGACCACCGCGAGGCTCACCAGGAAGCTCGGGACCTGGGTCGCCAGCTGCCCTATGGCGGTGGCGTCCGCGCCGCGCTGATGGGCCGCCACGTGCATGCGGCGGCCCTGGTGGCGGTAGTCGAGGTCGTCGGGGGCGACGGGCTGCTGCGGCACGAAGGGGGCCTGCTGCGGGTGCTGAGCCGGGTACTGCGGGGCGGTGCCCGGGTACGGGGCCGCGGCTCCGGGGTACTGCGGGGCGGGGGCGGGCGGGGCCGTCGGGTACTGGGGCTGGGCAGGGGCGGCCTGCGGGTACGAGGGAGGCGCGGCGGCGGTCCCCGGGTACTGCGGCTCCGGGTACTGCGGCGTGGGAGTGGTGGCGCCCGGGTACTGCGGCGGCGTGGGAGCGGCGGCGCCGGGGTACTGCGGCGGCGTGGGAGCGGCAGGGCCCGGGTACTGCGGCGGAGGTGAGGCCGCGCCCGGGTACTGGGGCTCCGGATAAGCGGGGCCGGGTGGTTGGGACATCTGGGGCTCCTTCGGGTGGGGACGTCAGCCGATGAGCAGCGCGGTGGGCAGCAGCGCCGTGCCGGTGCAGAAGGCGATCAGACCGGTGCGGATCCACTGGTGCTTGCGGGCGGCGATACGGCTGGTCTCGGTGAGGGCCGCCGTGAGTCCGGCGGCGGGGTCGCGGTCGGTGTCGGCGAGCGCGGCGGCCAACCGGCCTTCGCGTACGGCCTGTTGGATGTCGCCGAAGTAGCACAGCGGCTGCCCTGCGGCCCAGGAGCCGGTGCGGTAGCGGGGGAGTACGGCGAGGAGCAGCGCGAACAGGGAGAGCGCCAGAGCGGCGGCACCGGCCCACCACAGGGCGGTGCCGGCCCAGGACAGTTCCCTCGGCGTCCAGCCCCGCCCGGCCAGCAGTCCGCTGAACACCCCCGCCGTCATTCCGAGCGCCGCCACCAGCACGGACGCCTTGCTGTCGGCCCGGGCGATCTCGCCCCGCAGTTCGGTGAGCAGCCGCTCGGCGGTTCGGGCGCCGGCGTGGGTGTCCGGGGTGGTGGTCACGCGGGCCCCGCCTCGGGGGAGTCCTGCGGCGGTACGCCGGGCCCGGCGGGCTCGTCGACGCCCGGAGCCGGGGGCACGGCGGGAGCGGGGCCCGTGGCCGCGTAGCGCGGTGTCGGCTGGGCGTACGGGGCGGCCGGCGCCTGCGGCGAAGGGGGCCCGTAGGAGGCGCTCGGCGCCTGCGGGGCGGGCGGCTGGGTGTACGGCCCGCCCGGCGGCTGCGGCTGACCGTAGGGAGTGGCCGCGTACGGCGCCGGTGGCTGGTACTGCGGTGCGGAGCCGTACGGTGGCTGGGCCGACGCTGGCGGCGGGGTCTGGCCCGGGTACGGCGGCTGCGGCGGTACGTACGGCTGTCCGGGCGTCGCACCCGGGGGCAGCGCGCCCTGCTCCGGCGCCGCCTGCTGCTGGATCAGGTCGTTGATCTTCGGCAGCATGGAGCGGGCGGACTCCGCCTTCTGGAAGTCCTCCAGCGAGTCACCGGCGATCAGTTCCAACTCGTCCTTGATGAAGGAAAGTTGATCCTTCTGGATGGAGCCGACCACCAACTGGGTGTCCTCGGGATGCTGGGCGAGATGCATCGCCCAGGCGCCGACACCGCCGTGCTGGAGGTGGTACTGGTAGAAGTTGATCTTCTCGGTCATCAGCTGGTGGTTCTGCTGCTGGCGCAGGACTTCCAGTTCGTGCTGCTGCCGGGCCTGGCGCAGCCGGAACTCGTGCTCGGGGTCGAGCATTTCGGACTCGTAGCGCAGGCTCCGTTGCCGCCGCCGGTGCGCGATCGCGTCGTCGTCGAGGCGAAGTCGTACGACACACGTCACGGCGAGGCCGATGCCCGTCGCGAAACCACCCGTCTCCACGGCCTGTTGGACCGCGCGCTCGGCCGATGGGCTGTCCTCGATGGGGAAGCGCCGGCTGACCGGCCGCGCGAACTGGTGGAGTTCACGGGTCAGCCGGGTGGGCACATCACGCTCACCGCTCGCCACGTACGCGATCGGATCGGCGACCCGCCAGGTCAGATCGGCGGTGGCGCCGAAGGAGAACGCGTCGTCGTCGCTGGGCAGCTCCAGGTCCAGCTGCACCGAATGGTTGCCCATGTCCACCTCGTACACGGAGGTGTAGCGGCGGGTCGCCGCGTCCGAGCGGGTCGGCCGGTGCGGCGGGACGTAGACGTCGTACGAGCCCTTGGCGGTGACGAAGACCAGCGCGTGGTCGATCGCGGTGACCGGCCGTCTGGCGGTGTAGTCGAAGCGGGCGATCGGCCGCACGGTGAGCACCGGGTCGATCAGTGTGCTGTGCCGGTTGGCGTCCTGCTGCCACTCCGGCTGACGGCGGAACTCCGCCATGGTTCAACTCCTCGATGGCTCTGCGGTGGAGGGGGTCAGTACGCCGATCAGCCGGTCGGCGATCGGTGGGCGCGGGCCGCCGTCGGGGGCGCGCAGATTGAGCAGCTCGTGACGGAGGCGCTTGTGGTCGTCGGCCGTCACGACCAGTGCGGGGAGCAGGTACTCCAGCGCACGCGCCGACTCCGCGCGGTGCTCGGCCACGTACACCCAGGTGTGCAGGGCCTCCAGGGCGCCGCGGGTGTGCGCGCGGTCGCCGAGCGCGGTGCGCCAGAGGGTGGCGAGATCGCGGGCCGTGTCCGGCTCGTACATGCCCGTGGTGGCGTACCACTCGACGAGCGCGTCCTCCTCGTCGTTGTCGCAGGCACGGACGAACCCGGCCAGCGCCAGCGCGCGGACGGAAGGTGTGTCGTGATGGAGCAGACGCACCAGCTCGGAGAGCATCTCGCCGCGCCGGGCCCCGACCGAGAGCAGCAGGGCCGTGGACTCGATCAGGTTGTTCGCCTCGGCCGGGCTGCTGCCCCCGGCACGGGCGCGGGCGGCGAGCGCGCTCAGCGCGGGGCCCGCCAGGTCCGGGCGGAGCGGTGTGAGCAGCCCGAAGGCGCGGATCGCGGTCCAGCGGCGGGCCCAGTGGGAGTCCGTGCACCACTGGGTGAGCAGGCGCAGCACGACGGGCGCGTCGAGGAGCTGGGCGAGCGTGAGCGTGTTCGCGGCGGTGACCCGGGGGCCGAACGACTTCGAGACGGCCCAGCCACTGATCAGCAGCGCCACCGCCGAGGGCAGGTCGGCGCGCGCGAGCAGCGCGGTGGCCGCGGCGGCCCGGGTGCGTACGACCGGGCGGCCGTCGCGGGCCAGCTCCTTCAGCCAGGCGACCAGCGCGGGCCGGGCCGACGGATGGCCCGTCCAGACCTCGGTGAGCAGGGCGCTCGGGGTGTTCTCCCTGCGGAAGTACGCCGTGAACTGCGGCACCGAGCCCCACTCGGTCGCCTCGTCCCGGACCTCGCCCTCGGCCCGCGCCCGTTCCAGACGGGTCTCGGCGGCGAGTCCGAACACCGGGATCTCCGGGGGCTGTTCGGGGTGCTGAAGCCGCTGGAAGTGCACGTACAGCTTGTCGGCGAGCTCGGCGGCGAGAACGTACGGCGCCTGGTCGAAGACGGCGAGCGAGATGAGGAACGCCTTGTCCCGCAAGGTGGCTTCGGGGTCGCTCAGCCACTCCCGGCACTGCTGCTCCACGGCGGCCTGCCCGAAGTCCGCGAGGCGCGCCGCAGCTTCCTCGCTGCCGTCGTAGCCGGCCACTTCCGCGGCGAACCGGGCGGCCTCCGCGGGCCGGTGGGCGCCGCGGGAGAGGAAGTCCCGAACGGGGCCGAGGGAGAGGAGGCCCTCGATGTCCTCGCCGCGTCGGTGGTCGGCCAGATGCGCGCGCAGCACGGCGGCCGGCTCCGGCGGCTCCCACCGCGAAGGGGTGGCCCCCAGCAGGAACGGGGAGTTCTCGATGGTCACCACCAGATACCCGTCGACCTTCTTGAGCTGGTCGCGGGCCGCGTGCAGGTGGGGGTCGCGCAGTGGCCGGTTGCGGCTCAGCGGCAGGTCGCGCAGGACATGGCCACCGGGTGCGGCGAGCTGGGCGGCGAGGGCCGCGGGGCTCGTCTCCGAGGAGAGGGCGTGCACGGCGGGGACGCCGAGGCGGTGCAGGAGCATCAGCGCCGCGGCGTTGCGGCCGGTGGCGTGGGCGCCGGCGAGAACGAGGACGCGTTCCTCGCGCAGGCGCGCCAGGGCGGACGCGAAGGCGGGGCTCTCGACGAAGACCGCGGACAGCGCGTCGAGGTCCGCCTGCGGGATCTCCCCGGAGGCGTACGCCGCCGAGGCCGCCGCCGTTGTGTGGTGGTGGATCTCCGTCTTGCCGCCCATGAACACATCACGGGCCACGCCGCCGGAGACGCCGTGCTGGGCGCCGCCGACCAGGCTGCCGCCGAACGACGCGGCCTCGCTGAAGATGAATCCCGGGGTGTGCGCGACGAGTTCGCGCTGTGCGGCCCGGGCCTCCTGGGTCCGCTCCTGCTCCTCGTCCTCGGCGGCCCGGTGCGGTTCCTGTCGCGGTACGTCGTCGGGGGCCGGCTCCGCCGGTGGAGGCACCGTCACGCCGACTCACCCCCGGACCCGCCCTGGTGGACGTCTCCGGTGACCTGGCCGCCGGAGACGCCGTGCTGGTCTCCGGCGACGAGACTGCCCCCGAAGCTGGGGGAGCCGTTGAAGTGGAAGACGACGCCGCCGGGAGGGGTGGCGGGACGGGCAGGGGCGGCGGGGCCGGCGGTCCTGCCCGTCCCCGCCGCTGCCGCCGCCCCCGGCGCCGGGCTCTCCCCCGAGTCGCCCGGCGCCGGGGTTCCCCCCCTTTCACTGTGGTCCTCGGTGCCCTGCGGCACCGGGCCGTGCAGCCAGGCCCGCAGGGGTCCGTTCTTGCTGTCCACCGTCACCGGGTGGAAGTCCTCCGCCGGGATGCCGGGGTGGCTGTGGCGGACGATCCCCGTGTGCACGCCCTCCGAGACGCACAGGGCGAAGTCGTTCGGCCGCTCGCGCAGGGCCGCGCGCAGGAGCTGGGCGTCGAGGAGGCGGCAGGCGTGGTTCAGGTCCGAGCCGACCCAGCCGTCGTGCTCGTCCACGGCGACGTATCCCGTGGCGACCACGCCCCGCAGCCGGATCTGGGCGGAGCTGGAGGCCATGCGGTTGACCGCCCGGAGCTGGGCGGGGACCTCGGTGAGCAGGGCGCGCAGGAGTGCGGTGACCGAGGCGTTGGCGTCGATCAGTTCCATCACGGAGTCGCCGCGGTCGGCGCGTAGGCGCAGGCGCTCGTCGATGCCGGCGGCTTCCAGTGCGCGGTCGGTGATGTCGTACAACATGCGCCGCAGATAGGCCTGCTCGACGTCGTCCCGGTCGCTGTACTTCTCGATGTCGAGCAGGAGGATGGTCCGGCTCACGGGGTCGGTCATGGTCGCCTGGTCGCCTTTCGGTGGGGGCCTTGCCTGGCAAGCAGGTTGGCGGTCCCGGCGGCCGGGGTGTGAGGGCGGATGACCCACTTCAACTGTGACCGTGTGCACAGAAGACGGATTTCGCCCCCTCCGCCCCTACCCGGCGGGGGTTTGGGGGCGCAGCCCCCAGGGACGGGACGGGTAGGGGCGGAGAGGGCGAAAGAACTCACCGTCGTGCGATCTGGCGCAGGACGTCCATCCGGACGATCACCATCGTCCGGCGCCCCGTCACCACGGCCCCGCGCTCGCGAAGCTCCTTCAGCAGTCGCTGGACCATCTCCCGCGACGCGCCGACGGAGCCGGCAAGTTCCTGCTTGCTCAGGGGGACCGACAGCTCGATGCCCTCCTCCGTACGGTGGCCATTGGTGCGGGCGAGATCGAGGAGAAGCGCCGCGAAGCGTTCGCGGACACTCAGGGAGGCGAATTCCAGGCGGCGCCGGTCGGCCGCGCGGGTGCGGTCGGAGGTGAGGCCGAGGAGGGCGAAGGAGACGGCGGGGGAGCGGGCGAGGAAGCCGGTGAAGTGCTCGCGCACGACGGCGACGGTGCGGACCGGCTCGAGGGCGGTGACCGTGGCCGAGCGCGGACGCCCGGTCAGCGCCGCCGACTCGCCGATGATGTCGCCGGGCCCGCGCAGCGCGAGCAGCGCCTCGTAGCCATTGGCGGCGGCCGCGGTCACCTTCGTCCAGCCGTGCGTGACGATCAGGACGTGCGAGGACGGCTCGCTCTGGTGCAGGAGCACCGTGCGGGGGGTGAAGGACAGTTCGTGGCCGAGGGACAGCAGCGCGGAGCGGTCCGCGCTCTCCAGCCGGGCCAGGAACGGCACCCGGTCGTCCAGCCCCTCGTCACCGGGTAAATGCGTGGCCGTCATGAGTCTCCCGTCCCCCGATGTCCCCCGATCGGCGCCATGGCCGATGCACAGCGACCGATCAACGTACTCATCCGGTGATTGCCATGCGCGCCGAACCATCGAGAAATCGCGGAGAATCACCGACATTCACAGATTGTCGACGCCGAGCGCCGTATCGAGCCCCTGAGAGGCCTTGACGCGCCCCCAGAAGAAGCGTGACAAGTCCGGCGTGTCGGGCCCCAAGGCATTTGTTTTGACCGAAGTCCGTGAGGTAGGTACGCTCAGACCTTGTGCCTGGGGTGTGCCCTGGCTCTCGTGCGTGCCTTCAACCGCACTAGGGGAGCCGTAACCGGCCACCGCAATCTGCGCCCTTTTCGCCTCGCGGCGAGAGTCTGCAGTTTCGACACACCCGACCGCGTGGGTCGGCGATGTTCCAGGTTAGCTTCACCATTCGGCACACAGAAACCGGAGAAGTAGTGCCTACGATCCAGCAGCTGGTCCGGAAGGGCCGGCAGGACAAGGTCGAGAAGAACAAGACGCCCGCACTCGAGGGTTCGCCCCAGCGTCGCGGCGTCTGCACGCGTGTGTTCACGACCACCCCGAAGAAGCCGAACTCGGCCCTGCGTAAGGTCGCGCGTGTGCGTCTGACCAGCGGGATCGAGGTCACCGCTTACATTCCGGGTGAGGGACACAACCTGCAGGAGCACTCCATCGTGCTCGTGCGCGGCGGCCGTGTGAAGGACCTGCCGGGTGTTCGCTACAAGATCATCCGTGGTTCGCTCGACACCCAGGGTGTCAAGAACCGCAAGCAGGCCCGCAGCCGCTACGGCGCCAAGAAGGAGAAGTAGAAATGCCTCGTAAGGGCCCCGCCCCGAAGCGCCCGGTCATCATCGACCCGGTCTACGGTTCCCCTCTGGTGACCTCCCTCATCAACAAGGTGCTGCTCAACGGCAAGCGCTCCACCGCCGAGCGCATCGTCTACGGCGCCATGGAGGGTCTGCGTGAGAAGACGGGCAACGACCCGATCATCACGCTGAAGCGCGCGCTGGAGAACATCAAGCCGACCCTCGAGGTCAAGTCCCGCCGTGTCGGTGGTGCGACGTACCAGGTTCCGATCGAGGTCAAGCCCGGTCGCGCCAACACGCTCGCGCTGCGCTGGCTCGTCGGTTACTCCCGCGCCCGTCGCGAGAAGACCATGACCGAGCGTCTGCTCAACGAGCTTCTCGACGCCTCCAACGGCCTTGGTGCCGCTGTGAAGAAGCGCGAGGACACCCACAAGATGGCCGAGTCCAACAAGGCCTTCGCGCACTACCGCTGGTAGTCGCAACCCACATCGAGACCGAGAGAAGACTGAAGCCTTATGGCTACCACTTCACTTGACCTGGCCAGGGTCCGCAACATCGGGATCATGGCCCACATCGACGCGGGCAAGACGACCACCACCGAGCGGATCCTCTTCTACACCGGCGTCAGCTACAAGATCGGTGAAGTCCACGACGGCGCTGCCACCATGGACTGGATGGAGCAGGAGCAGGAGCGTGGCATCACGATCACCTCTGCTGCCACCACCTGTCACTGGCCGCTTGAGGACAACGACTACACGATCAACATCATCGACACCCCGGGCCACGTCGACTTCACGGTCGAGGTGGAGCGCTCGCTGCGCGTCCTCGACGGTGCCGTCACGGTGTTCGACGGTGTCGCCGGTGTCGAGCCGCAGTCCGAGACGGTGTGGCGTCAGGCCGACCGTTACGGCGTGCCGCGCATCTGCTTCGTGAACAAGCTGGACCGTACCGGCGCCGAGTTCCACCGCTGCGTGGACATGATCTCGGACCGCCTGGGCGCCCAGCCGCTCGTCATGCAGCTGCCGATCGGCGCCGAGATGGACTTCAAGGGCGTTGTGGACCTGGTCCGCATGAAGGCGCTCGTGTGGTCCGCCGAGGCCGCCAAGGGCGAGATGTACGACGTCGTCGACATCCCGGCCACGCACACCGAGGCCGCTGAAGAGTGGCGCGGCAAGCTGGTCGAGGCCGTCGCGGAGAACGACGAAGAGATCATGGAGCTGTACCTGGAGGGCGTCGAGCCCACCGAGGAGCAGCTGTACGCCGCGATCCGTCGCATCACCATCGCGTCCGGCAAGTCCAACGACACCACGGTCACCCCGGTGTTCTGTGGCACCGCGTTCAAGAACAAGGGCGTTCAGCCCCTGCTCGACGCGGTCGTGCGCTACCTGCCGACCCCGCTCGACGTCGAGGCCATCGAGGGCCACGACGTGAAGGACCCGGAGCTGGTCGTCAAGCGCAAGCCGTCCGAGGACGAGCCGCTGTCCGCGCTCGCGTTCAAGATCATGAGCGACCCGCACCTGGGCAAGCTCACCTTCGTCCGGGTGTACTCGGGCCGCCTGGAGTCCGGCACCGCGGTGCTGAACTCCGTCAAGGGCAAGAAGGAGCGCATCGGCAAGATCTACCGCATGCACGCGAACAAGCGTGAGGAGATCGAGTCGGTGGGCGCCGGTGACATCGTCGCCGTCATGGGCCTGAAGCAGACCACCACCGGTGAGACGCTGTCCGACGACAAGAACCCGGTGATCCTGGAGTCCATGGACTTCCCGGCGCCGGTCATTCAGGTCGCCATCGAGCCCAAGTCCAAGGGTGACCAGGAGAAGCTGGGTGTCGCCATCCAGCGTCTCGCGGAGGAGGACCCCTCCTTCCAGGTTCACTCGGACGAGGAGACCGGCCAGACCATCATCGGTGGCATGGGCGAGCTGCACCTCGAGGTGCTGGTCGACCGTATGCGCCGTGAGTTCAAGGTCGAGGCCAACGTCGGCAAGCCGCAGGTCGCGTACCGCGAGACGATCCGCAAGGGCGTCGAGCGTCACGACTACACGCACAAGAAGCAGACCGGTGGTACCGGTCAGTTCGCCAAGGTGCAGATCGCGATCGAGCCGATCGAGGGCGGCGACGCCTCGTACGAGTTCGTGAACAAGGTCACCGGTGGCCGCATCCCGAAGGAGTACATCCCTTCGGTCGACGCGGGTGCGCAGGAGGCCATGCAGTTCGGCATCCTGGCCGGCTACGAGATGACGGGCGTCCGCGTCATTCTTCTCGACGGTGGCTACCACGAGGTCGACTCCTCCGAGCTCGCGTTCAAGATCGCCGGTTCGCAGGCCTTCAAGGAGGCCGCGCGCAAGGCCAGCCCCGTGCTGCTCGAGCCGATGATGGCCGTCGAGGTCACCACGCCCGAGGACTACATGGGTGAGGTCATCGGCGACATCAACTCCCGCCGTGGTCAGATCCAGGCCATGGAGGAGCGTGCCGGTGCCCGCGTCGTGAAGGGCCTCGTGCCCCTCTCGGAGATGTTCGGCTACGTCGGCGACCTCCGCAGCAAGACCTCGGGTCGCGCAAGCTACTCGATGCAGTTCGACTCCTACGCCGAGGTTCCCCGGAACGTCGCCGAGGAGATCATCGCGAAGGCCAAGGGCGAGTAACACACCCCGTTTACACGCTTTAGGCTTGACACCGACCGCCGGGGCTCACCCGGCAGGGGAGAACCCCGGCGGGCGGCATCCCAGCAAAGATCACCTGGCGCCGATGAGTAAGGCGTACCAGAACCACTCCACAGGAGGACCCAGTGGCGAAGGCGAAGTTCGAGCGGACTAAGCCGCACGTCAACATCGGCACCATCGGTCACATCGACCACGGTAAGACGACCCTCACGGCCGCCATTACCAAGGTGCTGCACGACGCGTACCCGGACCTGAACGAGGCCTCGGCCTTCGACCAGATCGACAAGGCTCCTGAGGAGCGCCAGCGCGGTATCACGATCTCCATCGCGCACGTCGAGTACCAGACGGAGGGCCGTCACTACGCCCACGTCGACTGCCCGGGTCACGCTGACTACATCAAGAACATGATCACGGGTGCGGCGCAGATGGACGGCGCCATCCTCGTGGTTGCCGCCACCGACGGCCCGATGCCGCAGACCAAGGAGCACGTGCTCCTGGCCCGCCAGGTCGGCGTTCCCTACATCGTTGTCGCCCTGAACAAGGCCGACATGGTGGACGACGAGGAGATCCTGGAGCTCGTCGAGCTCGAGGTCCGTGAGCTCCTCTCCGAGTACGAGTTCCCGGGCGACGACGTTCCGGTCGTCAAGGTCTCGGCGCTCAAGGCGCTCGAGGGCGACAAGGAGTGGGGCCAGTCGGTCCTGGACCTGATGGCCGCCGTCGACGAGGCGATCCCGACCCCCGAGCGTGACGTCGACAAGCCGTTCCTCATGCCCGTCGAGGACGTCTTCACGATCACCGGTCGCGGTACGGTCGTCACCGGCCGTATCGAGCGTGGTGTCCTGAAGGTCAACGAGACCGTTGACATCATCGGCATCAAGCAGGAGAAGACCACCACCACGGTCACCGGCATCGAGATGTTCCGCAAGCTGCTCGACGAGGGCCAGGCCGGTGAGAACGTCGGTCTGCTCCTCCGTGGCATCAAGCGCGAGGACGTCGAGCGCGGCCAGGTCATCATCAAGCCCGGTTCGGTCACGCCGCACACCGAGTTCGAGGCCCAGGCCTACATCCTGTCCAAGGACGAGGGTGGCCGCCACACGCCGTTCTTCAACAACTACCGTCCGCAGTTCTACTTCCGTACGACTGACGTGACCGGTGTTGTGACCCTCCCCGAGGGCACGGAGATGGTCATGCCGGGCGACAACACTGAGATGAAGGTCGAGCTCATCCAGCCCGTCGCCATGGAAGAGGGCCTGAAGTTCGCCATCCGTGAGGGTGGCCGGACCGTGGGCGCCGGCCAGGTCACCAAGATCAACAAGTAAGTCTTGTTGGCTTGATCGCCTGGTAGCTCCACAGAGCTCCTGAAGGGGCCCGTACGACTTCGGTCGTACGGGCCCCTTTGCTGTATCCGGGGGCTTCGCCGCCCCCGGGCGCGCTCCGAAACTATTCGACGCCGACGACCCATTCCCCCCAGGTGACCCGCCCTCCACTATTTGTCATGCCCCTGAGCAAATTCGGGCGAGGGGCGTTTCGAGGGGTGAGGCATGTCTGGACACGTGAGCCGCAGAGCCGTTCTGGGTGGCGGTCTCGCGGCGTTGCCGGCGCTGTCCGGGGTGGCCTGGGCGGACCCGGGACCCCGGGCCACCGATCCGGGGGCGTACATCTGCTTCACGGGCGGTGCCTTCTCGCTCGTGGGTGCCCCGGTGGTGGTCTCCCCTGACGATCACCCGGGAGTCGTACGGGTGGCGGGGGACCTCCGCGACGATATCGAACGGGTGACGGGGGCACGGCCGGGTAACGCGATGGCGCGGGAGGTCGTGCTCGTCGGGACGATCGGCCGCAGCCCGCTCATCGACGGCCTGATCGCCTCCGGGAAGCTGGACGTCACGGGTGTCCGCGGCCGGTGGGAGACCTCGTTGCAGACGGTGGTCGAGCGGCCGATGCCCGGCGTCGACCGGGCCTTCGTCGTCGCGGGCAGCGATCCGCGCGGCACGATCTTCGGGGCGTACGACGTCTCGTACGGCATCGGGGTTTCCCCCTGGTACTGGTGGGACGATGTGCGGCCGACGCGGAGGGACGCGCTGTACGTACTCCCGGGGCGGCACACGCAGGGCACGCCGGCCGTGAAGTACCGCGGGATCTTCATCAACGACGAGAACCCGGCGCTCGGCACCTGGGCGCCGGCGTACTTCGGTCCGGGCAAGGCGCCCGGCTTCCCCGGGGGCTTCAATGCGGACTTCTACGCCAAGGTCTTCGAGGTGCTGCTCCGGCTGAAGGCGAACTACCTGTGGCCGGCGGTGTGGGGGCGGGCCTTCGCGGAGGACGATCCGAAGAACCACCAGCGTGCCGCGGAGTACGGAATTGTCATGGGCACATCTCATGAGGCGCCCATGATGCGGGGCATCGAGGAGTGGAACCGGCACGCCGTGCCTGCAGTGCGCGACAGCAGCGGAGCCGTCGTGACGCCCGGGCATGACCCGTATGGCGGTACGGGGGAGTGGTCGTTCCGGCGCAACGCGGACGCGATCAAGGCGTACTGGCGCGAGGGCATCCGGCGGATGGCCGAGGAGGACTTCGAGGGTGTCGTCACGCTGGGCATGCGGGGGAACGGCGACACGAGCCTGCCGGACGGCGACGGCGTCGAGCTGATGCGGGAGATCATCGACGCGCAGCGGCAGATCATCACCGAGGTGACAGGGCGTGACCCGGCTTCGGTCCCGCAGGTGTGGACGCTCTACAAGGAGGTCCAGCGGTACTGGGACCGGGGGCTTCGGGCGCCGGACGACGTGACGGTCGTCCTGACCGACGACAACTGGGGCAACATCCGCAAGCACCCGGACCCGGCCGAGCCGCCGCGGGCCGGCGGCTACGGCCTGTACTACCACTTCGACTACGTGGGCGCGAGCCGGAATTACAAGTGGGTGGACACGACGTCCCTCCCGAACATGTGGGACCAGCTCCGTCAGGCCCACGCGTACGGAAACCACGGGCTGTGGGTGACGAATGTCGGGGACCTCAAGGGCAATGAGCTGCCCACCGAGTTCTTCCTCGATTACGCCTGGAATCCCGAGCGTTGGGGGCTGGCCTCGCTCGGCGAGTGGGAACGGCGGTACGCCCGGCAGAACTTCGGCTCTGCGCAGGCCTCGGCCATCGCCGACGTACTGGCGACGTACGGACAACTCCAGTCCCGCCGCAAGCCCGAACTGCTCAACCGGCGTATCTCGGTGAGCGGTTCGGACATCGTGTACGACGACAGGGCCACGCCTTTCCACGGGCGCGAACTGGAGCGGGTCACGCAGGAGTGGCGGGCCCTCGCGGAACGGGCCTCGCGCATCGCGCGGCGGCTGCCGGACTCGGCGCAGGACGCGTGGTTCGAGCTGGTCGGGTACGAGGTGCTGGCGACGGCGAATCTGTACGAACTGCGCGAGGCGGAGTTCACGAACCTCCGCTACGCCGCGCAGGGCCGGGCGGCGACGAACGACCGGGCGGCTGCGGCGGAGGCGGGTCTGGAGCGGGACCTCGCCCTGGCCGAGCGCTTCAACTCCCAAGTGGCGGACGGCAAATGGCGCGGATTCCAGACGCAGCCGCACATCGACTACGGGGATGTGGAACGGTACGGGCCGAACGCCGGGTGGCAGCAGCCGGAGCTGAACAATGTCGCCCTGCCCGATGTCCTCTTCCCCGCGGTGAAACGCATCTCGCTTCCGGACGCGGCCGAGCTGGGGGTGGCGGTCGACGGCTCCCTTGAGGCCGCGGTCGTGCTGAGCCCTTACCGGACGGGCCCGGCGCCGTACATCGAGGTGTTCAACCGGGGCCGGGAGGTCTTCGACTACCGGATCGAGACCTCCGTGCCGTGGATCGTCGTCGACCGTCCGCGGGGGAAGGTCTCGGACCAGGTGAGGGCGGTGGTGCGAGCGGACTGGGCGCGGACGCCGCGGGGCCGCACGGAGGCGGAGATCACGGTGCGCGGCGCGGGTTCTTCCGTGGCGGTACCGGTGACCGTCGAGCATCCGTCCGCGCGGGGTCTGCGCGGCTTCGTCGAGGCGGGCGGGTATGTGGCGCTGGACGCGGAGCACTGTGCGCGGGCTGTGGGCGACTGGCAGCGCATCGACCGGATCGGCCGTACGGGGGCAGGGATGACGCCGTACCCGGTGACGGCGGCGCGCCAGACGCCGGGGCGTGCGACCTCGCCCCGCCTGGAGTTCGACGTGAGCCTGCTGGCGTCGGGCCCGGTGACTGTCTGGGCCTATCTGTCCCCGCGCAACCCGGCGCTCCCGAGCGGCGGCCTGCGCTACGCGCTCTCCTTCGACGACGCGCCGCCGCAGACCGTCGACATCCACGCGGCCACGGGCGCGGACGACGGCCTCATGAACATCCAGTGGGCCCGCAACACGTCCGACAACGTGAACCTGACGTCGACCAGGCATGAGATCGCCTCGGCCGGTGCACACCGGCTGACGTTCTGGATGGTCGACCCGACCGTGGTGCTGCAACGCCTGGTGATCGACACCGGCGGACTGACACCGACCTACTTGGGCCCGCCGGAGAGCCACCGCGTCGGCTGACCCGCACGCAAGAGCCGTACATCTGCAGAAAAGGACCGCACATGAAGAACTTCCGCATGCCCGCAGTCGCCCTGTTCAGCGCGGCGCTGCTGGCCACAAGCGTCGCGACGACGGCGTCGGCGCACTCGTCGCGATCCGTGCCGCTCCGGGCACTCGCCGACCGGGCCGACGTCCGCATCGGTACTGCTGTGGACATGACGGCACTGGCCGAAGACACCACGTACCGCAGAACGACCGCACGCGAATTCAGTTCGGTGACGGCCGAGAACGTCATGAAGTGGGAGTCCGTCGAGCCCACGCGCGGAACCTACGACTGGTCGAAGGCGGACGCGTTGGTGAGCTTCGCGCGGGACCACGGCCAGGCGGTACGGGGGCACACACTGCTCTGGCACAACCAGCTGCCGGGCTGGCTGACGACCGGTGTCGCGGACGGATCGATGGACGCGGCCGAGTTGAGGGGCATCCTCCACGACCACATCACCACCGAGGTGAAGCACTTCAAGGGCAGGATCTACCAGTGGGACGTGGTGAACGAGGTCTTCAACGACGACGGCACCCTGCGGGACTCGATCTGGCTCCAGCAGCTCGGCCCGTCGTACATAGCCGACGCCTTCCGCTGGGCCCACGCGGCGGACCCGAAGGCGAAGCTCTTCCTGAACGACTACAACGTCGAGGGGATCAACGCGAAGTCGACGGCGTACTACGACCTGGCTCGTCGGCTGCGTGCCGAGGGCGTACCGGTCCAAGGGTTCGGCATCCAGGGCCACTTGGGCATTCAGTACGGCTTCCCGGGTGACGTGAGCGACAACGTGAAGCGCTTCGCGGACCTTGGCATGCAGACGGCCTTCACAGAGGTGGACGTGCGCATGATCCTCCCCGTGGACGCCGAGAAGCAGGCGACCCAGGCCACCTACTTCCGCGGCCTGCTGGATGCCTGCCTCGGCTCGCGCAGCTGCACGTCCTTCACCGTATGGGGCTACACCGACAAGTACTCGTGGGTGCCGGGAGTCTTCTCGGGCCAGGGCGCGGCGACGCTGATGGACGAGAACTTCGTGACGAAGCCGGCGTACGCGGCGGTGCGGGAGGGCCTGGCGTCCGGACGCTGAGTTTTCCGGCCCCTGGGTTCACCAGGCGATCGGCAGGGAGATGGGGCCGCGGATCATCGTCTGCTGCCGGAAGGGGACCTCCTCGGCGGGCACGGCGAGCCGGAGGTCCGGGCAGCGCTCCAGCAGGGTGTCGATCAGCAGCTCGATCTGCATACGGCAGAGGACGGCGCCGGTGCAGTAGTGCGGCCCGTTGCCGAACGCCATGTGCGCTCCGGCGTCCCGGTCGACGTCGATCCGGTCGGGGTCGGGGAAGACGTCGGGGTCGCGGTTGGCGGCCAGGTAGGAGACGTAGACGGGGTCGCCCGCACGGATGCGGACGCCCTGGATGACGACGTCCTCCAGGGCGACACGGGGCAGGCCCACGGCGGTGCGGTGCGGAATGTAGCGCAGGAGTTCGTCGATGACGGCGGGGCGGGAGGCGGGGTCGCTGCGCACGCGGTCCATCAGCTCGGGCCGGGTCATCAGGAGGTAGAACATCTGGCCGCTGTTGTTGGTGAGCGCCTCGCCGCCGATCTGGAGAGGGCCGGCGACGCTGATCGCCTCCTCCTCTTTGAGCTCACCGCTGCGCACCGCACCGCCGAGCAACGACAGGACGTCGTCGCCGTCGCTGTCCTGGCGGTCGCGGACGGCCTGCGCGATCCATCCGAACAAGCCCTTCTTGGCGCGCTCGGAGGCCTCGGCGCCGCCCGCCGTGGAGATGATCTCCCGCGTCCAGGCGTGCACCTTCTGCCGCTCGTCCGCGGGCACGCCCATGACCTCGCAGACGACGGAGATGGGGAGGGGTTCGAGGACCCGCTCCACCAGATCGGCGGGCGGGCCGTCCTGCACCATGGCGTCGACCAGCTCGTCGAGGATCTCCTGGACGCGGGGGCGCAACCGCTTCACCGCGCCCACCGTGTACGCGGTCGATGCGGCCCGGCGCAGCCGGTTGTGGTCGGGCTGGTCGGCCCAGGCCAGCGCCCCGGGCCTGGGCGCGAAGTGCGGCGCCAGCCGCGTGAACTGCCGAACGGACGCCTCCCTGCGGCTGAACCGGGGATCGTTCGTGATCATCTTCACGTCGTCGTAGCGCGTCGCCAGCCAGGCCCACTCCTCCTCCCCGTGCGGCAGCCGGATCCGTGTCAGCGGCCCTTCCTTCATCAGCTCCGCGAGCACCGGGTCGAACTCGGTCCCCTGCACTCCTGCGTCGGGCCAGTCCCGTACGGGGGGAGGGGTCTGCTCGGCGAGAGTGGTGGTGTCTTCTGCCATGGGTCCACCTTCGGGCGCTCCCGGTTCGGTGTCGCGGGGGAGTGCTCCAGACGGATTTGCTCGCCGGGCCTCAGCCCTGCGAGTAGCGCGGCAGGTCCGTGGTCGAGATGGTCCAGTCGGCGATGGTGACGTCCTCGCCGTACACGAAGTCCTTGCGGGTGGCGTAGCGCGGGCCGATCGGTGTCTCGTGGATGTCGGACAGCACTGCGCCCGAGCCCGTGCGTGGATCGAAGATCACGTACAGCGGGATACCCAGCAGCGGGTAGTCCCGTACTTTGCTCACCCAGTCGTTGTCCGGATTGGAGCGGGAGACGACGTCGACGGCGGCGATGAGCGTGCGCGGGTCGAAGGAGCCGTCCCCCTCCATGTCGGCCTCGGCGATCAGCATCACATCGGGGTGACGCATGATGCCCTCGGGTACGTCCTCCACGTCCGGGGTGCCCGTGTGAGCCACGAGGTCCTCCGGCATGACCTTCTCAAGGCGTTTCCGGATGCGTGCTCTGGTCAGCTCGTGGCGGCCATTGGGTCCTACCAGGTCGTGGACGATCCCTTCCTTGGTGATCTCGAAATTGCCGGGAAGGGTGTCGTCCATCGATTGAATGAATTCCCGCATTGCCCGGTACTGGTGGGCGTTCATGCTAAGCGGCCTCCTGGAGATCGGATCGGCAGTCGCGGCAGCGGCCGGGGCCTGGGGAGCGGAAGGCTCGGTCACAGCCCTCGCAGGTCTGGAAGGGGTGCGGACGTGCGGTCACCGGGGCGGTGGGAAGTCGTGGCGGCAACAGTTCCGCGAGGCGGTGGGCGAGGAAGGCGGCAGGGTGGCGTAGGGGCTCGTGGGGGAGGCTCGCCGTCAGGGTGCGGCGTACGGCTTCGGGGACGGCGCCGCGATCCAGCCAGATCGCCACGGCTGGGGTGAGGCGACGTACGTCGCGCTCCGCGAGGAGCAGGCGTGGGTCCTCGCGGTGCAGCGTTGCGAGGAGGACGGTGGCCGCGCGGTGGTGGGCCAGGTCGTCGGTATGGGGTTCGGTGAGCGGGGGCTTCGGGCGTTGCTCGGGGGACTTCCTCGCAGGTGGGGGCGGCGTGGGAACGGGCTCGGGCTCCGCCGCGGGCCCCAGGGTGTGGGGCGTGCTCGGCCGGGGCGCCCTCTGCTCGCGTCCCCTCGGCTGGTTGTACGACACCGTGTGCGTCACGCCCCGGCCGCTGGGCAGACGCTCGCGGGTCCTGGCCAGATAGCCGTACGCCTCCAGCTCCCGCAGGGCTGCCGCGATCCGGGTCTCGCCCTCGGGAAAACGGTCGGCGAGCGCCTTGATGCCGACGCGGGCACCGGCGGGCAGCGACTGGATGTGGGCGGCGAGGCCGATCGCCGTGAGGGACAGCTCGCGGTGCTGAGCGAGGTGGTTGCCGATGACCGTGTAGCGGGTGGTGTGGCGGACGTTGACGTGGGCCACGCCAGAGCTGGGGCCGGTGCTGGTGGGTGCCGGGCGGCCGGTCACGGTCGGGTCAATCGCCCCGGTAACGGGGGACTGGGCGCGCGAGGGCGCGCTAGGGTTTTGCCTGTCCATCGGGAAGCTTTCCTCTTCCTCGGTGGTCAGGCCCTCGATCGGGATGCCAGTCCCGACCGGGGGCCGTCGCATGTCTGCGATGTGCCGAGCGGTGTGCGGTTGTCGCGGCGAGCATATGCCCGACAACCGGCGCTGAATCCAGCCGAGTTGGCGATCACCACTCGTACGGGTGACGGGCGGCGACGGGGAGGTTGGTGGGGTTGGGTGGGGGATTTCCTCGGGGATTTGAAGTCTTGATGTCGCGCCCCGCCGCGTCCCCGTTCACCGTGACGCGATGGACCGCGATCCGGCTGACACGAGGGGCAGTTCGGCCCAGACGGTCTTGCGCGGGGCAGGCCCGGACGTCGTGCCCCAACGATCGGCGAGCGCGTCCACGAGGAGCAGACCTCGGCCGGACTCGGCGTCGGGCGCTGTCGCGCAGACCCGCGGGACTCGGTCGCCCCGAGTGTCGGTCACCTCGATGCGGAGGGTGTCGCCGACGACGTACAGCGTGAGCCGGAAGTCGCGCCCGGGCACGCGGCCGTGGGTCGCCGCGTTGGCCGCCAGCTCGGCCACGATGTGCTCCGCCGGGTGCAACGGGAGCTCCCAGGCGCGGAGTTGCTCGGTGGCGAGCAGCCGGGCCAGGCGGGCGCCGCGTGGCGTGGGGGACAGCAGCACGCTGAAGTTGCGGACGGAACAGTCGAGTTGGGCCGGGAGCCCGGCGGTTTCCTGATTCACGTCACTCAGCGTGGCGGACCGCGCCTACTCTGAGCTGCGATGACGCCTGTGCGTACAGGGATTGTCCGGTCGTTGTCCTGGTCTGTCCTGGCTGTCCTGAGTGCCGTACGGGTACGCGTGGGCGTTGGAGGTGGGTGGGTGTGAGCAGCGAGGGTGTGGACGAGCCCGGGTGGGATGTCAGCCCGGAGGACGAGATCGCTCCGGTGGTGGAGGCGACGGGGCGGCAGATCAGGCTCCGGCGAGAGGCCGCGGGGATGCGAGTCATCGACTTCGGGCAGGCCATCGGGTACGGCGAGGACCTGGTCCGGAAGGTGGAGCGCGGGGCGCGGATTCCGCGGGCGGAGTTCCTGGACAGGGCGGACGAGGTCCTGAACGCGGGTGGGCTCATCAAGGCGTTCAAAGAGGACATGGAGAAGGCTCGGTACCCGAAGAAGGTGCGCGAGCTGAAGATGTTGGAGGAGCGGGCGGTCGAGCTGCTGCTGTACAGCAACCACAACATCCATGGGTTGTTGCAGACACCGCCTTACGCGCAGGCGCTGTTTGAGACGCGCCAGCCTGCGTACCCGCAGGACGTGGTGGAGCGTGAGACCGCCGCGCGTATGGGGCGGAAGGCGATCTTCGAGCGGTCCCCGGCTCCCGCGCTCAGCTTCATTCAGGAAGAGGTGACGCTGCGACGCCCGATCGGGGGGAAAATGGTGCTGCGCAGTCAGCTCGAACACCTGCTGGAGGTCGGTCAGTTGCGAAACGTCTCACTTCAGGTCATGCCGACCGACCGAGAGGACCATGCCGGAATGCAGGGGCTGATCGAGGTGCTGAAGTTCGGTGACGGCACGGCGATCGGGCGTTCCGATGGCGCTTACAACGGCCGCCCGGTCTCGGAGCCGAAGGACCTGCGGATCCTTGAACTGCGATATGGCATGATCCGGGCCCAGGCTCTCACCCCGAGAGAGTCGCTGGCCTTCATCGAGCAAGTGCTGGGAGAGACATGATCCACGGGACCTCGGTCGAGGGCGCTTCCGAGCTGAAGTGGTTCAAGAGCAGCTACAGCAGCAGCAGCGAGGCCGGCGACTGCGTCGAGATAGCCCCCACCCCCACCACCATCCACATCCGCGACTCCAAGAACCCCCAGGGACCCCGCCTGGCACTCGCCCCCACCGCGTGGGCGGACTTCGTGACCTTCGCCTCGGGGAACTGATCACCTGCCCGGCCGCGTCCTCAGCCCTGTAAATTCGCTGATGCGTACGAGTGTTGGTGATGCGGGCGTGACGGGGGTTGCGGCATGGCGGGGAACCGGCCAGGAGATTGGCATGTCCTGGACCTGGACAAGGATCCGACGCCGGGCGACCCGGACCGGGTCCGTCATCTGTCCAAGAACCTGCACGACTTCGCCGACGACGTCGGGGACGCGCTCCGCCTGATCAAGGGCATGGCGGACGAGGACGCGGTCCTGAAGTGGGCGGGCAAGTCGGCCAAGGCCTTCCAAGACGAGTTCTCGGGTGTGCCCAAGCAGCTGAAGAAGCTGAAGAAGTCGTACGAGATGGCGGGCGACGCGCTGGCCGACTACTGGCCCAAGCTGGAGCGGGCCCAGGCCCTCGCAGACAAGGCCTTGGCGAAGGGCCGCGAGGCGCAGTCCGATCTCTCTTCTGCCAAGTCCCGCCTCTCCTCCGCCGATTCCTGGGTGACGAAGGCGAACAAGGAAGCCGACAAGTACAAGGACGACCCGACCGGCAGCAAGGACAAGGAGAAGCCGGACGAGTCCAAGGTCCGGGCCGCCACCCGGGACGCGCAGCACGCCAAGTCCGCCCAGACCTCCGCCCAGTCGGACGTCACTTCGGCCAACAGCGCCCTCGACGCCGCGAAGAAGATGGCCGAAGACGCGCGGAAAATGCGCGAGGAGGCCGCCCACACGGCGAAGACGAAGATCGACGAGGCGTCCGACGCGGGCATCCACAACCGCAAGTGGTGGGAGGAGGTAGGGGACTGGTTCTCCGACAACTGGGACACCATCGTCGCGGTCTGCAAGGTCGTCGTGGCCGTGGTCGGGATCATCGCGATGATCATCGGCGGGCCGATCCTCGGCGCGATCGTCCTGGTCGCCGCCCTCGTGGTCCTCGCCGACACCCTCAACAAATACGCGAAGGGCCAGGCCTCCCTATGGGATGTCGGCTTCGCTGCGCTGGACTGCATACCGGGTATGAAGGGCCTCACCACCCTCGGCGGCCTGGCCAAGGGACTCAAGGGTGGCCTCTCCGCACTGAAGGGCCTCAAGGGTGGGTTGAAAGCCATGGGGCCGGCACTCCGCGGCCTGGCGAAGAATGCCAAGGGCTCGATCGCCGATGGTGCCAAGGGCGCCTACAACCGTCTGAAGAGCGTGGTCCGCTCAAAGGGCAGCGACCCCGTCGACATGGCCACCGGAGCCATGTATCTGCCACAGAACGACTTGGAACTGCCCGGCCTACTGCCGCTGGCCTTCACCCGCCGGGTTGCCTCCGACTACCGCTGCGGATGGTGGTTCGGCCCCACCTGGGCCTCCACCCTCGACCAGCGCCTCGAAATCGACACCGACGGCATCGTCTTCGTCACCGAGGACGGCCTGCTCCTCGCCTACCCCCACCCCACCGACCCGCAGACTCCGGTTCTGCCCCAGGCAGGCCCCCGCTGGCCTCTGGTTCGCCTGGACGACGGTGGCTACCGGATCGACGACCCGCTGAGTGGCCACGCCCGCCACTTCACTCGCCCCGCCGACGCCATAGCACTGCTGGCACGCATCACCGACCGCAACCAGCACACCATCACCTTCGACTACGACGAGCACGGCATCCCGCTCGCCATCCGCCACTCCGGCGGCTACCACCTCAAGCTGACCACCGACGAGGGCCGGGTCACCGCTCTCAGCTTGGCGAGGGCTGCAGAGGACGGCTCGGACACCGTCATCAAGCGCTACGGCTACACCGACGGCAACCTCACCGAGGTAATCAACTCCTCAGGCCTGCCGTTGAAGTTCACCTACGATGAGCGGCTGCGCATCACGTCCTGGACGGACACGAACAACCGTCGCTACGCCTACGGTTACGACAACCTGGACCGTTGTGTCGCCGAGGGTGGCGAGGCCGGCCACATCACCATCACCCTCGACTACGACGGCACGGACCCCGCGTGGCCCGGCTGCCGCATCACCACCCTCACCACCGCCGAAGGCGCGGTCACCCGCTTCGTCGTCAACGGCAACAGCCAGGTCATCGCCGAAGTCGACCCACTGGGCCACACCTCCCGCACCACCTACGACAACGACCACCACGTCCTGTCCCAGACGGATGCTCTGGACCACACGACGCAGTTCGTAAACAATGCGACTGGTCAGCACGTCCAAGTCGTTCGCCCCGACGGCCACGTGATCCAGGCGGAGTTTGACGAGTTCTGCCTTCCGGTGAAGCTTGTCAGTCCCGACGGCACGGTCCACCGTCAGACTTACGATGAGTGTGGCAATCGCATATCCGCGATCGACCCGGCAGGCAGCACTACCAACTTCACCTACGACGAGGCAGGCCGCCTCACTTCCGTGACAGACCCCTTGGGCCACATCACCGTGGTGCGCTGTGACCGTGCAGGGCTCCCGATCGAGATCACGGATCCCCTCGGTGCGATCACCAGGTACGAACGGGATGCCTTCGGACGCCCGGTCAGCATCACCGACGCGACGGGAGCAGTGACCCGCTTCGAGTGGACAGTGGAGGGGCGCCTGACCCGCCGCACGACTTCCGACGGCACGGCTGAGTCTTGGGCCTACGACGGCGAGGGCAACTGCACCCGCCATATAGATCCGCTGGGCGGCATAACCCGCTACGAGTACACGCACTTCGACTTGCTGACTGCCCGGACCACTCCGGACGGCGCGCGTTACGAGTTTGTCCACGACGCACGCTTGCACCTCACGCAGGTCACCAATCCACAAGGTCTGACATGGACGTATGAGTACGATCCGGCTGGCAGACTGACTTCCGAGACGGACTTCGACGACCGCACGATCGCATACGCGTATGACGCAGCGGGCCGACTTGCGTCCCGCACGAAAGCCCTCGGCCAGACGGTGGCGTTCGAGCGCAACGAACTGGGCGACGTGGTGAGGAAAGACGCCGCGGGCCAGGTCACGACATACGTCTACGATCCCGCTGGCCGGTTGACTCAAGCCGTGGGCCAGGAAGCGAAGCTCACTCTTCTCCATGACCGTCACGGCCGTCTTCGCCAGGAGAAGATCAACGACCGCACACTGACGTATGAGTACGACACTCTCGGCCGCCGCACGGCCCGCACGACGCCGAGCGGCGCACGGACCGCGTGGACGTATGACGCCGTGGGCAACCGGATAGGCATGGTGGCCTCGGGCCGGAGTATTGATTTCACCTACGATCCGACAGGCCGTGAACTGGTCCGCCGCATCGGCGGGGAAGACCTGACACTTGCTCAGACGTATGACGGCCCGGGGCGTCTGATGAGCCAGACGCTGACAGGCCCGCAGAACCGCAGTGTTCAGTGCCGCACGTACACGTACCGTGCGGACGGCCATGTCATCGCCGTCGACGACCAGCTGGCCGGTTCCCGCCGCTACGAACTGGACTCGGTCGGCCGCGTGACCGCGGTGCATGCCGCGGACTGGACAGAGCGGTATGCCTACGACGAGATGGGCAACCAAGCGAAGGCGTCCTGGCCGGAGAACCATCCAGGTGGGGAAGCCATCGGTGACCGCACATACGTAGGCACTCGCATTACGCGGGCGGGCCGCGTCCGATATGAACACGACGCCCTCGGCCGCATCATCCTGCGTCAGAAGTCTCGGCTGTCTCGCAAGCCGGAGAGATGGGGTTACGAGTGGGACGCAGAAGACCGCCTTACCGCCGTCACTACCCCGGACGGGACCCGATGGCGCTACACATACGATCCGCTGGGGCGCCGTACTGCCAAACTCCGCCTGGCGGAGGACGGTGAAACAGTTGTCGAGCGCGTCGACTTCACCTGGGACGGCACGACACTGTGCGAACAGACGACAGTGGCGTACGGCCTCCCGAACGCGGTTACTCTCACCTGGGACCACCAGGGGCCGCGCCCCATTGCGCAGTCAGAGCGCATCACTGCGGCCGAGACGCCTCAAGCGGAAATCGACTCTCGCTTCTTCGCAATCATTACGGATCTCGTCGGCACCCCCAGCGAACTCGTTGACGAACAGGGCGGCGTGGCCTGGCGCGCCCGCAGCACTCTCTGGGGAACCACGGCGTGGCCGAAGACCAGCGGGGCATACACTCCGCTTCGCTTGCCTGGCCAGTACTACGACCCTGAGACGGGTCTGCACTACAACTACTTTCGTCACTACGACCCGGAAACGGCGAGGTATCTCACATCGGACCCGCTGGGACTTACCCCGGCGCCGAACCCGGCTACATACGTTGACAACCCACTCAGGTTCACCGATGTGCTTGGCCTTGCTCCCGATTACCCGCTGGGGGAGCGAGGGAATCCGTTCAGCAATAGGGCGGATGCTGAGAAGGCTGCGTTTGAAGTCGCCGGGGTGCCGCATGGGGCGACTCCTGACGCCGAGTGGGTGGTCATGGGTGACAAGGCCTACAAGAACATGCCTGGCTACGTCTATTCAAAGGATCCGACGCACTGGGGGAATTTCCGCCAATTTGAGACTGAGAACGGGTCCCGCGTGATCGTCGAGCATACTCATGACCCCGCAGGACCTCACTTCCATGCGGGCGCACCCAAGGGTATGACCCCTGAAGAGCGGAGCAGAAACCTGGTCAACTTCGGCTGGGACAACACCCAGGAAGGGTATGGCACGATGGAGCGATATCGGGCATTGGACAAGCCCGGCGGAGACCATCACTTCTTTTATCAGAAATAGGTTCCAGTGAGGTAGGAATGATGGACGCGAAAATCACATCCCGCTTCCAGGGTGCAGGCCTGGAGGTGATCGGCGGGTTTTCGGAAAGTCAGGGGCCATCGGTCACGGTAGCGTTCCGCAGGGTAGTGCATATTGATGCCGAACCCGTCGATCGAATTCAACGGAATCAAATCGGTGCGGCTCGGCGAGTTGACGAATCCTGGAAGGATCGCGCACGTAGCGGTGGGGTGGTGGCCGACGACGGTTCCTTCCTGGCTGCGGCCGGCATGGATTATGGCTGGGTGCATGTAAGGCTGACCGAAAACGCCGATATTTCCGCCATGGAAGACCCGGAGGGAGGGCTTCTCTTCATCGCTCGTTCCTTGAGCGGCCACCGCGTGTGCGCGGCCAGTACCGAAGAGGGTGAGTACTGGATTCTCGAAGTGGACTTCCCCGAGTTCTCGCAACCAGACGAGCGCGTATCGTGATCGAACTCGGCGGCCTTCATTCCGCGGGTCGGCTTCTGGGCCGTTCCCGCGTCAGGGTGTGAGGCTCGCTGTCCCTCCGCCTCTGGTGGCTGGGATGGTTCCGTCCGCGACCAGGTCGCCCACAGCGTCGGCGTGCTCTCGGACAGGTAGTCCATGGCGTGCTCGGTGGAGGACTGGTACTCCAGCTGCTCACCGTAGAAGCGCAGCCGCTCCTGGCAGTCCTCGAGGATCTCGCCCCACGTCTTGACCCAGATGCGGAACCTGGGCTGGGAGAGTGCCCATCCGGGCATCCGGTCATGTTGGTGGGCGAGTTGCCGCAGTCCTTCGTCCATGCTGTTGCCCACCAGCCAGAAGTCCCAGGTCACCGCCGTGTCCCGGAATCCGTCGGTCTTCGCGACGGCCCCCTTCCGTTCTTGCCGTGCAGAGCTCACTTCTTCACGGGGGACGCCTGCGCACTTTTCTTCCAGGAGGCACCGATGGGGCGGAAGTACTCCTCGCACTGCTCGGCGGACATTCCAGTGCCGTCGTCCTCGATACGGACACGCTCGACGCCGCCGAGGTCGTTGCGCTCCAGTACGACGGCGACGCGGCCGGCGTCCGCGTCGAGGGCGTTCCAACCCAACTCCTCGACGGCGCCTACGGGATCACGCATCCGCGCCAGCTCGGCAACGTGCTCCCGGCTGGCCTCCAGCCGCACCTTCACCATCGCGTGGTCCCCTTCTGCCTATCGCGTTCCCTCGGGTAGGAGGACAGTCTGTCTTCCCAGGTGGTGCGGTGTGCGGAACCGCCGCGAAATCACTCGGTCAGGGGCTTGCCGGACCGACTGAGTCAAGGGGCGCAGCGTGACCGAGCACGCGTGCGGCAGGCGTACGGCGACGAAGCGGCTGAAGGAGTAAGTGAGGTGGCGGGCGAAGTGGGGCACGGGCGGGCTCGAAGGGACACGAAGAGGGAACCGTACGACGTGTTCCGGGCCGCGCCCGAAAGCCGTTCCATGTGGGTCGAGTTGCCGACTTCCGTTGTCGCGGTGATCGCCCGCTGCGATGCGGAGCGGCTGGAGGCGGAGAGGTCTCGGGTCGCGCCTGAGATAGGGGAGAGGATGACGGTTCCCGTGTACTCGGTCGCGGACCGGTTCGCCTCCTGGGAGCGTGTGGTGCGCCGGATGGAGCCGGGCTGGTCGAGTGAGGACTTCTATCCCATCAGCGCGTACGCCAACGACGTCGACTCCCGTGACTCGCTCGACGAGTTGATGCAAGGGCTGCCCACAGAAGTGCGGGAAGGCGCGCTGGGGCGGCTGCTGGCGGAGTTGGACGCGCGCTTCGATGCCGCGAGCGTTCCCGACCCGGAGCGCTCGCTGCGCCCCTGGGTGCGCCCGACGAAGGAGAAGCCCGAGGCCGAACTCGGGGAGTGGTGGAAGCGCAAGCCGGTGCACGAGCCCTGGGACTGAGTAGGACGCCGGGGTGGATGACTTGGGCCAGTGGGGAGGTCCTTCGAAATGACGGAACAGTACGCGCCGATTTCCGAAACGGGGCTCGGGTACGACGAATTCGCTCCACTGTGGGGAATTCTGGAGCTGGGTGCGGTAACCGCTTCGGGGGCGCGGTCCCTGCAGGATGTCTCACTTCCTGACTTCGTGGCGGCTCATCGGGATGAGGTGGATCGCCTTATCGAAGTGGTTCGAGACATTGGTGACTTCTCCGCCGAGACGCTGGCCATTTTCGAGAGGCAGGGGGGGTGGAGTGATGGCCGTGAGGTGACGGCCGAATATTTGATGATGTACTCGGGATTCATCGAAGGCTATCCCCCCGACATCGATGACCCTGGTGTGGTGCGGCGTATGGTTCATATGGGCAATGACCTGCAGCTGGCCACTTTCATGCATGCTCTGGTGGGCGCTGCCACAGCGCGAGGTCCTGGTCTTGACGCGGCACCGGCGCTTGTCGTCGCTGCCGTCCGTATGGCAGGTTCGCTGCTCGGCGTAGACGGCGAGCGGGTGGTGTCGGACACCTTTCGGATGTGGCGTGTCAAATTCCTGCCAGATATCTTGCGTCCCGGTTCACCCTCTCACGAGGGCGGCAAAGCCAATGTCAGGAAGTACGCCCATGCGTTGGAGGGCTTGATCGATCCGCAAACGTGATCGCACTGAAAATCCATCCGCCCGGTAGGCCTCTTCATCGAACTCTTGCAGCGGGGCGGAATATATGTCACATGGTGCGGCAGCCGAACACCTATTGAGAGAGCAAGTGGATGTCCTGGTCGCCGGCCGTGGGTACGTCGGCCGCGAGCGAGCCGAGGAAGTGGCGGCCGCGGTTCCCGAGTCGCGTATCCGCATCCTCGACTGGCTGCGGCTCGCGTTCGATTCCGGCGACTGGCGCAGATTCGAACGGCTCGCGGCGGTGGCGGTCCATCTGCACCCGGAGGGCCTCGCCCCCATCCTGGCGTCGGTGCTCGCCTGGGGCGTGCCAAGTGTGAACGCAGAGGACCTGGTCGACATCCTGGGCGAGCTGCGAGCGCCCGAAGGGGTGGAGGCGATCAGCTCGCTGGTACGGGAAAGGAAGGACTCCGACGGGCCTTTCTTCCCTCTCTGTGTCAAGGGGATCCAGTCGCTCGGAGCGATCCGTACTCCTGACGCGCTGGCATTCCTCAGGGACGTCGCCATGAGCGCAGCGGACGAATGGCCGGCCCCACTGAGGTGGCACGCGGCGGAGGAGCTGGGCATCGAGGACGACCTCGGCTTCGACGAGGACGAGATGTTGGGGGGTGTGTAGCCATCGTGTGGACGCCACGCTCTGGCACTACTCCGGGCCGCCAGGAAGCCGGCCCGACCGAGCAGATCACCCCCCTTCCTGAGTCGGCGTACGCGCGGGAGATCTTCAGCACGCTCGGCGGGATCGTGGAGATCGGCGCGGTGGTCGCCGCCGGTACGTGGGCAGTCGCCGACGCCTCGGTAGGGGGTCTGGTGAGCGCGCGGCAGGACGAGGTCGACCGGCTGCTCGGCGTCGTCCGCGAGCTCGGTGGCTTCAGCGATGCGTCCATGGCGATCGTCGATGAACTGGGGTATCTGCGCCAGCACCAGGTGACCGCGCCGTCCCTGCTCCTGTGGTGCGGCTACATCGAAGAGATCACCTGGTCCGGCTCCATCGAGGAACCCTCGCCCCGCCTCGAGGAACTCGAACGCCCATCGGCCGTGCGACGCATGTGTCACATCGGGGCGGATCTGCAACTGGCGAATTTCCTGCAGGCGTTGGTCACTGCCGCCATCGCCGGGGGACGGAAGCGCGACGGGGCGCGGAGAGCGTGGCCGAGGCTCTCACCCTCGCGGTCGCTCTGGTGGACGATGCGGGACGAAGCAGCGCCGCCGGCACGTTCAGGGCCTGGCGGGTCGCCTTCCTCCCGGGCATTCTCCGCCCCGACTCCACCGCTCCGGACTACGGCAGGGCAGGCTTCCGCGCTTACGCCCACGCCTTGGAGGTACTGCTCGCGTGACCAGCGATGACGTGGATGACACGGACGACATGGATGACTGGGATTTCACCTGGCAGACCCGGGTAGGGAGGACCGAAGAGTTCCTGCTGTGCCTCGACGAAGGAATGCTCGAGTATTTTCGCGAGATGGCGAGCGAAATGGTGGTCCGATTTGCTGTTTCGCACGCCGAGGCGGTGGCCAGGATCAATGAGAGATATCAGGCGCTTTATCTGGATCCTTACCCCGATCTCATGTGCCATGAGCTCCCGGAGTTCTGGGCTTACGGGGTGTATTACCAGGCAGAGGGAGACGCTCGGCTGCCGTGCGGTGACGAGGGAGCGGACGCGATGGTCGACTTCACGCGACTGAAGGTCCGCCCCGCACCGCCTCAAAGCTCAGCCGTCTGGACGCTGCGGGACGAGCCGAGCGGAGGCTGAGGCATGGCATCCGCATACGACTGGGAAAGCGGCGAGGGTCTGCTGGGTATCGATGACCCCGCCGAGTGGGACGCCGCGTTCGAGCGAGGTGCGGATCACCTCGGTACGGCGGTGATCGGGCTGGCTCTCAACTGTTCGTTGGAGGATGCGTCGCCTCGGATCGTCCGGGCGATCCGATTGCCGGACCGTCGTCAGCGGGCGTACGCCTTCACCGCGATGGCTCATGTGGCCCGGCTCCATGGGGAGTTGACGCCGGAGCTGTACGCGGTGCTGCTGGCCGAGGGCCCCGTGGGTACGGCCGGTGACACCATCGATGACGCGCTGCACTTCGTGCCGTTCCGGGATCTGCCGCCGTGGCTCAGGCGGCGGTGGGTGCTGGTGCGGGTGCGGAACCGGCTGGAGGGCTGGTGGCTGCGGTCCGCGGACGCCGTCGGGGGTGCCTGGCGGGCGCTGCGCAGGCGACGATCCTGAGCGTCGACGACCGTGTCGATGACCGAGGCCAGGCGTAGGCTCACGCGCCGGACGCACGTCGCTGCTGAGCCGAAGGGGCGGTCGTTCCTGAGCCGGGCGGTGCTGTTTCTGGGCAGGTCGGCCCCTGTGTGGCCGGTGGCCCGGCTTGAGGGGTGGCGGGGCTGAGCCCGTTCAGGGGAACCGTTTTCTGCGGTCGACGTCCCCGATCCGGTCCGCCCCCGGTTTGACGTGCGTCACCCTCGGGGTACGATCCTCGGCTCGATTGGCCAGCCCCCTGCCCCGTATGGCAGACTAACGGGGTTGCTCGGTCGAGTGCCGATGCTGCGCGCCTCCCGCCGGGAGGACTGGAAGCGAGTCCCACAGTACTCGTCGCCCAATCTGTCGAGAGGCAGCGCTGGGGCGGACGTACGGGAATCTTCCGGGAAGTGTCAGCGGGGTGCCGACCAGGCGCCCGGTGGGTGTCCAGCCCCCGGTCCTGCGGTTGTCTTTTGGGCTGAGCCGCGTCCCTTGGTAGGGAAATCCTCTACGGATATCTCTGTCAGCAGGAGCGCGACACGCCCGACCGCGTGGGTCGGAGGTAAGGGACGCGGACCCCTGGGTACCAGAGCGTTTTACGAGACAAAGGACTACTGAGTAGCCATGGCGGGACAGAAGATCCGCATCCGGCTCAAGGCCTACGACCACGAGGTCATCGATTCCTCGGCGAAGAAGATCGTCGAGACGGTGACCCGCACTGGTGCGTCGGTCGCGGGCCCGGTGCCGCTGCCCACTGAGAAGAACGTGTACTGCGTCATCAAGTCGCCGCACAAGTACAAGGACTCGCGCGAGCACTTCGAGATGCGCACGCACAAGCGCCTGATCGACATCCTCGACCCGACGCCCAAGACCGTTGACTCTCTGATGCGACTCGACCTCCCGGCCGGTGTCGACATCGAGATCAAGCTCTAGGGATCGGTGATCTGAGAATGGCTAAGCAGATCAAGGGCATCCTGGGCGAGAAGCTCGGCATGACGCAGGTGTGGGACGAGAACAACCGTGTTGTTCCGGTCACCGTCGTCAAGGCCGGCCCCAACGTCGTCACCCAGGTGCGTACGAACGACACCGACGGCTACGAGTCGGTCCAGATCGCCTTCGGCGAGATCGACCCGCGCAAGGTGAACAAGCCCCTCAAGGGCCACTTCGCCAAGGCCGACGTCACCCCCCGTCGTCACCTCGTCGAGATCCGTACCGCTGACGCCAGCGAGTACACCCTCGGCCAGGAGATCACCGCCGAGACCTTCGAGGCCGGCGTCAAGGTGGACGTGACCGGCAAGAGCAAGGGCAAGGGCTTCGCCGGTGTCATGAAGCGTCACAACTTCAAGGGCCTCGGCGCCGGACACGGCACCCAGCGCAAGCACCGCTCTCCCGGCTCCATCGGTGGCTGCGCCACCCCGGGCCGTGTGTTCAAGGGCCTCCGCATGGCGGGTCGCATGGGCAACGAGCGGGTCACCACCCAGAACCTGACCGTTCACGCCGTTGACGCGGAGAAGGGCCTGCTCCTTATCAAGGGCGCGGTTCCTGGTCCGAACGGCGGCCTCGTCCTGGTCCGCACCGCGGCCAAGGGGGCCTGAGGACTATGAGCACCATTGACATTCTGTCGCCCTCCGGCGACACCGCCGGGACCGTTGAGCTCCCGGCCGAGATCTTCGACGTAGAGAAGATCAGCATCCCGCTGCTTCACCAGGTCGTCGTTGCGCAGCTGGCCGCTGCCCGTCAGGGCACGCACAAGGTCAAGCGTCGTGGCGAGGTCCGCGGTGGTGGCAAGAAGCCTTACCGCCAGAAGGGCACCGGCCGCGCCCGTCAGGGTTCGACCCGTGCGCCGCAGTTCGCCGGCGGTGGCGTCGTGCACGGTCCCGTGCCGCGTGACTACTCGCAGCGGACCCCGAAGAAGATGAAGGCCGCGGCCCTGCGCCACGCCCTCACCGACCGGGCCCGCAACAACCGCATCCACGTCGTCACCGGCGTGGTCGACGGTGGGATCTCCACCAAGGCCGCGAAGGGCCTGCTCGGCAAGATCTCGGAGCGCAAGAACGTGCTCCTGGTCATCGAGCGCTCCGACGAGGCCGCGCTGCTTTCCGCGCGCAACCTGCCCCAGGTCCACATCCTGGAGCCGGGCCAGCTGAACACGTACGACGTTCTCGTCTCGGACGACGTGGTCTTCACCCAGGCCGCTTTCGAGTCCTTCGTGTCTGGCCCCCAGGCCGCTGACACCGAAGGGAGCGAAGCCTGATGGCTACGCGTCACCCGAGCATCGCCTCGAAGGCCGCCAAGGCCGCCAAGGCCGCGCGCGTCGCCAAGGCGAAGCGCCACGCCACCGAGGGCAAGAACACCGTCGAGACGCCGCTGAGCAAGTCCTTCACGGACCCCCGTGACGTGCTCCTCAAGCCGGTCGTCTCCGAGAAGAGCTACGCGCTGCTCGACGAGGGCAAGTACACCTTCATCGTCGCGCCCGGCTCCAACAAGACGCAGATCAAGGAGGCCGTCCAGGCGGTCTTCTCGGTCAAGGTCACCGGGGTCAACACGATCAACCGCCAGGGCAAGCGCAAGCGCACCAAGAGCGGTTTCGGTAAGCGTGCGGACAGCAAGCGCGCGATCGTGACCCTCGCTGAGGGCGACCGTATCGACATCTTCGGCCAGGCCTCCTAACGGAGCGCCCTGGTCCGAATATCGGACGAGGACTGAGAAATGGGAATCCGCAAGTACAAGCCGACTACGCCGGGCCGTCGTGGCTCCAGCGTTGCCGACTTCGTCGAGGTCACGCGGTCCACGCCGGAGAAGTCGCTGGTCCGCCCGCTGCACAGCAAGGGCGGCCGTAACAACGCCGGTCGTGTGACCGTTCGCCACCAGGGTGGCGGACACAAGCGCGCCTACCGAGTGATCGACTTCCGTCGTCACGACAAGGACGGCGTGCCGGCGAAGGTCGCGCACATCGAGTACGACCCCAACCGCACCGCGCGCATCGCGCTGCTGCACTACGCGGACGGCGAGAAGCGCTACATCCTCGCCCCGCGCAACCTGTCGCAGGGTGACCGCGTCGAGAACGGTCCTGGGGCCGACATCAAGCCGGGCAACAACCTGGCGCTCCGCAACATCCCGGTCGGTACCACGATCCACGCGATCGAGCTCCGTCCCGGTGGCGGTGCCAAGTTCGCCCGCTCCGCCGGTGCCTCCGTGCAGCTGCTCGCGAAGGAGGGCCAGATGGCTCACCTCCGCATGCCTTCCGGTGAGATCCGCCTGGTCGACGTGCGCTGCCGCGCCACCGTCGGCGAGGTCGGCAACGCCGAGCAGAGCAACATCAACTGGGGTAAGGCCGGCCGCAAGCGCTGGCTGGGCGTTCGCCCGACCGTCCGCGGTGTGGCGATGAACCCGGTTGACCACCCGCACGGTGGTGGTGAGGGCAAGACCTCCGGTGGTCGCCACCCGGTCTCCCCGTGGGGTCAGAAGGAGGGTCGTACTCGTTCGCCGAAGAAGGCTTCGAACAAGTACATCGTCCGCCGCCGCAAGACGAACAAGAAGCGCTAGGAGCGGGTTTAGATGCCGCGCAGTCTCAAGAAGGGACCCTTCGTTGACGGCCACCTCGTAAAGAAGGTGGACGCTCAGAACGAAGCCGGTACCAAGAACGTCATCAAGACCTGGTCCCGTCGCTCGATGATCATCCCGGCCATGCTCGGCCACACGATCGCGGTGCACAACGGCAAGACCCACATTCCGGTGTTTGTCACCGAGTCGATGGTCGGCCACAAGCTCGGCGAGTTCTCGCCGACGCGCACCTTCCGGGGTCACGTCAAGGACGACCGGAAGTCGAAGCGCCGCTAACGCGGGGTGGAATGACCATGACAGACACTGGAAGGACAACCATGGAAGCCAGGGCCCAGGCGCGGTACATCCGCGTTACGCCCATGAAGGCCCGCCGCGTGGTGGACCTTATCCGTGGCATGGATGCCACGGAGGCTCAGGCGGTCCTGCGTTTCGCCCCGCAGGCCGCGAGCGTGCCGGTCGGCAAGGTGCTTGACAGCGCCATTGCCAACGCCGCGCACAACTACGACCACACCGACGCCGACAGCCTCTTCATCTCCGAGGCCTACGTCGACGAGGGCCCGACCCTGAAGCGGTTCCGTCCGCGTGCCCAGGGCCGCGCCTACCGGATCCGCAAGCGGACCAGCCACATCACCGTGGTCGTCAGCAGCAAGGAAGGAACCCGGTAATGGGCCAGAAGGTTAACCCGCATGGGTTCCGGCTCGGTGTCACCACGGACTTCAAGTCCCGGTGGTACGCCGACAAGCTGTACAAGGACTACGTCAAGGAAGACGTCGCCATCCGTCGGATGATGACGTCCGGCATGGAGCGCGCCGGAATCTCGAAGGTTGAGATCGAGCGCACCCGTGACCGCGTGCGGGTGGACATCCACACCGCGCGTCCCGGCATCGTCATCGGCCGCCGTGGCGCCGAGGCCGACCGCATCCGCGGCGACCTCGAGAAGCTGACGGGCAAGCAGGTCCAGCTGAACATCCTCGAGGTCAAGAACCCCGAGACCGACGCTCAGCTGGTTGCTCAGGCCGTTGCCGAGCAGCTGTCCTCCCGCGTCTCCTTCCGTCGCGCCATGCGTAAGAGCATGCAGTCGGCGATGAAGGCGGGCGCCAAGGGCATCAAGATTCAGTGCGGTGGCCGTCTCGGCGGCGCCGAGATGTCCCGCTCGGAGTTCTACCGCGAGGGCCGTGTGCCCCTGCACACGCTCCGCGCGAACGTCGACTACGGCTTCTTCGAGGCCAAGACGACCTTCGGCCGTATCGGTGTGAAGGTCTGGATCTACAAGGGCGACGTCAAGAACATCGCCGAGGTCCGCGCCGAGAACGCCGCCGCCCGCGCCGGCAACCGCCCGGCCCGTGGCGGTGCCGACCGCCCGGCCGGCCGTGGTGGCCGTGGTGGCGAGCGTGGCGGTCGCGGCCGCAAGCCGCAGCAGCAGTCCGCGCCGGCTGCCGAGGCCCCCAAGGCCGAGGCTCCCGCCGCCGCTGCCGCTCCGGCTGAGAGCACCGGAACGGAGGCCTGACCGACATGCTGATCCCCCGTAGGGTCAAGCACCGCAAGCAGCACCACCCGAAGCGCCGTGGTATGGCCAAGGGCGGTACGACGGTTGCGTTCGGCGAGTACGGCATCCAGGCCCTCACGCCGGCGTACGTGACCAACCGCCAGATCGAGGCGGCTCGTATCGCGATGACCCGCCACATCAAGCGTGGCGGCAAGGTCTGGATCAACATCTACCCGGACCGCCCGCTGACGAAGAAGCCCGCCGAGACCCGCATGGGTTCCGGTAAGGGTTCGCCCGAGTGGTGGGTCGCGAACGTGCACCCGGGCCGGGTCATGTTCGAGCTGTCCTACCCCAACGAGAAGATCGCCCGTGAGGCCCTGACTCGCGCAGCCCACAAGCTGCCGATGAAGTGCCGGATCGTCAAGCGCGAGGCAGGTGAAGCGTGATGTCGGCCGGTACCAAGGCGTCCGAGCTGCGCGAACTGGGTGACGAGGAGCTTCTCGCGAAGCTCCGCGAAGCCAAGGAAGAGCTGTTCAACCTCCGCTTCCAGGCGGCGACCGGTCAGCTCGAGAACCACGGTCGGCTCAAGGCCGTCCGTAAGGACATCGCGCGGATCTACACCCTGATGCGTGAGCGCGAGCTGGGCATCGAGACGGTGGAGAGCGCCTGATGAGCGAGAGCAACGTGACTGAGCAGAAGACCGAGGCGCGCGGTTTCCGCAAGACCCGTGAGGGTCTCGTCGTCAGCGACAAGATGGACAAGACCGTCGTCGTCGCTGTCGAGGACCGCGTGAAGCACGCTCTGTACGGCAAGGTCATCCGCCGTACGAGCAAGCTCAAGGCCCACGACGAGCAGAACGCCGCCGGTGTCGGCGACCGCGTCCTCCTGATGGAGACCCGGCCGCTGTCCTCGACGAAGCGCTGGCGCATCGTCGAGATCCTCGAGAAGGCCAAGTAATTACCTGAGGGGTATCCCTCAGGTTCGTTCCGCCAGGCTCGGGGCGGGGTCCGTCGTGAAGGACGGCCCCGCCCCGGGAACCGGCAGACAATCAGGAGATAGACGTGATCCAGCAGGAGTCGCGACTGCGTGTCGCCGACAACACTGGTGCGAAGGAAATCCTTTGCATCCGTGTGCTCGGTGGCTCCGGTCGCCGCTACGCGGGCATCGGTGACGTCATCGTCGCCACCGTCAAGGACGCGATCCCCGGTGGCAACGTGAAGAAGGGTGACGTCGTCAAGGCGGTCATCGTTCGCACCGTCAAGGAGCGCCGCCGTCCGGACGGCTCGTACATCCGCTTCGACGAGAACGCCGCCGTCATTCTGAAGAACGACGGCGACCCTCGCGGCACCCGTATCTTCGGCCCCGTCGGCCGTGAGCTGCGCGAGAAGAAGTTCATGAAGATCATCTCGCTCGCGCCGGAGGTGCTGTAAGCATGAAGATCAAGAAGGGCGACCTGGTCCAGGTCATCACCGGTAAGGACAAGGGCAAGCAGGGCAAGGTCATTGCCGCTTACCCGCGCGACGAGCGCGTCCTGGTCGAGGGTGTCAACCGGGTCAAGAAGCACACCAAGGCCGGCCCGACCGCCAGCGGTTCGCAGGCCGGCGGCATCGTCACGACCGAGGCCCCGATTCACGTGAGCAACGTTCAGCTCGTCGTGGAGAAGGACGGCAACAAGGTCGTCACGCGTGTCGGTTACCGCTTCGACGACGAGGGCAACAAGATCCGCGTTGCCAAGCGGACGGGTGAGGACATCTGATGGCGACCACCACCACTCCGCGTCTCAAGACGAAGTACCGCGAGGAGATCGCGGGCAAGCTGCGTGAGGAGTTCTCCTACGAGAACGTCATGCAGATTCCCGGCCTCGTCAAGATCGTGGTCAACATGGGTGTCGGCGACGCCGCCCGTGACTCCAAGCTCATGGACGGTGCCGTCCGTGACCTGACCACGATCACCGGTCAGAAGCCGGCCATCACCAAGGCCCGCAAGTCCATCGCGCAGTTCAAGCTGCGTGAGGGTCAGCCGATCGGTGCCCACGTCACGCTCCGTGGCGACCGCATGTGGGAGTTCCTGGACCGCACCCTGTCGCTCGCGCTGCCGCGCATCCGCGACTTCCGCGGTCTGTCCCCCAAGCAGTTCGACGGCCGTGGCAACTACACCTTCGGTCTCACGGAGCAGGTCATGTTCCACGAGATCGACCAGGACAAGATCGACCGCGTCCGGGGTATGGACATCACCGTGGTGACCACGGCGACCAACGACGCTGAGGGCCGTGCCCTTCTCCGTCACCTCGGCTTCCCCTTCAAGGAGGCGTAAGCGAGATGGCGAAGAAGGCTCTGATTGCCAAGGCTGCTCGTAAGCCCAAGTTCGGTGTGCGTGGCTACACGCGCTGCCAGCGCTGCGGTCGTCCGCACTCCGTGTACCGCAAGTTCGGCCTGTGCCGCGTCTGCCTTCGTGAGATGGCTCACCGTGGCGAGCTGCCGGGCGTGACCAAGAGCTCCTGGTAATCCCCGTAATTCGGGATTCCAGAGGCTCTCGGTAAGCAAAGGGCACTGTCAGGGGCCCACCCCTCCATGGCTTAGGCTAGGAGGGTTGGGCGCCTGACGCCCGTACGACTTACTACGCCGTAGGTCCCCGCACCGCACCCGTCCCGCCTCTGAGCGGGGAGAGGGATGGCGCATACAGGAAACCCCGGCGAGAGAGGCCGAAGGCCAATTCATGACCATGACTGATCCGATCGCAGACATGCTTACGCGTCTGCGTAACGCGAACTCGGCATACCACGACTCGGTGTCGATGCCGCACAGCAAGATCAAGTCGCACATCGCGGAGATCCTCCAGCAGGAGGGCTTCATCACGGGCTGGAAGGTCGAGGACGCCGAGGTCGGCAAGAACCTCGTCCTCGAGCTGAAGTTCGGCCCGAACCGTGAGCGCTCCATCGCGGGCATCAAGCGGATCTCCAAGCCCGGTCTCCGGGTTTACGCGAAGTCCACCAACCTGCCGAAGGTGCTCGGCGGCCTCGGCGTGGCGATCATCTCCACGTCCCACGGGCTCCTCACCGACAAGCAGGCCGGCAAGAAGGGCGTAGGCGGAGAAGTTCTCGCCTACGTCTGGTAGCGGAAGGGAACGGAGGAAACAGCTATGTCGCGTATTGGCAAGCTCCCCATCACGGTTCCCGCCGGCGTGGACGTCACCATCGACGGCCGTACGGTGCAGGTGAAGGGCCCCAAGGGCACCCTCTCCCACACCATCGCGGCGCCGATCGAGATCGCTAAGGGCGAGGACGGCGTGCTGAGCGTCACCCGCCCGAACGACGAGCGTCAGAACAAGGCCCTCCACGGCCTGTCCCGCACGCTGGTGGCGAACATGATCACCGGCGTGACCCAGGGTTACGTGAAGAAGCTCGAGATCAGCGGTGTCGGTTACCGAGTCCTGGCGAAGGGCTCCAACCTGGAGTTCTCGCTCGGCTACAGCCACCCGATCACCGTCGAGGCCCCCGAGGGCATCACCTTCAAGGTGGAAGCCCCCACCCGTTTCTCGGTCGAGGGCATCGACAAGCAGAAGGTCGGCGAGGTTGCGGCCAACATCCGCAAGCTGCGCAAGCCTGACCCGTACAAGGCCAAGGGCGTCAAGTACGAGGGCGAAGTCATCCGCCGCAAGGTCGGAAAGGCGGGTAAGTAAGCCATGGCATACGGTGTCAAGATTGCTAAGGGCGACGCTTACAAGCGTGCTGCCATCAAGCGTCGTCACATCCGGATCCGTAAGCACATCTCGGGTACGGCTGAGCGTCCGCGCCTGGTCGTGACGCGCTCGAACCGCCACATCGTGGCCCAGGTCATCGACGACGTTAAGGGTCACACCCTGGCGTCGGCGTCGACCCTGGACACCACGATCCGTGGTGGCGAGGCCGACAAGTCCGCGCAGGCCAAGCAGGTCGGCGCCCTGGTCGCCGAGCGTGCCAAGGCCGCCGGCGTCGAGGCTGTCGTATTCGACCGAGGTGGCAACCAGTACGCCGGGCGCATCGCCGCCCTGGCGGACGCCGCCCGCGAAGCCGGACTCAAGTTCTGAGCCGCTTCCGTAGCTAGCGGAAACAGAGAGAGGTAATCCAATGGCTGGACCCCAGCGCCGTGGAAGCGGTGCCGGTGGCGGCGAGCGGCGGGACCGGAAGGGCCGTGACGGCGGCGCTGCTGCCGCCGAGAAGACCGCGTACGTTGAGCGCGTTGTCGCGATCAACCGCGTCGCCAAGGTTGTGAAGGGTGGTCGTCGCTTCAGCTTCACCGCGCTGGTCGTGGTGGGCGACGGTGACGGCACCGTGGGTGTCGGTTACGGCAAGGCCAAGGAGGTGCCGGCCGCCATCGCCAAGGGTGTTGAGGAGGCCAAGAAGCACTTCTTCAAGGTCCCCCGTATCCAGGGCACCATCCCGCACCCGATCACGGGCGAGAAGGCCGCGGGCGTCGTCCTGCTCAAGCCTGCTTCCCCCGGTACCGGCGTTATCGCCGGTGGCCCGGTGCGTGCAGTACTCGAGTGCGCCGGCGTTCACGACATCCTGTCGAAGTCGCTCGGCTCATCCAACGCGATCAACATCGTGCACGCGACCGTGGCGGCCCTCAAGGGTCTGCAGCGTCCCGAGGAGATCGCGGCTCGCCGTGGTCTGCCCCTCGAGGACGTCGCCCCCGCGGCTCTCCTTCGTGCACGTGCCGGGGCGGGTGCGTAATGGCTCGCCTCAAGGTCACGCAGACGAAGTCGTACATCGGCAGCAAGCAGAACCACCGTGACACCCTGCGCTCCCTTGGTCTCAAGGGCATCAACACGCAGGTCGTCAAGGAGGACCGCCCCGAGTTCCGCGGCATGGTGCACACCGTCCGCCACCTCGTGACGGTCGAGGAGGTCGACTGATCATGGCGGAGAACAACCCGCTCAAGATCCACAACCTCCGTCCCGCCCCGGGCGCCAAGACCGCCAAGACCCGTGTGGGTCGTGGTGAGGCGTCGAAGGGTAAGACGGCCGGTCGTGGTACCAAGGGCACGAAGGCCCGCTACCAGGTTCCGGAGCGCTTCGAGGGTGGCCAGATGCCCCTCCACATGCGTCTCCCGAAGCTGAAGGGCTTCCGCAACCCGTTCAAGACCGAGTTCCAGGTCGTGAACCTCGACAAGCTGGGCGCGCTGTACCCGGAGGGTGGCGAGGTCACCGTCGAGGGTCTCGTCGCCAAGGGTGCCGTTCGCAAGAACAGCCTCGTCAAGGTCCTCGGCCAGGGCGAGATCTCCGTGGCGCTGCAGGTGACGGTCGACGCCGTCTCCGGCTCCGCCAAGGAGAAGATCACCGCCGCCGGCGGTACCGTCACCGAGCTCGTCTGACCTCATCAGGCGTCTCGATGACTTGAGCGATCCCGACCGGGGATGCCCCACAAATGGGGCATCCCCGGTTGGTCGTTCCAAGGGGGGCAGTGTCGCCGGTAAGGTGGCCTGCACTGCAAATTTTCGTCCGGTGTGCCTCACGGGAACTCCGGACAGCATTTGACTGTTGGTTAGCTGTCAGTTATCCGTCGAACCTCAAGACCGTCACCTCTGACGCACTTGCGCGGGGGTCGCAGGAGGCACCGTGCTCACCGCGTTCGCCCGGGCGTTCAGGACGCCCGACCTGCGCAAGAAGCTGCTCTTCACGCTCGCCATCATCGTGGTGTTCCGGGTCGGTACGCACATCCCGATCCCAGGCGTCGACTACAAGTCTGTCCAGACCTGTATGGATGTGGCCAGCTCGAACCGCGGCCTGTTCAGTCTGATCAATATGTTCAGCGGTGGCGCGCTGCTCCAGATCACTGTCTTCGCGCTCGGCATCATGCCGTACATCACGGCGAGCATCATTCTCCAGCTGCTGACCGTGGTCATCCCGCGACTGGAAGCCCTCAAGAAGGAGGGGCAGGCCGGCACGGCGAAGATCACGCAGTACACCCGTTATCTGACGGTCGCCCTCGCGGTTCTGCAGGGCACCGGCCTGGTGGCCACCGCTCGCAGCGGCGCCCTCTTCCAGGGCTGCCCCGTGGCGAACCAGATCGTGCCCGACCAGTCGATCTTCGCCACCATGACCATGGTCATCACGATGACGGCCGGTACCTGTGTCGTCATGTGGCTGGGCGAGCTCATCACGGACCGCGGCATCGGCAACGGCATGTCGATCCTGATGTTCATCTCGATCGCCGCGACCTTCCCGAGCGCGCTGTGGACGGTCAAGCTCCAGGGCAAGCTGGCCGACGGCTGGATCGAGTTCGGCACGGTGATCGCGGTCGGTCTGTGCATGGTCGGCCTGGTCGTGTTCGTCGAGCAGGCCCAGCGGCGGATCCCGGTCCAGTACGCGAAGCGCATGATCGGCCGACGGGCGTACGGCGGAACGTCCACGTACATCCCGCTGAAGGTCAATCAGGCGGGTGTCATCCCCGTGATTTTCGCCTCTTCGCTGCTCTACATCCCGAGCCTTGTGGCCCAGTTCGCGGGCGGCAACTCCGGCTGGAAGACCTGGGTCAGCAACAACCTGACCAAGGGCGATCACCCGATCTACATCGTCACGTACTTCCTGCTGATCGTCTTCTTCGCCTTCTTCTACGTGGCGATCTCCTTCAACCCCGAGGAAGTCGCCGACAATATGAAGAAGTATGGTGGCTTCATCCCGGGCATCCGGGCTGGCCGACCGACCGCTGAGTACCTGAGCTACGTACTCAACCGGATCACCTGGCCGGGTTCGCTGTATCTGGGCCTGATCGCTCTCGTGCCGACGATGGCGTTGGTTGGTTTCGGGGCAAACCAGAACTTCCCGTTCGGTGGCACGAGCATCCTGATCATCGTGGGTGTCGGGCTCGAGACGGTGAAGCAGATCGAGAGCCAGCTCCAGCAGCGCAATTATGAAGGGTTCCTCCGCTGATGCGAATCGTCCTCGTCGGGCCGCCCGGTGCCGGCAAGGGAACGCAGGCCGCGTTCCTCGCCAAGAACCTGTCGATCCCGCACATCTCCACGGGCGACCTGTTCCGCGCCAACATCAGCCAGCAGACGGAACTCGGCAAACTCGCGAAGTCCTACATGGACAAGGGCGAGCTGGTGCCGGACGAGGTCACCATCGCGATGGCCAAGGACCGCATGGAGCAGCCCGACGCGGAGAACGGCTTCCTCCTCGACGGCTTCCCGCGCAACGTCTCGCAGGCCGAGGCGCTCGACGAGATGCTGCAGGCCGAGGGCATGAAGCTGGACGCGGTCCTGGACCTGGAGGTCCCCGAGGACGAGGTGGTCCGGCGTATCGCTGGCCGCCGCATCTGCCGCAACGACTCGTCGCACGTCTTCCACGTCGCCTACAAGGCGCCGAAGAAGGAGGGCGTCTGCGACGTCTGCGGCGGCGAGCTGTACCAGCGCGACGACGACTCCGAGGAGACCGTCCGCAAGCGCCTGGAGGTCTACCACACGCAGACCGAGCCGATCATCGACTACTACAAGGCCCAGGGCCTGGTGGTCACGATCTCGGCGCTCGGCAAGGTGGAAGAGGTCACGGCGCGCGCCATGGAGGCACTGTCGCGCCAGGCCGCGTAGGCAGTAGCTGTACGTCGCTCCGGCCGCGGCACCCCGGGAGGGTGCCGCGGCCGAAGTGTGAGCCGGGTCCCTCGGCCCGTGCCCGCCACCCTCGCCCGTGACCGCGCGTCCGCCTCGCGCCGCGGGGCCGGTGCCGTCCCCCGTATCGTTGGAGAAGTCCGTACTCCCGGTCCAGAAAGGCCGCAGCCGCCATGGTGCAGATCAAAACCCCCGAGCAGATCGCCAAGATGCGTGAGGCCGGGCTGGTCGTCGCTGCCATCCATGCGGCCACGCGTGAGGCGGCCGTGCCCGGCGCCACGACCAAGGACCTGGACGAGGTCGCGCGCAAGGTGCTCGCCGAGCACGGGGCGAAGTCGAACTTCCTGGGGTACGGCGGTTTCCCGGCGACCATCTGCACCTCGCCCAACGAGGTCGTCGTCCACGGCATCCCGAGCGACGAGGTCGTCCTTAAGGACGGCGACATCATCTCCATCGACTGCGGCGCCATCGTGGACGGCTGGCACGGGGACGCGGCGTACACGGCGTTCGTGGGCTCCGGTCACGCTCCGGAGCTGATCGAGCTCTCCCGGGTGACCGAGGAGTCGATGTGGGCCGGCATCGCGGCGATGAAGCAGGGCAACCGGCTTGTCGACGTCTCCCGTGCCATCGAGACTTACATCCGCCGTCAGCCGAAGCCCGGCGGCGGGCGCTACGGGATCGTCGAGGACTACGGCGGCCACGGCATCGGCACCGAGATGCACATGGACCCGCATCTGCTGAACTACGTCGAGCGCAAGCGCGGTAAGGGCCCCAAGTTGGTCCCCGGCTTCTGCCTGGCCATCGAGCCGATGGTGTCCTTGGGCACGCCGAAGACCGAGGTCCTCGAGGACGACTGGACGGTCATCACGACCGACGGCACCTGGTCCTCCCACTGGGAGCACTCGGTCGCCCTGACCGAACAGGGCCCGCTCGTGCTGACGGCTCCGGACGGCGGCAGGGCAAAGCTCGCCGAGTACGGGGTCACCGCGGCTCCCGATCCGCTGGCGAACTGACGCACGTATGTGATCAAGGACGGGTAAAAGGGCCGCCCTAATCGATCTTGAGTTCGATCGTTACCGCGGGGGCGTTCGCTCTCACGCTGGTGGCGGCGCACCTGCCTTCCCGTCCGCGAATGGATGTCACTCGTCGGCCTGTGTTCACGTTGATGGTTCGGGGCTCCACGTGAACTGGATCAAGGCCTACTCGGGGGACGAGGTCTTCCACGGCAAGTTCAAGATCTACGCGGAGAAGGCGCACTACGTGAAGTGGTCGCCGCTCACCACCTACTACAACAACGTCACCCGGCAGACCTACTACAAGGTGCCGATCAACAAGAACTGGCCGAACGGTACGGACGTCTGCGGCCAGGCCTTCGTGGACGGCACGGCGTCCAACGGAACCGCCTGTGTGACGGTGCACAACTAGCCGACCCGGTGGACAGCCTGCCCCGCCCATCGCGCATACCGCGTCGATGGGTGGGGCATCGTCATGAGAGGCGAAGGGGACCGGGAGAATTCGTCTTTCCGGGGGCTCTGACGTAGACTGACTCGTCGGCTCTCGTGCACCCGCATGCCTGCATGCGCTCGTGCGGAGTCGATCAAGGTAGTCGATTCGAAGGGCGAAGCGTGGCCAAGAAGCAAGGTGCCATCGAGATCGAGGGCACTGTCGTCGAGTCTCTTCCGAACGCCATGTTCAAGGTCGAGCTCCAGAACGGCCACCAGGTCCTGGCACACATCAGCGGCAAGATGCGTATGCACTACATCCGCATCCTCCCTGACGACCGGGTCGTGGTGGAGTTGTCTCCGTACGACCTGACGCGTGGCCGGATCGTCTACCGGTACAAGTAGATCTTGCCTTTGCTCCGTGCTCCCGGTTCCGGGACGCGGGGGGTGGCACTGACCCGGAGAACCTCACCTAATGAAGGTCAAGCCGAGCGTCAAGAAGATCTGCGACAAGTGCAGGGTGATCCGCCGTCACGGCCGGGTCATGGTCATCTGCGAAAACCCGCGCCACAAGCAGCGCCAGGGCTGACGCACGACCGAACCTTCTGCATCCGCAGATATTCGCGCGACGCAAGCAGTACATGTTCATACGCAGAATCCAGGGCTGAGTCTCATCAGGCCTGACACCCCCGGTCGGAGGCCGGGGACCCGGTTCGTACCGAATCTTCGATCTTCGCAAGAGAAGAGGACGGCGGGCGGGATCCGGTTCTGCGGAAGACCTCCGAACGACAACTGGAGCCATTGAATGGCACGCGTTTCCGGTGTTGACATCCCGCGCGACAAGCGTGTGGAGGTCGCCCTCACCTATGTGTTCGGCATCGGCCGGACCCTTTCCCAGCAGACGCTGGCCGAGACCGGCGTGAACCCGAACACCCGCGTTCGTGACCTCTCCGAGGAGGAGCTGGTCAAGATCCGCGAGTACGTGGACGCCAATCTGAAGACCGAGGGTGACCTCCGTCGTGAGATTCAGGCCGACATCCGCCGCAAGGTCGAGATCGGCTGCTACCAGGGTCTGCGCCACCGTCGTGGCCTGCCCGTCCACGGTCAGCGCACCAGCACGAACGCTCGTACCCGCAAGGGCCCGCGTCGCGCCATCGCCGGTAAGAAGAAGCCGGGCAAGAAGTAGTCCTCAGCGGACGCTGCGGATTTTCCGGGTCTGCCCCGGAGCGCCGCATACAAGCGGTCTTCGCTGTAGGACCGACCACCTCCCCGTAGGAGTAATAGATGCCCCCCAAGGGTCGTCAGGGCGCTGCCAAGAAGGTGCGCCGCAAGGAAAAGAAGAACGTCGCTCACGGGCACGCTCACATCAAGAGCACGTTCAACAACACGATCGTCTCGATCACGGACCCCTCGGGCAACGTGATCTCCTGGGCCTCCGCCGGCCACGTCGGCTTCAAGGGCTCGCGCAAGTCCACCCCCTTCGCCGCGCAGATGGCCGCCGAGTCGGCCGCCCGCCGCGCGCAGGAGCACGGCATGCGCAAGGTTGACGTCTTCGTGAAGGGCCCGGGCTCCGGTCGCGAGACCGCGATCCGCTCCCTCCAGGCCACTGGCCTCGAGGTCGGCTCCATTCAGGACGTCACCCCCACCCCGCACAATGGCTGCCGTCCGCCCAAGCGCCGCCGCGTCTGAGGCTCGGTTGTCTTGAGGTTTCGGGCGGTACGGCTCTTCGGAGCGGTGCCGCCCGTACCCTTGCAATACCCGCACTGTGAAACGTGCGGTTCCGTCGGGCGTCAAATAGCGGGCGTCCACGAAAGAAGGATCTGATCCACACATGCTGATCGCTCAGCGTCCCTCGTTGACCGAAGAGGTCGTCGACGAGTTCCGCTCCCGGTTCGTGATCGAGCCGCTGGAGCCGGGCTTCGGTTACACCCTCGGCAACTCCCTGCGTCGTACGCTCCTCTCCTCGATCCCGGGTGCGGCGGTCACGTCCATCCGCATCGACGGCGTTCTGCACGAGTTCACCACCGTGCCGGGCGTCAAGGAGGACGTCACCGACCTGATCCTCAACATCAAGCAGCTGGTCGTCTCCTCGGAGCACGACGAGCCCGTCGTGATGTACCTGCGCAAGCAGGGCCCGGGTCTCGTGACCGCCGCCGACATCGCGCCCCCGGCCGGTGTCGAGGTGCACAACCCCGACCTCGTCCTCGCCACGCTCAACGGCAAGGGCAAGCTGGAGATGGAGCTGACCGTCGAGCGCGGTCGCGGCTACGTCTCCGCCGTTCAGAACAAGCAGGTCGGTCAGGAGATCGGGCGCATCCCGGTCGACTCGATCTACTCGCCGGTGCTGAAGGTCACGTACAAGGTCGAGGCGACCCGTGTCGAGCAGCGCACCGACTTCGACAAGCTGATCGTCGACGTCGAGACCAAGCAGGCCATGCGTCCGCGTGACGCCATGGCGTCGGCCGGTAAGACCCTGGTCGAGCTGTTCGGTCTGGCCCGCGAGCTCAACATCGACGCCGAGGGCATCGACATGGGCCCGTCCCCCACGGACGCCGCCCTTGCCGCCGACCTCGCGCTGCCGATCGAGGAGCTGGAGCTCACGGTCCGCTCCTACAACTGCCTCAAGCGTGAGGGCATCCACTCCGTGGGTGAGCTCGTCGCCCGCTCCGAGGCCGACCTCCTGGACATCCGCAACTTCGGTGCGAAGTCCATCGACGAGGTCAAGGCGAAGCTGGCCGGCATGGGCCTGGCCCTCAAGGACAGCCCGCCCGGATTCGACCCGACGGCCGCTGCCGACGCCTTCGGCGCCGACGACGACGCGGACGCCGGTTTCGTGGAGACCGAGCAGTACTGATCCCGGTACTGGGACGGCTCCCGTCCTCCGGGGCCCTTCGGGGCCCCGGATCTCCGACGGGCAATCGCCCGCTCGGACACTGACCTCGGTACCTGATACGGCCGGGGCAGACACCTAGGAGAAACACCATGCCGAAGCCCACCAAGGGTGCCCGTCTGGGCGGCAGCGCCGCGCACGAGAAGCTGCTCCTCGCGAACCTCGCGAAGTCGCTCTTCGAGCACGGCCGCATCACCACCACCGAGGCGAAGGCCCGTCGCCTGCGCCCGTACGCGGAGCGTCTGGTCACCAAGGCGAAGAAGGGTGACCTTCACAACCGCCGTCAGGTGCTCGCGGTGATCACGGACAAGAGCATCGTGCACACGCTCTTCACCGAGATCGGCCCGCGCTACGAGAACCGCCCGGGTGGTTACACCCGTATCACCAAGATCGGTAACCGCCGTGGCGACAACGCGCCCATGGCTGTCATCGAGCTGGTGGAGGCCCTGACCGTGGCCCAGCAGGCCACCGGTGAGGCCGAGGCGGCGACCAAGCGTGCCGCGAAGGACGCCGAGGCTCCGGCCGCAGAGGCCAAGACCGAGGCTCCGGCCGAGGTCGTCGAGGACGCGGCTCCGGCCGCGGCCGAGGGCGACGAGTCCAAGGACGCCTGAGGCTCTGCCTTGCGGTGAGCGGGTCCGCCCCTGCGGGGCGGGCCCGCTTTCGCGTTTGCCCACAGCCTGTGAGGGTGCGGCCGGCCGCTGCCCACGGTCGGTGGGCGTGATGGCCTGAGAGGATCTAGGTGTGAGTGACGAAGTGCAGCCCGGGTTTGTGCGTGTGCGGATGGACCTTTCCTACGATGGGAGCGAGTTCTCCGGGTGGGCCAAGCAGGCCAGGGGGCAGCGGACCGTGCAGGCGGAGATCGAGGATGCTCTGCGAACGGTGACGCGGTCGAAGGAGACGACGTACGAGCTGACCGTGGCCGGGCGGACCGATGCCGGCGTCCATGCGCGGGGGCAGGTGGCGCATGTCGATCTGCCGGTCGAGCTGTGGGCCGAGCATCAGGAGAAGCTGCTGAAGCGGCTGGCCGGGCGGCTGTCGAAGGACGTCCGGGTGTGGTCCCTGACCGAGGCGCCCGAAGGGTTCAACGCGCGCTTCTCAGCGATCTGGCGGCGGTACGCCTACCGCGTCACCGACAACCCCGGTGGTGTGGACCCGCTGCTGCGCCATCATGTCCTGTGGCACGACTGGCCGTTGGACGTCGATGCCATGAACGAGGCCGCTCAACGGCTCGTCGGGGAGCACGACTTCGCCGCCTACTGCAAGAAGCGCGAGGGCGCGACGACCATTCGTACGCTCCAGGAGCTGAGCCTCGTACGCGGTGACGACGGGATCATCACCGCCACCGTCCGTGCCGACGCCTTCTGCCACAACATGGTGCGCTCGCTGATCGGCGCCCTGCTGTTCGTCGGGGACGGGCACCGCGGGCCCGATTGGCCCGGGAAGGTACTGGCCGCCGGCGTACGGGATTCGGCGGTTCATGTCGTACGGCCGCACGGACTCACGCTGGAAGAAGTCGGTTACCCCGCCGACGAGTTGCTGGCCGCGCGGAACAAGGAGGCGCGGAACAAGCGTTCGCTGCCCGGGGCGGGTTGCTGCTGAACGACCTTTGGGTCGTGGGATTTCCAGCATTATGCGGCATTTCACGGTCTACGACCCCGAGGCGATGGGCAGCCCCCGCAAGGCGCATCCGCTCCTCGGGTACGCGGTCTCGCCCGAGGAAGCGCTGCAACGGGCCGCCCTCATGCTGCATCTGACCGAGTGGCCGCGGTTCCGTGAACTGGACCCCGGGCCGCTTGTGTCACTGGTGTCCCGTCCACGGATCGTGGACGGCAGAGGGGTGCTCGGCGCGGACCGCTGGACCGCGGCGGGCCGGCAATTCCGGGCGCGGGGACGACCCGCGCCCGCAGGGGAGGGGAAGTAGAGCATGACGTACGACGTGGGGGCGGACGTGGCGGTCACCGTGGTGATGCCGACGTACAACGAGGCGGCGAATCTGCCCCGGATGGCCGAGGCCGTCCTCCAACTGCCGCTCGCCGGGCTGCACTTGAAGATCGTGGACGACTCCAGCCCGGACGGCACCGGGCGGATCGCGGAGGAGCTCGCGGAGAAGTACAACGCCGACGGGCGGCGCCGGATGAGCGTGCTGCACCGGACCGAGAAGGACGGTCTGGGAAGGGCGTACACGGCCGGGATGAGCGCCGCTCTCGAAGAGGGCGCCGCGTACGTCGTGCAGATGGACGCCGACGGCAGCCATCCCGTGGACGCCGTGCCCAGGATGCTCGGCACGGCCGTGGCCACCGGCGTGGGACTCGTCATCGGCAGCCGGTATGTCGAGGGCGGCTCGCTCGACGAGGACTGGGGTGTGCACCGGGTGCTGCTCTCGCGCTTCGCGAACGGCTACGCCCGTGCCGTGCTCGGCACCAAGATCCGGGACATCACGGCCGGGTTCAACCTCTGGTCGGCCGCGACCCTGGGCGATGTCGACCTGGCAACGCTCGACAGCGCCGGCTACAGCTTCCAGGTCGAGCTCAAGTACAAGGCGGTGCGCGCCGGACACAGCGCCGTGGAGATCCCGATCCGCTTCGAGGAGCGGACCGAGGGGGTCTCCAAGATGACGCTGCGTACGCAGCTGGAGTCGGCGGTGGTGCCGATCCGCCTGCGGATGAAGCACAAGTAGGGCGGTAACAAGCGGGGGAGCCGCGTAGCGGAGCAACACGCAGCGCGGCAGCAAGCAGTGGCGTAGGCCAGTAGTCCCGTATCCCGTAGTGCCTCGTGCGGCGGCGGTCGATCCTCGTCGGCCGCCGCCCGGGGCCGCTACTCGTTGGCCGCCGCCGACGCCTGGGCCTCGCCGCGCCGGCGGATCTGCCGGAAGGCGAACTCGGCGATGTCGTCGCCGCTGGTGAAGACCTTGGTGTCCTTCGTCGTCACGTCCTTGCCGTTGGTGAACCCGGCGAGGGTGAAGTAGGCGTAGCGGCCGTAGGAGTTGGTGGTCGAGCGGCAGACGGCGGAGTCGCAGAAGGGCTTGACGGCGTTGCCGGACAGCGAGGTGACGATGCTCTTCTTGTCCGCATCACCCTTGGCCTTGGTCGCCTGCGCCTCGGTGTCGAAGACGGCCACGCCGACCGTCACCGCGACACCGTCCTTGGTGTAGGTGACGCGCAGGACGCGTGTGCAGCCGTTCTTGGTGAGGATCGCCGGGAGGGTGCCCTTCGTGGCCGAGGCACAGTTCTTCGTGTCGGCCGTCGGACCCTTGCGGTAGACGCGGTCGCCCATGGTGAGCTGCGTACCGGGGAAGAGGATGTCCGGGCTGAGCGGCGCCTTGTCCTTCTTCGCGCTGGATATGAAGTCCTTCGGGTCCAGCGGGGGCGGGGCCGACGTCGGCTCGAACGACGGGGCCGGCGCAGTGGTGTCGCTCGGGATGGTCGCGGTGGCGGGGAGGTCGGACGGCTGATTCGAGGCCTGGCCGTTCCCGTTCGCGGACACCACGGCCACGGCGACGGCCGCGCCGACCCCGATCGTGGCGAGCGCCGCGCCGCCGATGAACAGCAGCCTGCGCCGTTTGTTGCGCGACTCGGACGCCTCGGCGAGTGCTGCCCAGTCAGGAGTCCGATCGGTGCTCTGGTTGCCCCATTGAGGCTGCTGAGAACCCGGCTTCCAGGGATCCCACGGGGGCTGCCCCTGCCCACCCTGCCCATAACTCATGCGCCGCATCTTAGACGGGTGTTGGGGGGTGCCGTTCCGCATCACAGCGCACTTGAGCCCCTAGCGTGACCTGCATGAACGAGGGCAAAAGTGACATCTCCGGGTGGTTGGTGCGACGGGCGTCCTGGCATGCGTGGGCGGTGTTGGCCCTGGTGCTGTGCGTCCCGGTCGTGAACGTCGTGCGCAGGAGCTCGGACGGCGGGATGGACAACGCGATCGTCGTCCGGGCGGCCCGGACCTGGCTGGACGGCGGCTCGCCGTATGCCGACCCGCACTTCCTCTATCTGCCCGGCGCGGTGCTCGCGGCGGTGCCGCAGGCGCTGCTGCCACTGGCCGTGCTGCGGGTGCTCGTGCCGCTGGCGGTGACCGGACTACTGGCGGCGGGCTGGGGCTGCGCGCTCCGCATCCACGGGATCGCGTGGCGCAGCCGCTTCGCCGTACTCGGCCTGACCGGGCTCGCGCTGGGCTTCGCACCCTTCGGACATCTGGTGACGCTCGGCAACTGGACCGTGACGGCGGCGGTCGCGCTGCCGCTGGGGTTGCTGTGCGCGGTACGGGGGCGGTGGGTCGCGGCCGGGGTGGTGATCGGCGCCGCGATCGTCCTGAAGCCCCTGCTCGCGCCGGTGGCGCTGCTCTTCGTCTTCGCCCGGGAGTGGCGTGGACTGGGCTCGCTTGTCCTGGTGCCCGCGGTGGTCTCCGGCGGGGCGGCGCTGCTGATGCCCGATCCTGCGGGGTTTGTCACGCGGACGCTGCCGTTCCTGCTGCGGGGGCACGACAGGTTCGTACGACTGTACGAGGCTTCGCCGGGGCCCGTGCTGGCACGGCTCGGGGTGCCGCAGGGGGTGGCGACCTCGATCGCCTTCATGGCCGCCGGGGCGGGGGTCTGGTGTGCGTACCGGCGCTGGTGTCGGGCCGATCCTGGGCCGCTGCGGCTGGTCGAGACCGCCGTGACGCTGATGCTGTCGGCGTTTTTGGTGTCCCGGCCGTCGTACGACCACTATCTGCTGGTCGTGGTGCCGCTGCTGGTCGCGGGGGTGCCGCTTCCGGGCTCGGTCGCCCGGAGTCCGTGGTTCTGGCTTGCGCTGGTGCCGCAGGTGCCCGGTTTCAGCTGGCCCTGGCTGGAGCCGGTGACCCGGCGGGCCTTTCGGGACTGCCTTACGTTGTGTGTGCTGGCTGCTGCCGTAGCCGTTCGGCCGGAGCTGTCCTTGGGGCGTGTCGGAAGCCGCCCGGCCCTGCAGGCTGTGCCCGCCCGTCCCGCGCTGCGGGACGATTGCCCACAGCGATGAGCGACGGCAGCGGTAAGCGACGGCGGCGGTAGCGGCCGCGGCGGTGATGGCCGCAGTGGTGGTGGCCACGGCGGTAGCGACCCTCGCGGCGGTACCCGGAGCGCCGCATCCCCAGGGGTTCGACCCGCGTTTTGACCCTTCAGGGGCAGCGCGGGTAGGCTAGCGATTCGTTATGTGTATTGGCTTGCTCATTCTCACGTGAGGGGCCCTTACACCGGTCCACCGGGGCCGATGACCAGCGACCAGCACGCGGTATGCGTCACCGCAGTGCGGTCAGGGCTGTCGTGATCGTCCGTGGTGGCCTTGTCAGGACCCACTCACTGAAGAAGCGAAGGCTACGAACCGTGCGTACGTACAGCCCCAAGCCCGGCGACATCACTCGCCAGTGGCACGTCATCGACGCCCAGGACGTCGTCCTGGGACGCCTGGCGACCACTGCCGCCACCCTCCTGCGGGGCAAGCACAAGCCGATCTTTGCCCCCCACGTCGACGCTGGTGACTTCGTCATCATCATCAACGCGGACAAGGTGCACCTGTCCGGCAACAAGCGGACCCAGAAGATGGCGTACCGCCACTCCGGTTACCCGGGTGGTCTGCGCTCCGTCCGCTACGACGAGCTGCTGGACAAGAACCCCGAGAAGGCCGTCGAGAAGGCCGTCAAGGGCATGCTCCCCAAGAACTCCCTGGGCCGTCAGATGCTCTCGAAGCTGAAGGTCTACTCGGGCGACCAGCACCCGCACGCTGCCCAGCAGCCGGTGCCGTTCGAGATCACCCAGGTCGCGCAGTAGTTCCGGCCACCCCCTAAGACACAGAGAATCTGAGGAGAATCGTGGCCGAGACCACCGTTGAGCAGCCGGTCGAAGAGACTGAGCTCGTCGACATCGACCAGTACACCACCGAGTCCGAGGTCCCCGTCGAGGGCGAGTACACCTCGGAGTCCCTCGCCGGCCGCTTCGGCGAGCCGCAGCCGGCCGCCGGCCTGGGCCGTCGCAAGAACGCCATTGCCCGCGTCCGGATCGTCCCGGGCTCCGGCAAGTGGAAGATCAACGGTCGCACCCTTGAGGACTACTTCCCCAACAAGGTGCACCAGCAGGAAGTCAACGAGCCCTTCAAGGTGCTCGAGCTCGACGGCCGCTACGACGTCATCGCCCGCATCTCGGGTGGCGGCGTCTCCGGTCAGGCCGGTGCCCTGCGCCTCGGCGTGGCCCGCGCCCTGAACGAGGCCGACGTGGACAACAACCGCGGCGCCCTGAAGAAGGCCGGCTTCCTCAAGCGCGACGACCGTGCGGTCGAGCGCAAGAAGGCCGGTCTCAAGAAGGCCCGTAAGGCCCCGCAGTACAGCAAGCGTTAATCTTCGCTGCCTGCTCGTACGCGTCGCAGTACGCGTAGTACGTCCGAACGCCCCGGCGGCACGCCACAGTGCCGCCGGGGCGTTCGTTTATCACAGTCATGGGCGTATAACGGCACAAGGCGCTCAAAGGCTCGTGTGATCGGATGACTTCCGAACTCTGAAGCTTCCTCAGGAGGACAAGTGGGACGACTCTTCGGCACGGACGGCGTGCGCGGTGTCGCCAACGCGGATCTGACGGCCGAGCTCGCGCTCGGTCTCTCCGTGGCAGCGGCGCACGTACTGGCCGAGGCGGGCACGTTCGAGGGCCACCGGCCGGTCGCGGTGGTCGGGCGGGACCCGCGCGCGTCCGGGGAGTTCCTGGAGGCCGCCGTGGTCGCGGGCCTGGCCAGCGCGGGCGTGGACGTCCTGCGCGTCGGTGTGCTGCCCACCCCCGCGGTGGCGTACCTCACCGGTGCGCTGGGCGCCGACCTCGGCGTGATGCTCTCCGCCAGCCACAACGCCATGCCCGACAACGGGATCAAGTTCTTCGCCCGCGGCGGCCACAAGCTCGCCGACGAGCTGGAGGACCGGATCGAGGGCGTGTACGAGGAGCACCGCACCGGCGCTCCCTGGGACCGGCCCACCGGTGCCGGCGTCGGGCGCGTGCGCACGTACGAGGAAGGGTTCGACCAGTACGTCGCCCACCTCGTCGGCGTCCTGCCGAACCGCCTGGACGGGGTGAAGGTCGTCCTCGACGAGGCACACGGCGCAGCCGCCCGGGTCTCGCCGGAGGCCTTCACGCGGGCCGGCGCCGAGATCATCACGATCGGCGCCGAGCCGGACGGGCTCAACATCAACGACGGCTGCGGCTCCACCCACTTGGCCAAGCTCCAGGCCGCCGTCCTCGAACACGGCGCCGACCTCGGCATCGCGCACGACGGCGACGCCGACCGCTGCCTCGCCGTGGACCACACGGGCGCCGAGGTGGACGGCGACCAGATCCTGGCCGTACTCGCGCTGGCGATGCGGGAGCGTTCCGCACTGCGCTCCGACACCGTCGTCGCGACCGTCATGTCCAACCTGGGCTTCAAGCTCGCCATGGAGCGCGAGGGTCTTTCGCTCATCCAGACGGCGGTCGGCGACCGTTACGTCCTGGAGGAGATGAAGGAGCACGGCTACGCCCTCGGCGGCGAGCAGTCCGGGCACGTCATCATCCTCGACCACGCCACCACCGGCGACGGCACGCTGACCGGTCTGCTGCTGGCGGCCCGGATCGCGCAGACGGGCCGTACGCTCCAGGACCTCGCATCGGTCATGGAGCGGCTGCCGCAGGTGCTGATCAATGTGCCCGACGTCGACAAGTCGCGGGTGAAGACCTCGGCCGAGCTGGCCACCGCAGTGGCCGACGCCGAGCGCGAACTCGGATCCACCGGCCGGGTGTTGCTCCGTTCGTCGGGCACCGAGCCGCTCGTGCGGGTGATGGTCGAGGCCGCCGACATCGACCATGCGCGGTCGGTGGCAGGGCGGCTCGCCGACGCGGTGAAGTCGGCGCTCGGCTAGGTCCTGTCGTCACACTCCCGTCGTCCGCCCGGGGCGCAGGCGGGAGTGTGATGACAGGGCCTAGTGCCCCAGCAGGCAACGTTCGCCCCGTCAGGCAAACGTTGCCCGCCGGGCACTAGAACCGGCTCAGTGCTGCGGTGCGCTCCCGCTGCCGGGCCCAGAGCCACTTCTGGGCCAGCAGCGTGAGCGTGCCGGCCAGCACGATGCCCAGCAGGTTCAGCAGCAGCTGCTCGGTGGAGCCCCACGCCTGGTGGTACTCGGTGTAGCTGAAGGCGACGGCGGCGTTCGCGGCGGCCGGGACCGTGGTCACCGAGATGGCGACGCCCACCAGGGCGCCCGACTTGGCGGAGGTCAGGGACAGTGTGCCCGCGCAGCCGGCGAGGACGGCCACGACGAACGAGAACCAGTCGGGCCGGTAGATGAAGTTGGTGTTGGGGCGCTGGGCGCCCAGCTGCGTGTCGCTGAACAGGCCGACCGCGTCCATGAAGTAGCTGAAGGCCACCGTCACCAGCATCGCGATGGCGAAGCCCACGAGCAGCGCGGTCAGCGAGCGCCACGCGAGCCGCGGGGCGCGGCGCACCAGGGCCGTGCAGAACCCGGCCAGCGGTCCGAACTCCGGGCCGACCGCCATCGCGCCCACGATCAGGATCGCGTTGTCGAGGACCACACCGCAGGCCGCGATCATCGTGGCCAGCGTGATGAACGCGACGTAGGTGACCGAGAGCGTGGACTCCTCGTGCGTCGCGTCCGTCAGGTGCTCCCACAGCACCGCGTCGGCACCCTCGCCCGGTGCTTCCTCCTCCGCCTTGTCGGCCCGCTTCGACAGCGACAGGTCGATGTTCTCGACGGCGATCGAGCCGCTCCGATCGATCCCCAACTCCTGCAGCCCGGTCAGGAGTTCGTCGCCGGCCTCCCGGGCGACGTCGCACATGACGACATCGCCCACGGGGTTGCGGGCCGCCCCCGGCAGCACGGCCAGGTGGGTCGTGCCGACCGTCCGCTCGATCAGACGTATGACGTCATCGGTGCGGTCGGCGGGGGTGATCAGGCGCAGATGCAGCATGGCCGCAGGGTAATGGTCAGAGCTTGCGCAGGCTCAGGCGCTGCACCTTGTGGTCGGGGCCCTTGCGCACGACGAGGGTCGCCCGGCCGCGCGTCGGGGCCACGTTCTCCAGCAGATTGGGCTTGTTGATGGTCCGCCAGGTCGTGCGGGCGTAGTCGAGCGCCTCCTCCTCGGAGACCTGGGTGTACCTGCGGAAGTACGAGTCGGGCTTCTGGAAGGCGGTCTGGCGCAGCTTCTTGAAGCGGTTGAGGTACCAGCGCTCGATGTCCTCGGGCCGGGCGTCGACGTACACGCTGAAGTCGAAGTAGTCCGCGAGGCCGACGCGGGTGCGGCCGTCCTTGCCGGGCAGGGCCGGCTGCAGCACGTTCAGGCCTTCGACGATGAGGATGTCGGGGCGGCGGACCGTGAGCCGTCGGCCAGGGACGATGTCGTAGATCAGATGCGAGTAGACGGGGGCGGTGACCTCGTCCTTGCCCGCCTTGATGTCGGCGACGAACCGGGTCAGGGCGCGGCGGTCGTACGACTCGGGGAAACCTTTACGCGACATCAGACCGCGCGCTTCCAGCTCCTTGGTGGGCAGCAGGAAGCCGTCCGTGGTGACCAGCTCGACGCGCGGGTGCTCGGGCCAGCGGGAGAGCAGGGCCTGCAGGAGCCGGGCGACGGTGGACTTGCCGACGGCCACCGAACCGGCGACTCCTATGACGAACGGGGTGCCCGACTGGGAGCCCTTCTCGCCGAGGAAGGTGTTCAGGGCGCCTCTGAGTCCGTCGGTGGCGCCGATGTACAGATTGAGCAGTCTGGACAGTGGCAGATAGATGTCCCGGACCTCGTCGAGGTCGATGACGTCGCCCAGACCGCGCAGCTTCTCGACCTCCTCCGCGTTGAGCGGGAGCGGCGTCTTTTCGCGCAGCGCGCTCCACTCGGTACGGGTGAGGTCGACGTAGGGAGTCGCCTCCGGCCTGGACCGGTGGGCGCTCCGGGATATCGAGGAGACCGGAGAGATCACAGTCCATTGTTACGGGAGTATGGACGGGATGGGGGGTGGGGTCCGTCACGCCGGGTCACACAGGGTTGCGTCGGAGCCCTGGGCCTGGGGGCGGCTGGAATTTCCGATATCGGGCACGCAGTACCGGGATCGGGCGGGTGTGGGCCCTTAGGCTGCGGCCATGTGCGGAATCGTGGGATACGTGGGGTCGCAGTCGGCGCTTGATGTGGTGATGGCCGGACTGAAGCGGCTGGAGTACCGGGGATACGACTCGGCGGGCGTCGCCGTGCCGGCGGACGGCGGGCTCGCCGCCGCGAAGAAGGCCGGCAAGCTCGTCAACCTGGAGAAGGAGCTGGTCGACCGGCCGCTGCCGACCGGAACGACGGCCATCGGGCACACCCGCTGGGCCACCCACGGCGGCCCCACCGACGCCAACGCGCATCCGCATCTGGACAACGCGGGCCGGGTCGCCGTCGTCCACAACGGGATCATCGAGAACTTCGCCCTGCTGCGCGCCGAGTTGGCCGAGCGGGGACACGACCTGGTCTCCGAGACGGACACCGAGGTGGTCGCGCATCTGCTCGCCGAGGAGTTCTCGTCCTGCGCCGACCTGGCGGAGGCGATGCGGCTGGTGTGCCGGCGGCTGGAGGGTGCGTTCACGCTGGTCGCGGTGCACGCCGACGATCCGGATGTGGTGGTCGGAGCGCGCCGGAACTCGCCGCTCGTGGTGGGCGTCGGGGAGGGCGAGGCCTTTCTCGCCTCGGACGTCGCCGCGTTCATCGCCCATACGCGGTCGGCGATCGAGCTGGGCCAGGACCAGGTGGTGGAGCTGCGCCGGGACGGCGTGACGGTCACCGGCTTCGACGGCCGCCCCGCGGACGTGCGCTCGTACCACGTCGACTGGGACGCTTCGGCGGCCGAAAAGGGCGGTTACGACTACTTCATGCTCAAGGAGATCGCCGAGCAGCCCAAGGCTGTCGCCGATACGCTCCTCGGCCGTATCGACGCGTCCGGCTCGCTGACGCTGGACGAGGTGCGCATCCCGGTGTCGGTGCTGCGCGAGGTCGACAAGGTCGTCATCGTGGCTTGCGGTACGGCCTTCCATGCCGGGCTGATCGCCAAGTACGCCATCGAGCACTGGACGCGGATTCCGTGCGAGGTGGAGCTGGCGAGCGAGTTCCGCTACCGGGACCCGATCCTCGACCCGCGCACCCTCGTCATCGCCATCTCGCAGTCCGGCGAGACCATGGACACGCTGATGGCGCTGCGGCACGCCCGCGAGCAGGGCTCCAAGGTGCTGGCCATCTGCAACACGAACGGCTCGACGATCCCGCGCGAGTCGGACGCGGTGCTGTACACGCATGCGGGCCCGGAGGTCGCGGTCGCGTCCACGAAGGCGTTCCTGACGCAGCTGGTCGCCTGCTATCTGGTCGCCCTGTATCTGGGCCAGGTCCGCGGCACCAAGTGGGGCGACGAGATCCAGGCCGTCATCCGTGAGCTGTCCCGGATCTCCCGGGAGGTCGAGCGGGTCCTGGAGACCATGGAGCCGGTACGGGAGCTGGCGCGCTCCCTGGCCGACAAGAACACCGTGCTGTTCCTCGGGCGGCACGTGGGCTACCCGGTCGCGCTCGAAGGCGCCCTCAAGCTGAAGGAACTGGCGTACATGCACGCCGAGGGCTTCGCGGCGGGCGAGCTGAAGCACGGTCCGATCGCGCTGATCGAAGAGGACCTGCCGGTGGTGGTCGTGGTGCCGTCCCCGCGTGGCCGCTCGGTCCTGCACGACAAGATCGTGTCCAACATCCAGGAGATCCGGGCGCGGGGCGCCCGCACCATCGTCATCGCGGAGGAGGGTGACGAGGCGGTCGTGCCGTACGCCGATCACCTGATCCGCATCCCGGCGACGCCCACCCTCCTCCAGCCGCTGGTGTCGACGGTCCCCTTGCAGGTGTTCGCCTGCGAGCTGGCGACGGCTCGGGGGAACGAGGTGGATCAGCCTCGGAACCTGGCGAAGTCGGTCACCGTGGAGTGAGGCGGGGCCGGCCGGCCCCGCCGGCCCCGCCGGACCTGGTCGGGGGTGAGGCTCCAGGTGCCCAGCTCGCTGTAGCTGGACAGTCCGCAGCTGCGGGCTCCGTACCGCCGACTCGCCGATCCGGTCCGTGGCGAGGTACACGCCGAGTGCCGGCCAGGCCCGGCCGGTGCGACCAGAAGGCAGAAGAGGGCCGTCGGGGCCCAGGTGCCCGGGGCGCGCGGCGGCGCGGGAGCCTTCGGGCGCTTGCGGGTTGCCGGCGACGGAGGACGAGGAGTACTGCGGGGCGACGGTGAGGCCCGCCCAGTGGACGCCCCGGCCGCTGGTCATGCCTCCGCCCCATGGCGTACGTGGATGTGCCCCGCACCGGCAGGCCTCCCGGTGCCTGTGCGCTCGGTGTGAAGTCGCCGCAGGCCGGCAGGGGGGTGGCATTTTCCCGTCGTGCGAACGGGCTCCGGTGCCCCGCCCCTTAGGGTGCGAGGCATGAGCATCATCGGGGTCGGTATCGACGTGGCCGAGATCGACCGGTTCCGGGCGTCGCTGGAGCGCACGCCCGGACTGGCCGAACGAGTTTTCCTCGAAGAGGAGTTGTACCTGGCGAGCGGCGAGCGCCGGGGCATCGCGTCCCTGGCCGCGCGCTTCGCCGCGAAGGAGGCGCTGGCCAAGGCGCTGGGCGCCCCGGCGGGTCTGTACTGGACCGACGCCGAGGTCTACGTCGAGGACAGCGGTCAGCCACGGCTGCGGGTGAAGGGCACGGTGGCGGCCCGGGCAGCCGAACTGGGCGTGCGCTCCTGGCACGTGTCGCTCAGTCATGACGCGGGGGTGGCTTCGGCGGTGGTGGTGGCGGAGGGGTAGGTCGACGCGGGGCGCCGTGCCCGGGCTTCGAGCGCACGGCGGGCGTCGGTACGGGAGACTCGGCGGTATGCGTACTGCGTACAGCGTGGAGAGCGTAAGAACAGCCGAGCGGGAGCTGATGGCGCGGCTTCCCGAGGGGGCATTGATGCAGCGCGCGGCCGCCGGACTGGCAGCGGCCTGCGCGGAGTTGCTGGGACGGGTGTATGCCAGCCGGGTCGTGCTGCTCGTCGGCAGCGGTGACAACGGCGGCGACGCCCTCTACGCGGGGGCGCGCCTCGCCCGCCGCGGCGCGGGCGTCACCGCGGTGCTGCTCGCCCCCGAACGGACGCATGCCGGGGGGCTGGCGGCGCTGCGGCGGGCGGGGGGTACCTCGGCGGCCCCCGCTGCCGCCGAGCGCCTCATCCGGCGCGCCGACCTGGTCGTCGACGGCATCGTCGGGATCGGCGGCAAGGGCGGGCTGCGGCCGGACGCCGCGCCGTTGGCCGAGTTCGCCGCGGACTCCCGTGCCGCCGTGGTCGCCGTCGATCTGCCGAGCGGTATCGAGGCGGACACCGGGGAGGTCCTCGGCGCGGCGGTGCGCGCCGATCTCACAGTGACGTTCGGGACGCACAAACCGGGGCTGCTCATCGATCCGGCCCGCGGATACGCCGGTTCCGTACGCCTCGTCGACATCGGGCTCGAACTGCCCGCCGAGGCCGAGCTGGAGGCACTGCAGCACGCGGACGTAGCAGCGCGGCTGCCGGTGCCCGGGGCGGAGAGCGACAAGTACCGGCGCGGTGTCGTCGGGATCGCCGCCGGGTCCGCGCGCTATCCCGGGGCGGCGGTGCTCGCCGTGTCCGGTGCGCTGCGGGGTGGGGCGGGAGCCGTGCGGTACGTCGGACCCGCGGCGGACGCGGTGATCGCGCGCTTTCCGGAGACCCTCGTCTCCGGCCAGGGGCCCGCGCGGGCCGGACGGGTTCAGGCGTGGGTCGTGGGACCCGGGGCCGGGGACGACGCGTCGGCTGTCGCGGAGGTGCTCGCGGCGGAGGTGCCGGTGCTGGTGGACGCGGACGGGTTGCGGCTCGCGGACCGGGACGCCGTACGGGCGCGGAGTGCGCCCACGTTGATGACCCCGCACGCCGGGGAGGCCGCCGCGCTGCTCGGGGTTTCGCGGGAGGCCGTCGAGGGGGCCCGGCTGGCTTCCGTGCGGGAATTGGCGGGGCTGTACGGGGCGACGGTGTTGCTCAAGGGGGCGACGACGCTGGTGGCCGATGCGGGGGGCGGGGCTGTGCGGGTGAACTCCACGGGGACGGCCTGGCTGGCCACCGCGGGGAGTGGGGACGTGCTGTCCGGGCTGGCCGGCTCGCTGCTCGCGGCCGGGCTGTCCGCGTTGGACGCGGGGAGCGTTGCCGCGTACCTCCATGGGCTCGCGGGGCGGTTCGCCGCGGACGGGGCGCCTGCCGGAGCCCATGACGTGGCCTCCGCCATCCCGGACGCGTGGCGCGACGTCCGCGACTGAACGCCGGGAGGGTTTCGCCCCCGCTGCCTCTACCCGTCCCGTACCTGGGGGCTGCGCCCCAAGACCCCCTGGTTTGTCTTTTGGCCGCGGGACGGTGGGGGCTCGTCGCGCAGTTCCCCGCGCCCCTTCAGGGGCGGCGGGGCGAAACAAAGCCTTGGCCGAATGGGGGACCCGGTCCGCGCGGCTCAGGCGGAACCGGCGATCCGTTGCGTATGGCTGATTGCATGATGATCGGACATATGAGGTGCCGGGGCGCGGCGGTGGTGCTCGCGCTGTTGGCCGTGTTGCCCGTTGAGAGTGCCCTCGCGGCGAGCGGTCCCCCCGCTCCCGGACCGGGGAGCGAGCTGGTGCCCGGCGTGCCTCCGGGCCCCCATCAGCCGTGGCAGATCGACACGCCGGACCAGATGCTCGCGCCGAGGGTGTACACCCCCACGGCCGCGGAGGACGCTGTTGAGCCACGGAACGCGCCGGCCGGAACGGATGTGCTCATCGAGTACGTACCGCTCAGCGACGCCGCCGCGGTCAAGGCCGTGACGTGCAGCAAGCGGACGGGGCCTTATCAGCGGCAGGTGGAGCGCTGGCTGAAGCGGAAGGTGGACGGGAAGCAGTCCGCCGCCGATTGTGCTGCAATTCGGTCGTTTCAGACGAAATATGGGATCAAGCCGAATTCCGGGTACGCCGGACCCGTCACCTGGGCCCATATGCAGCTGCTCTCGGCGAGGAAGAACCCGAACGCGGCCGGAAAGTGCCCCGTCCGGTCGTACCGCGTCGTCTGTGTGGACCTGAAACGCCAGCTCACCTGGGCGCAGAAGGGGAAGAAGGTGCTGTGGGGGCCGGTGCCGATGCGGAGCGGGCGGGCCGGATACCGGACCCGCACGGGCTGGTTCAAGATCTACTGGAAGCACAAGAACCATTGGTCGACGCTCTACAACAGCCCCATGCCGTACAGCCAGTTCTTCAGTGGCGGACAGGCCTTTCACGCCATCTACGGCAGCGTCTACGACCCCAACGGCTCGTGGGGATGCATCAATCTGCGCCTCGCCGACGCCCGCAAACTGTGGAGCGTCACGAAGACGGGCGACCACGTGTACGTGTGGGGACGCAGGGCAGGCACCTGATGCCGGACGGCCAGACGGCCCCCTACCGGTACCGGCCCCGGGGCGCTGTCAGCCCCCTCTGAGAGACTGAGGGCGCGATGAACGAGACAGCACCCTTGCGCGCCCGCGCCGAGATCGACCTGGCAGCCCTGCGGGCCAACGTGCGGACCCTGCGCGCCCACGCGCCGTCCGCGGCCGTGATGGCCGTGGTCAAGTCCGACGCGTACGGCCACGGGGCGGTGCCGTGTGCCCGCGCGGCGCGCGAGGCAGGCGCCACCTGGCTCGGCACCGCGACCCCCGAGGAGGCCCTCGCACTGCGAGCGGCCGGACTCGAAGGGCGGATCATGTGCTGGCTCTGGACCCCCGGCGGCCCGTGGAAGCAGGCCATCGAGGCCGATCTCGACGTGTCGGTGAGTGGCATGTGGGCGCTGCGGGAGGTGGTGCAGGCAGCCCGGGACGCCTCCGCGCCCGCCCGCGTCCAGCTCAAGGCCGACACCGGCCTCGGGCGGAGCGGCTGTCAGCCCGCCGACTGGCCCGAACTCGTCGGGGAGGCGCTGAGCGCCGAGGCCCGGGGGCTCATCACCCTCACCGGTCTCTGGTCGCACTTCGCCTGTGCCGACGAGCCCGGTCACCCCTCCACCCAGGCCCAACTCACCCGATTCCGCGAGATGGTGGCGTACGCCGAGGAACAGGGCGTCCGTCCCGAGGTCCGGCACATCGCCAACTCGCCTGCCACGCTGACCCTTCCCGAGTCCCACTTCGACCTCGTTCGCACGGGCATCGCGGTCTACGGCATCTCTCCGAGCCCCGAGCTGGGCACCCCGGCCGACTTCGGGCTGCGCCCGGTGATGACGCTGAGCGCGTCGCTCGCGCTGGTGAAGCATGTTCCGGGCGGCCACGGCGTCAGTTACGGGCATCACTACACCACGCCCGGCGACACCACCCTCGGCCTCGTGCCCGTCGGCTATGCGGACGGCATCCCGCGCCACGCCTCCGGCACCGGCCCGGTGCTGGTCGGCGGCAAGTGGCGGACGGTCGCAGGCCGGGTCGCGATGGACCAGTTCGTCGTCGATCTCGGCGGGGACGAGCCCGCGCCGGGCGCGGAGGCGGTTCTCTTCGGCCCGGGCGACCGCGGCGAGCCGACCGCCGAGGACTGGGCCCGGGCGGCGGGCACGATCGCCTACGAAATCGTCACCCGGATCGGAACCCGCGTTCCGCGCGTCTACGTCAATGTGAACGAGGAACAAGACGGGTAACACCCCCCTGGCAGAGCAGAACCCGGCGGCGAGCGAAGAAACGAAGAGGAGCGGGACGTGAGCGAGAGCAGCGCGGAGGTCGTCGCGAGTGCGGCCTCGGCGGCCGCCGCCTCCGCCGGGAACTGGCGCAAGGCCGGTGTCGTGGGCGCCGCGATAGGCGTGGTCGCGGCGGGCGCCGCCGCAGGAGTCGCCATAGAGCGGCTCACAGTGGGTCGCGGCATGCGCCAGAAGGCCCGCCTCGCCCTCGACTCGGCGGGCCCGTACGGCTCGCTGCGCGGCATCCCCGGCAAGGCGTACGCCGATGACGGCTCCGAGCTGTACTACGAGATCGACGACGCCGAGCCGGAAGCCCCGCTCGCCCCGCGCCGCCGCCGGCTCTTCGGCCGCAAGGCGCCGGTCCCCGTCACCGTCGTCTTCAGCCACGGCTACTGTCTCAACCAGGACTCCTGGCACTTCCAGCGCGCCGCGCTGCGCGGTGTGGTGCGCACCGTGCACTGGGACCAGCGCAGTCATGGCCGGTCCGGGCGCGGCGTCGCACAGACGGAGGACGGGACGCCGCTCACCATCAATCAGCTCGGGCGTGACCTGAAGGCCGTCATCGACGCGGCGGTGCCCGACGGGCCGATCGTGCTGGTCGGGCACTCCATGGGCGGCATGACCGTCATGGCCCTCGCCGACCAGTTCCCCGAGCTGATCCGCGACCGGGTCGTCGCCGTCGCCCTCGTCGGTACGTCGTCGGGGCGTCTCGGCGAGGTCAACTTCGGCCTGCCCGTCGCGGGCGTCAACGCGGTACGACGCGTGCTCCCCGGCGTACTGAAGGCGCTCGGACAGCAGGCCGCCCTGGTGGAGCGGGGACGGCGGGCCACGGCCGATCTGTTCGCCGGGGTCATCAAGAGGTACTCGTTCGCCACCCGGGACATCGATCCCGCGGTCGAGCGGTTCGCCGAGCGGATGATCGAGAGCACGCCGATCGACGTGGTCGCCGAGTTCTATCCGGCGTTCACCGAGCACGACAAGACCGCCGCGCTCGCGCACTTCACCGAGATGCCCGTCCTCGTCCTCGCCGGGGTGAAGGACTTGGTGACCCCGAGCGAGCACAGTGAGGCGATTGCCGACCTGCTGCCGGACGCCGAGCTGGTGCTCGTGCCCGACGCCGGACACCTGGTGATGCTGGAGCACCCCGAGGTCGTCATAGACCGTCTCGCCGACCTCCTCATGCGCGCGGGTGCCGTCCCGGCAGGGGCTACCGTGGGTGGCTATGGAAGCACCAGCAGCACCGCACAACCCGGCTGAGCCCGCGCAGGACGGCGTCAGCGTGCAGATCACCATCAACTCCCCCGAACAGATGCAGGAGTTGGGCCGCCGACTCGCCAAGCTGTTGCGCGCGGGCGACCTCGTGCTGCTGAACGGGGAGCTCGGCGCGGGCAAGACCACGCTGACGCGTGGGCTCGGCGAGGGGCTCGGCGTCCGGGGCGCGGTCACCTCTCCGACCTTCGTCATCGCGCGGGTGCACCCCTCACTCGGCGACGGTCCGCCGCTCGTCCACGTGGACGCGTACCGCCTGGGCGGTGGGCTGGACGAGATGGAGGACCTCGACCTCGACGTCTCGCTCTCCGACTCGGTGATCGTCGTGGAGTGGGGCGAGGGCAAGGTAGAGGAGCTGACCGACGACCGGCTGCACGTCGTCATCCACCGGGCCGTCGGGGACACCACGGACGAGGTACGGCACGTCACACTGACGGGACTCGGCGAGCGGTGGGCGACGGCCGATCTGAGCGTGCTGTCGGCCTGACCGGTTCGGCGCGCCCCGGTCACCCGGCCATCGCCATGCCGGCCTGGGCTTTCGTAGATTCCGACCAGTTCTTCATGAACGTTCCGACAAGACGTCGGCAAGATATTGCGTTCGGCATCCCGGCCGTGGTCACATGGACATCAGTTCGTAGTTAGGTCTACCTAACCACGCTTGCCCCCGAAGCCCCAGGAGGCGTCCATGTCGGCTTCAGAACGTGACGTGCCGGCGCAGCCGTGCGTGGTGGCCGGGGTGTCGATGCGGGATCTGCTGGCGTCGTGCGCCGCGGCCGAGGCGGTGTCGAGGCCGCCGCGCGAGCCCGCGCCGCGCGCGACGGAGCCCGTGCAGGCGCGGCGCGTACGGCGCCCGGAGGCGGCGTAGCCCGCTACTGGATGACGACGACCTTCACGCCGATCGTCGCGAACTGCCACATCGCGTTGCCGTTCGCGCGGGACTCGCGGATGCCGCCGAGCTTCTTCGAGCTGTCCGGCGCGGCCGTCGAGCCGTTCACCGCCGCGCTGAAGCCGACCGCCACGCCGTCGACCAGGGCGAACCGTACGACGTGCTCGATCTGCGCTCCGTCCGATCCGGTGACCGCGCGGTTGCGTGACGTGACCGCGTAGGAGCCGACCGTCGGGTCGATCGTGCCCGGGGTGACCTTGAAGGTGTGCTGGACCTTGTTGTCCGCGCCGACCAGCCAGACGCGGTCGTCGTCCGTCGAGTAGACGACCCGCTCACCCGTGCCGGACTGGGCGGGCAGCGCCGCCGGGTTCTTCTTGTCGCGGGGGGCCTTCGAGACCGAGGCCTTGGGCGATGCGCTCGTGTGCGGTTTGGCCAAGGTGTCCGGCACGTTCGCGGACGCCTGGTAGGCGAGGAAGCTGACTGCGGCGACCGCCGCCACGGTGAGCCCGGCCACGAATCCCGAGCTGCTCCTAGCCACCTTGTGTGCCCACCTCTCGTACTTCGTACGTCTTTGATGTGACGGTAGCAGCAGGGGACCGCGAGACCTGGGCGGCCGTACGTCCGGCTCGGGCGCCGTAGGCTGTTTGCGTGCTCTTGCTCGCTCTGGATACCGCCACCCCCGCCGTGACCGTCGCCCTGCACGACGGCACGTCCGCCATCGCCACGTCGAGCCAGGTGGACGCGCGCCGGCACGGAGAGCTGCTGCTGCCGGCCGTCGACCGGGTGCTCGCCGAGGCAGGCCTCAACCTGGACGCCGTCACCGGCATCGTCGTGGGCGTCGGCCCCGGCCCGTACACGGGGCTGCGCGTCGGCCTCATGACCGCCGACACCTTCGGGCTCGCTCTCGGCGTGCCCGTGCACGGCCTGTGCACCCTCGACGGGCTCGCGTACGCGGCCGACATCGAGGGCCCCTTCGTCGTGGCGACGGACGCCCGGCGCAAGGAGGTCTACTGGGCGCGCTACGCCGACCGCCGGACGCGCGTGTCGGACCCCGCCGTGGACCGCCCCGGCGACCTGGACCTCGGCGGTCTGCCCGCCGTCGGCGCGGGCGCGCTGCTCTACCCCGACACGTTCCCGGACGCCCGCGCGCCCGAGCATGTCTCGGCGGCCGCGCTGGCCGCCCTGGCCGCGGAGAAGCTCGCCGCCGGCGAGGAGCTGGAGGCACCCCGGCCGCTGTATCTCAGGCGTCCGGACGCCCAGGTGCCCAAGAACTACAAGGTGGTCACCCCCAAGTGACGGCCGAGCTGCGCGAGATGCGCTGGTGGGACATCGATCCCGTACTGGAGCTGGAGAAGGACCTCTTCCCCGAGGACGCCTGGTCGCGCGGGATGTTCTGGTCCGAGCTGGCCCATTCCCGCGGGGCGGAGGCGACGCGGCGGTATGTCGTCGCCGCCGACGGCGATCGGCTCGTCGGTTACGCGGGACTCGCCGCCTCCGGCGACCTCGGCGACGTACAGACGATCGCCGTCGCCCGAGATCAGTGGGGCACCGGGCTCGGCGCCCGGCTGCTGACCGAGCTTTTGCGGGCCGCGACCGCGTTCGAGTGCGCCGAGGTGATGCTCGAATGCCGTGTGGACAACGTCCGCGCACAGAAGCTGTACGAGCGCTTCGGCTTCGAACCCATCGGCTTCAGACGCGGCTACTACCAGCCGGGGAACATCGACGCCCTGGTCATGCGCCTGCACATGGCATCCGACAGCGGCCCCGCCGCGGGCTCCACATCGGTACAAGGAAACGAGACCAATGGCTGACGAACCACTCGTCCTCGGCATCGAGACCTCCTGCGACGAGACCGGCGTCGGCATCGTCCGCGGCACCACCCTGCTCGCGGACGCGATCGCCTCCAGCGTCGACGAGCACGCGCGCTTCGGCGGTGTCGTGCCCGAGGTCGCCTCCCGCGCCCACCTGGAGGCGATGGTGCCGACCATCGACCGGGCGTTGAAGGAGGCGGGGGTGAGTGCGAAGGACCTGGACGGCATCGCGGTCACCGCCGGGCCCGGGCTCGCCGGTGCGCTGCTCGTCGGGGTCTCGGCCGCGAAGGCGTACGCGTACGCGCTGGGCAAGCCGCTGTACGGCGTCAACCACCTCGCCTCCCACATCTGCGTGGACCAGCTGGAGCACGGGGCGCTGCCGGAGCCGACGATGGCGCTCCTCGTATCGGGCGGGCACTCCTCGCTCCTCCTCTCCACGGACATCACGTCCGACGTACGGCCGATGGGCGCGACCATCGATGACGCGGCGGGCGAGGCCTTCGACAAGATCGCGCGGGTGCTGAACCTCGGCTTCCCGGGCGGCCCGGTCATCGACCGGTACGCGACGGAGGGCGACCCGCGTGCGATCGCGTTCCCGCGCGGGCTCACCGGGCCGCGCGACCCGGCGTACGACTTCTCCTTCTCCGGTCTGAAGACCGCCGTGGCCCGTTGGATCGAGGCCAAACGGGCGGCGGGAGAGGAGGTGCCGGTGCGCGATGTGGCCGCGTCCTTCCAGGAGGCCGTGGTGGACGTGCTGACCCGCAAGGCCGTACGCGCCTGCAAGGACCAGGGCGTCGACCACCTCATGATCGGCGGTGGCGTGGCCGCCAACTCGCGGCTGCGCGCACTGGCCCTGGAACGCTGCGAGGCCGCCGGGATCCGGCTGCGGGTGCCGCGGCCGAAGCTGTGCACCGACAACGGCGCGATGGTGGCCGCGCTGGGCGCGGAGATGGTCGCGCGGAACCGGGCGGCTTCCGACTGGGACCTGTCGGCGGACTCGTCACTGCCGGTGACGGACCCGCATGTGCCGGGACGCGGGCATTCCCACGATCACTCGCATGATCATGTGCATGAGGTCAGCAAGGAGAACCTGTACTCGTGACCGTCGCGCTGATGTGGGAGGCGCGGGCGGTCGCCGGACGGGGCGGGGAGCTGCTCGACTGGGTGCGGGAGCGGTCGAAGCGGCTGCCGGGGCAGCCGCTTCGGCTGGAGATCCTGCGGGCCCCTCAGGACCGCGTCCTCGTCATCACGTGGTGGGACGCCGCGTACGACGCCGAGCTGCCCGAACTTCCGGAGCCGGACGGTGAGTTGGTGAGCCGGGCCGTGCACCGTTGGCGGTTCGAGTCGGTCTCCTGACGGCCGCGTTTCCGGCCGGGCCTCCCGTCGGCCTCTGTTTTCCGGAAGACTCCTGCAAGGTTTCGCTGGTGAGGCCGGAGCTGGTGGGGGAGTCTTGAACACGTCGACGGAGGTGGGCGCAGTGGCCCGGGAGAGCATCAAGAACAAGGTGACGATCACCGAGATCGCCCGGCAGGCCGGGGTCTCGGTGCCCACCGTGTCGCGTGTCGTCAACGGCCGTTCCGACGTGTCCCCGGAGACCCGGGCCCGGGTCGAGGACCTGTTGCGCCACCACGGCTACCGGCGCAAGTCGTCCGCGCCGGGTGACCGGGCCGCCCTCATCGACCTGGTCTTCAACGACCTCGACAGTCCCTGGGCCGTGGAGATCATCCGGGGGGTCGAGGAGGTCGCGCACGCCGCGGGCGTGGGCACGGTGGTCTCCGCGATCCACGGCGCTTCGGGCTCGGCCCAGCAGTGGATGACCAATCTCCGGGCCCGCACCTCGGACGGGGTGATCCTGGTGACCTCCGTCCTCGAACCCCGGCTGCACGAGGAGTTGCGGCGCCTCGGCGTGCCGCTCGTCGTCGTCGACCCGGCGGGGTCACCGTCGCTGGACGCGCCCACCGTCGGCGCCACCAACTGGGCGGGCGGCATGGCCGCGACGGAGCATCTGCTCGGCCTCGGTCACCGCAGGATCGGCTTCGTCGCGGGACCGCCGCGGCTGCTGTGCTCGCGGGCCCGCCTCGACGGCTACCGGGCGGCACTGGAGAGCGCGGACATCGCGGTCGACGACGCCCTGATCGTGCCGGGCGACTTCTACCACGCGTCCGGCTTCGACGGCTGCAACACGCTGCTCGACCTGGACGAGCCGCCGACCGCGCTGTTCGCGGCCAGCGACCAGATGGCGCTCGGCGCGATCGAGGCGCTGCGCCGCCGTGGCCTGCGGGTTCCCGAGGACATGAGCGTCGTCGGCTTCGACGACCTGCCGGAGGTCCGCTGGTCGGCTCCGCCGCTGACGACGGTCCGTCAGCCGCTCGCGGACATGGGCAAGCTGGCGACGCGTACGGTACTGCGGCTCGCGCTGGGCGAGGAGCCGGCGTCGCCGAGGGTGGAGCTCGCGACAGAACTGGTGATCCGGGCGAGCACAGGCGCCCCGTAAGGGGCGCGGAGAACGGCGCGCGACCTGCCACGAACCATCCGCAGCCAAACAACCACCCGATATTTGTCAGGAGCGTTGACATACCCACGCCACGCCCGTAATTTCCGTGCGCACTCGACCGATAATTTTCGGCACTCTTCCGGAAGGTGCGCGATGCGAGCGTTGGGCAACACCTACACCCCCCTCAACCGCCGGAGGTTCCTGGCGGCTACCGCGGCGACCGGTCTGGGCGCGGCGGCCCTGAGCGCATGCGGCTCGTCCGACAGTGGGAACGGCTCGGGCAAGACCACCATCGAGTGGTGGAACATCACCACCACCCAGCCCGCCAAGAAGCTGTGGGCCCAGCGAGCCAAGGAGTTCGAGGCCGCGAACCCGGACGTGAAGATCAAGGTCGTCACGATGGAGAACGAGGCCTACAAGTCGAAGATGACCGCGCAGATCGCCTCGGGCAAGCTGCCGGACATCTTCCACACCTGGGGCGGCGGCGTCCTCAAGCAGCAGCTCGACGCAGGCCTGGTCGAGGACCTGACGGGCAAGGTCCCCTGGACCGCCGACTACGTGCCCGCCTCGATGGCGGCCTACAAGTACGACGACAAGTTGTACGCAGTCCCCTTCGACATCGGCGCGGTCGGCTTCTGGTACAACAAGGCGCTCTTCAAGAAGGCCGGCATCACCACGCCGCCCACCACCTGGTCGGGCTACCTCGACGCGATCAAGGCCCTCAAGAAGGCGGGCATCACACCCATCGCCCTGGCCGGCAAGGAGAAGTGGCCCGGCATGTACTACTGGGCGTACCTCTCGATGCGCGTCGCCGGTCTCGAAGCGATGCAGAAGGCCTCCGACGACGCCGACTTCACCGGCGACGACTTCGTCAAGGCGGGCCAGCACCTCAAGGACCTCGTCGCACTGCAGCCCTTCCAGAAGGGATTCCTCGGCGGGGCCTACTCCGACCCCAACGGCGAGGCGGCCCTGATGGGCAACGGCAAGGCGGCCATGGAGCTGATGGGCCAGTGGGCGCCGATCGTCGAGGCCGACTCCGGCAAGGGCATCGGCAAGGACCTCGGCTTCTTCTCCTTCCCGGCCGTCGAGGGAGGAAAGGGCGCGCTCACCGAGGTGTTCGGCGGGGGCGGCGGTCACGCGCTGCGCAAGGACGCGCCGAAGGAGGCGCTGGACTTCCTGAAGTTCTTCGCCGAGAAGGAGTTCACGGAGAAACTCATCAAGCAGACCGGCCTGATACCGGTGTCCAAGGCCACGCTCGGCGCGCTCACCGACCCCAACCTCATCGCCGTCTCCGGGATGCTGAACAAGGCCACCGGCTTCCAGCTCTACCTCGACCAGGCGTACGCTCCCGCCGTCGGCCAGGAGATCAACGACAGCGTCGCCGCCCTCATCGCGGGCTCCAAGTCGCCCGAGCAGGTGACGCGTTCGGTCACCCAGGTCGCCAAGAGCGAGAAGAGCTAGCGCCGCCGATGACCCACTCGACTTCGACCTCCGCGACCTCTTCGGGGGGGCCGGCGCCGTACGTGACCGAGGTCGGCAAGTACACCGACCCGGACCCCGCCGCCCCCGGCCCGGCGCGCCGCAGGTCGCCGCTGCGCCGGCTGAACGACTGGCTGTCGGCCGTCGTGTTCACGGTCCCCGCCCTCATCCTGTTCGGCCTGCTCGTGCTGGTGCCGATGGGCTACGCGATCTACGTCAGCTTCTTCAACTGGGGCGGCTTCGGCTCGCCCTCGGACAGCATCGGCCTCGACAACTACACGCGACTCTTCAAGGACCCCGTGTTCATCGGGGACTTGGGGCGCGGCGCGCTGCTGATCGGCTTCTCCATCGTCGTGCAGCTGCCGTTCGCCCTCGCCATGGCCGTGCTGCTCAACCAGAAGCTGCGCGGCCGGGCCGTGTACCGGATGCTGTTCTTCGCCCCGTACATCCTGTCCGAGGTCATCACCGGCGTGCTGTTCAGCATGATCTTCGCGCCGGGGGAGGGGCTCGCCGACAAGGTCCTCGACAAGGTCGGGCTCGGCGGGCTGGGCGGCGACTGGTTCGCCGGTCAGCACAGCGTGATGCCCACCCTCTTCATCGTCATGACGTGGAAGTACTTCGGCTTCCACATGATGCTCTACCTGGCGGGCCTTCAGGGCATTCCGGCGGAACTGCAGGAGGCGGCGCGCATCGACGGCGCCGGCACCTGGCAGCGGTTCTGGCACATCACGCTGCCGCTGCTCGCGCCGACCCTCCGGATCAGCGCCTTCCTCTCCGTCGTCTACTCCATCCAGCTCTTCGACCTGGTCTGGGTCATCACCACAGGCGGCCCCGACCACGCCTCCGAGACCATGGCGATCAGCATGGTCCAGTACGGCTTCAAGCGCTATCAGATGGGCTACGCCAGCGCCATCAGCGTCGTGATGTTCCTGATCAGCCTGGTCTTCGCGCTCGCCTACCAGCGCTTCGTGCTGCGCCGGGACACCGAAGGAGCCATCACCAACATGCGAGGAAACCGATGAGCGCCACGACGGAGCTGCGGAAGAGCGCACGGCGGCGCCGGCGGCTGCGCAGCCTGCCCGTGTACGTGACGCTCTGGGTGGTCGGCGTCTTCATGGTGACCCCGCTCCTCTACGCCCTGATCTCCGGCTTCAAGTCCACCGACCAGCTGTCCTCCAACCCGTTCGGGCTGCCCTCGCCGTGGGTGACCTCGAACTACACCTCGCTGCTCGGCTCGGGCTCCTTCTGGCGGGCCATCGGCAGCAGCACGGTGATCGCGGTGGGCGCCACCCTGCTGACGGTGGCGACGGCGGCCCTGGCGGCGTTCGCCCTCGCCCGGTTCTCCTTCCGCGGGCGTGAGTTGATGTTCACCCTGTTCACGATGGGGCTGATGTTCCCGTTCGCGGTCGCGATCCTGCCGCTGTTCATTCTGCTGCGCACCTTCGGACTGCTGGACAACCCGTGGGGCGTGATCCTGCCCGAGGCGGCCTTCGGACTGCCGGTGACGATCATCATCCTGCGCGGCTTCTTCCGGGAGATCCCGGCGGAGTTGGAGGAGGCGGCCACCCTCGACGGCTGCACCCGCTTCGGGTTCTTCTGGCGCATCCTGCTGCCGCTGGCCCGGCCCGCGCTCGGCACGGTCTCCGTCCTCGCCATCGTGGGCAGCTGGAACCAGTTCCTGCTGCCGCTGCTCGTCTTCAGCGAACCCACCTGGTGGACCATCCCGGTCGGCATCCAGCAGTTCCAGGGCCAGTACTCCGCCGACGTGGCCCGCATCTTCGCCTACCTGGTGCTCGCCATGGTGCCCGCTATCGCCTTCTACGCGGTCGCCGAGCGGCAGCTGATCGGCGGCATCACACTCGGCGCGACCAAGGGCTGACGGCCGAACACCCCATAACTGTGAGGAGTTACATGACCCACCCCTGGCAGGACCCCGCTCTGCCCGCCGCCGTCCGCGCAGCCGACCTGCTCACCCGTATGACCACCCAGGAGAAGATCGCCCAGCTCTACAGCGTCTGGCCCGGCTCGAACGAGACGCCGGGCGGGGACATGGCGCCGCTTCAGCACGCCCTGTCCGAGGACATCGACCTGGCCGAGCTTCTGCCCAACGGGCTGGGCCAGTTGACCCGCCCCTTCGGTACCGCGCCCGTCGACCCGGCCGAGGGCGCTGCGCGACTCGCCTCCCTCCAGGAACGCATCCGCTCCGCGAACCGCTTCGGACTGCCGGCCCTCGCGCACGAGGAGTGCCTCACCGGGCTCACCGCCTGGCAGGCGACGATCTTCCCGACCCCGCTCGCCTGGGGCGCGAGCTTCGACCCCGCCCTGGTCAAGGAGATGGCGTCGTCGATCGGCGCCACCATGCGGTCCGTCGGCATCCACCAGGGGCTGGCCCCCGTCCTCGATGTCGTACGGGACGCACGCTGGGGCCGTACGGAGGAGGCGATCGGCGAGGACCCCTACCTCGTGGCGACCGTCGGCACCGCCTACGTCCAGGGGCTGGAGTCGGCGGGCGTCGTCGCCACGCTCAAGCACTTCGCCGGGTACTCGGCCTCGCGCGGCGCCCGCAACCACGCGCCCGCGTCGATCGGCCCGCGCGAACTGGCCGATGTCATCCTGCCGCCGTTCGAAATGGCCCTGCGGGAGGGCGGCGCGCGGTCGGTGATGGCGGCGTACAACGACGTCGACGGGCTGCCCGCACACGCGCACCACCAACTGCTCACCCAACTTCTGCGCGAGGAATGGCAGTTCACCGGCACAGTCGTCGCCGACTACTTCGGGGTGACCCTCCTGGAGTCGGCGCAAGGGCTCACCGACTCCCCGGCGGGGGCGGCGGCAATCGCGCTCGCGGCGGGCGTGGACGTGGAGCTGCCCGCCGTACGGTGCTACGGATCGGGGCCGCTCGAAGAGGAGCTGGTGGACCGGGCCGCGCTGCGCGTGCTGACGCAGAAGTGCGAACTGGGGCTGCTCGACCCAGACTGGGCGCCCCCCGCTGCCGAGGACACGGTCGACTTCGACCCGCCCCATATGCGGGACCTGGCACGGCAGTTGGCTCAGGAGTCCGTCGTCCTGCTGGCCAACGACAACGGCCTGCTGCCACTCGCGCCCGAAGTGCGGCGCATCGCCGTCCTCGGCCCGCTCGCCGACGACCCGGCGGCCATGCTCGGCTGCTACACCTTCCCCCGCCATGTCCTCCTCGACCACCCCGACGTCCCGATGGGCGTCGCCGTACCGACGCTGCTCGACGCGCTGCGCGCGGAGCTGCCGGACGCCGAGTTCGGGGACGACCCGGCGGCGGCCGACGTGTGCGTGGTCGCGGTCGGCGACCGGTCCGGACTGTTCGGGCGTGGCACCTCGGGGGAGGGCTGCGACGCGGCGGACCTCGAACTGCCCGAGGGTCAGGGCGAGTTGGTGGAGAAGGCGCTGGCCGCCGGGACGCCCGTCGTGCTGGTCGTGTTCTCCGGGCGGCCGTACGCGCTCGGGCGCTGGGCCGACCGGGCCGCGGCGCTGGTGCAGGCGTTCTTCCCCGGCCAGGACGGCGGAACCGCGGTCGCGGGCATCCTGTCCGGACGGGTCAACCCGTCGGGGCGGCTCCCGGTCAGCGTGCCGCGCGAGCCCGCCGGGCAGCCGTACACCTATCTCGCCCCGCCCCTCGGACAGGTCAGCGGGGCGAGCAACCTCGACCCGACACCGCTGTACCCCTTCGGGCACGGGCTGTCCTACTCGACGTTCGACTGGCAGGCGGCGTCCGTCGACGCCGAGTCCGTCCCGACCGACGGCGAGACGGCGCTGCGGGTGACGGTCCGCAACACCGGGGAGCGGGCCGGAACGGAGGTCGTCCAGCTGTATCTGCACGACCCGGTCGGCAAGGTGGCGCGACCAGTGGTCCGCCTGGTCGGGTACACGCGGGTGCCGCTCGAAGCGGGCGCGTCGGCGGAGGTCCACTTCACGTTCCCGGCGGACCTGGCCGGGTACACCGGGCCGAATGGCGACCGGATCGTCGAACCCGGCGCCCTGGAACTGCGGCTCGCGTCCTCCAGCGCCGAGACCGGCATACGGCATGTGGTGCCGGTGACGCTGACGGGGGAGGAGCGGGTGCTCGGCGTGGAACGGCGGATGCGGTGCGAGGTGCGGGTGAAGTGAGGTGACCTAGCTGCCACCAGGGGCACCTCCCGCCTTTCCGGGGTAGGTGCCCTCGGTCCGTACCCATATTTCTGCACGAATGTTTCCGGACGATCTCCGAATGTTCCGGGAAATCCCGGTCTCGTAGAGGGTCCGTCATGACCATGCGCAGGGATACCATCCCGCTCATGAATCCTGCGAAGCCCGTGGAGTCCCGGCCGGCGGCGAGGTCCACCCAGACGGCGACGCTCGCGGAGATCGCCCGCGAGGCCGGTGTGTCCGCTCCGACTGTTTCGAAGGTGCTCAACGGCCGCGCCGACGTCGCCCCGGGGACCCGTACGCGCGTCGAGGAGCTGCTGCGCGCGTACGGCTACCGGCGCCGCCGTGCCGAGGCCGCCCGCTCGCCCCTCATCGACGTGGTCTTCCACGAGTTGGAGAGCGCGTGGGCGATGGAGGTCATCCGGGGCGTCGAGAACGTCGCGCGCGACGAGGGGCTGAGCGTGGTCCTCTCGGAGAGCTCGGGCCGCCTCACCCCGGGCCGCACCTGGGCCGACCAGGTCGCCGCCCGCCGCCCGCACGGCGTGGTGCTGGTGCTCAGCGGTCTCGACGAGTCCCAGCGGGCGCTGCTCACGAGCCGCTCCATCCCCTTCGTGGTGGTGGACCCGGCCGGCGACCCGGGCACCGACGTGCCCTCGGTCGGCGCCACCAACTGGCACGGCGGACTGTCCGCCACCCGCCACCTCGTCGAACTGGGCCACACCCGCATCGGCGCGATCAGCGGACCCTCGCGGATCATGTGCAGCCGTGCCCGCATCGACGGCTACCGCGCGGCGCTGGAGACCGCGGGGCTGACCGTCGACCCCGAGCTGATCCGGCAGGGCAACTTCCACCACGGCATGGGCTACCTCGCGGGCCTGGAGCTGCTGCGCCTGCCCGACCGGCCCACCGCCGTCTTCGCGGGCAACGACCTCCAGGCGCTCGGCGTGTACGAGGCCGCGCGCGAACTCGGGCTGCGCATCCCCGAGGACCTGAGTGTCGTCGGCTTCGACGACCTTCCGCTGGCCCGCTGGGTGGGGCCGCCGCTGACGACCGTACGGCAGCCGCTGACGGAGATGGCGGAGGCGGCGGCGAAGCTGGTGCTCGAACTGGGCCGGGAGGAGCGGCCGTCGGCGGGGACGAGGGTGGAGCTGGCCACGAGCCTGGTGGTGCGGAGCAGTACGGCGCCGCCGTCGGCGTAGGACTGACGGAGCGGTACGGCGCCGCCGTCGGCATAAGGCATTCCGAGCAGGACCAGCTGATACCGGTGAGCAGGTCTGGCTGATATCGGCGATTGCCGGCGGTGCGGTCCTGACGGATGTCTTGACGAGGTGTGGGAGCGGTCCCACACTTCCCCGAGTCGATCGGTTGCACAACCGAAACTTTCGGAGGCACCCGCATGAGATCCTCCCTGCGCACGCGGCTCAGCGCCTTGTTCACCGGCGCCGCCGCCGCGGCCGTCCTGCTCGCGGTCGGCACGACCGCCCACGCGGCCGACACCCCCCTTCGCGACCTCGCCGCCGCCAAGGGCAAGGTCATCGGCACCGCCGTCACCGGCTCCAAGCTCACCGGCACTTACGGCGACATCGCCGGGGGCCAGTTCAACTCGCTGACCCCGGGCAACGCCATGAAGTGGGGCTCCGTCGAGCCCACCCGGGGCAGCTTCAACTGGGCCGAGGCCGACCAGATCGTCGCCTTCGCGCAGGCCCACAACCAGCAGGTGCGTGGCCACACCCTGGTCTGGCACAGCCAGAACCCGAGCTGGCTGACCAACGGAACCTGGACGACCGCCGAGCTGAGCGGCCTGCTCCAGGACCACATCACCACCGAGGTCACCCGCTACAAGGGCAAGCTGGCGGCCTGGGACGTGGTGAACGAGCCCTTCAACGAGGACGGCACCTACCGCTCCACCCTCTGGTACAACGGCCTCGGCGCCGACTACATCGCCCAGGCGCTGACCTGGGCCCACGCGGCGGACCCGAGCGCCAAGCTCTACATCAACGACTACAACGTCGAGGGCGTCAACGCGAAGAGCACCGCCCTGTACAACCTGGTCAAGTCGCTGAAGGACCGCGGTGTCCCCATCGACGGCGTCGGCCTCCAGGCTCATCTGATCCTCGGCCAGGTCCCCGCCACACTCCAGCAGAACATCCAGCGATTCGCCGACCTCGGCGTCGACGTCGCGATCACCGAGCTGGACATTCGTATGCAACTCCCGTCGGACACTGTGAAGTTGACGCAGCAGGCGGCCGACTACAAGGCCGTCTTCGACGCGTGCGTGGCCGTGTCCAGGTGCTACGGCGTCACCGTCTGGGGCTTCACCGACTCCGACTCCTGGATCCCGGACGTCTTCTCGGGTTACGGCGCGGCGACACCGTACGACGAGAACTTCGCGCCGAAACCGGCGTACTCCGCGATCGCGACCTCGCTCGGGGGCACGTCGACGCCTCCTCCCACGGGCGGATGCGCGGCGACGTACGGGATCAGCAGTCAATGGAACACGGGGTTCACCGGGCAGGTGACGATCGCCTGCTCGAGGGCGGCGCTCTCCTCCTGGAAGGTGAGCTGGACGTACGGCGCGGGTCAGCGGATCACCCAGGCCTGGAACGCCACCTGCAGCCAGTCCGGAACCGCGGTGACGTGCGTCAACGCCTCCTACAACGGAACGGTTGCGGCCGGCGGATCGGTGACGTTCGGGTTCAACGCGTCGTGGAGCGGGAGCAATCCGGTGCCCACGGTCACGCTGGGCTGAGGTCTGCCTGAGAAGTCTGAGATTTTCCGAAGGAAACCCGAGAAGAGGTTCCTGCTCGTAATAATTCGGACTTACGTTCCTCCGCGTGACTTCTGAAGACGAGCACGGGGACGGCAACGAGGACGCCGCGAGACGCGGTGGCCGGCGGCGAGGCCTGCTGAAGGCCGCCGGCATCGCGCTCGCCGGCGTCCTCGTACTCTCCGCCGCGGGGGCGAGCTGGGCCTACTGGCACCTGAACGACAACATCAAGAGCGTCGACATCAACAGCGCGCTGGGCGACGACCGGCCTGCGCGGGCCGTGTCGACCCCGTCGGTGTCCGCATCCGCCTCGGCCGCTGCCACACCGCTGCCGAGCGGCGCCCTGAACATCCTGGTCCTCGGATCCGACTCCCGCAGCGGCAAGGCGAACGCGAAGCTCGGCGGGGGCAGCAGCTCCGGTGCCCGCTCGGACACGGCGATGGTCGTCCACATCGACGAGGGCCGTACGACGGCGACCGTGGTGAGCATTCCCCGGGACACCCTGGTGACCCGCCCGTCGTGTCCGACGTCGTCGGGCGGGACGACCTCGGTGGCGTACCAAGCGATGTTCAACAGCGCGTACTCGGTGGGCGGCCCGGTCTGCGCGGTCAAGACGGTCGAGTCCCTGACCGACGTCCGCATGGACCACTACATCGAGATCGACTTCTCCGGCTTCGCGGACCTCGTCGACGCGCTCGGCGGCGTCACCGTCACGACGGACGAGGACATCGACGACGACAAGAGCCACCTGCACCTCACAGCCGGCGAACACCACCTCGACGGCACGAAGGCGCTGGCGCTGGCCCGCACTCGTCATGGCGTGGGCGACGGCAGCGACCTGGGGCGCATAGGCCTGCAACAGAAGCTGGTGAAGGCCCTGTTGAAGCAGATCGCGTCGACCGATCTGCTCACCGACCCGACCAAGCTCTACAAGGTCGCGAACGCGGTCACGGGCAGTCTGACGACGGACACGGGTCTCGACTCGCTGGGTGAGCTGATGAAGCTCGGCCAGAGCCTGAAGGGACTGTCGTCCGAGGACGTCAAGACGGTGATGATGCCCGTCGTGACGGCTCCGTCGGACCACAACCGGGTGGTGGCGAACGAGCCGGAGGCGAGCGAGCTGTGGGCGTCGCTGAAGTGAGCCGGGAAGCCTGGCGATCGCCTTGGCGTCCCCGCTTGCCTCACTCGCACCGGAGGGCCGGTCGTTCTCGCTGTACCAGCCACCGCCATCAGTACCGGACATCCAGTACGTGTAGACGCCGTTCACCAGCGGACCGTACGGCGTGGCGGCCACGAACTCGGGGTTGACGTCGCAGTCGGCGAAGCCGTCACGGCAGCCCTTGGCGTCGGCGGGCGCCTTGAGCTTGGCGTCCGGGTACGTCGTCACGGCACCGGACACCACATCGACGGCGTCGGCGTCCCGCGCGGTCGAGAACACCATGACCCCGTCGTCCTGCATCTGCGCCAGGCCCGTGGCTCCCGGAACCTGCGCGTTCGCCGCCGGTGCCACCGCGTCACCGGACGATTCGACGGCGTACGCGGCCGTGCGGGCCACGTCCGTGCCCTTGTTCACGCCGTCGTCGCCGGTCGAACCGTACGCGTTGAGGACCGCGTACGTCTTCCCCTTCTCGCTGGTGACCGAGAGCGCGGCGGAGTTGATCCCGCCGTCCTTCGGCTTCGGCAGTTTCCACGGCTTGCCGCTCCAGCGCACCGCGCCGGTCTTCAGGTCGCGCGCCACGACGGTGGCGGTGTTCGCGTCGGTGTCCTGCCGCACGAACAGCACGACGTCACCACCCGGCGCCACGACCGGCGACGTCAGCCCCTCGGACGCCTTGACGGCCGAGTGTGAGGCCGCAGGCGACGGCGGAGGCGACGATCTCCTCGACCATCCACAGCGCGCCCTTGTCCGTGAGGTCGCCGAGGCCCAGCACCTGGACCACCCAGGGCATACCGCACAGCACTGTGTGCATGTGGACGGCGGTGGCGAGGACGCGCACGCGCGGATCGTCGGGCAGGGCGGGGCGCGGGACCGTCGCCGCCATGCCGTCTGGTGACGGTCGCGGCGAGCGCGACGGGGGCCGGACCCGCAGGGCTGGTGCACGGCTTCTCGTCGGCCTTCCGCATGGCGGCCGGATGCCGGCCACGGCGGCCCCGGCGGCAGCCGCGCTGTCCGGACCAACGCTCCGACCTGCGGAAAAGACCCTTCCAGAAGAAACGTCGAAGAAATCCGGAGACAGTGTCGAAACGGGCCCCTCCCGTTCGACGCAAGGGTGAGAGGCGGGGAGAGACCCCGCCCGGAACGGCCGAAGACCCGGCCGCCGTACCGAAGGAGTCACCATGCCGCGCTACCTCTCGATCGTCCGCGTCGACGAGACCACCGCGCCCCCGGAGGGCCCCAGCCCCGAGCTGATGGAGCGGATGGGGGAGCTGATCGAGGAGATCACCAAGGCCGGGGTGATGCTGGACACCGCCGGGCTGACTCCGCAGGGCGAGGGCAAGCGGGTTCGCTGGGAGGGCGGCCAGGTCACCGTCACGGACGGGCCGTTCGCCGAGTCCAAGGAGGTCATCGGCGGCTACGCCATCACCCAGTGCAAGGACATGGACGAGGCCGTCGAGTGGACCAAGCGGTTTGTGAAGGTGCACGAGGAGTACTGGACGGTGACCTGCGAGGTGCGGGAGATCGCCGAGGCCTGAGCGTTCCTTGGCCTGAGGCCGTCGAGGGTGTTGCATGGTGGGCTGTGACTGAGCAGCCCACCGTCGGCACAGCGGGTGCCATCGAGACCGTCTTCCGCATCGAGTCGCCCCGTGTCATCGCCGCCGTCGCCCGGATCGTCCGGGACGTCGGCATCGCCGAGGAGCTCGCGCAGGACGCCCTGGTCGCGGCGCTTGAGCAGTGGCCGCGGGACGGTGTGCCGGACAACCCGGGCGCCTGGCTGACGGCCGCCGCCAAGCACCGCGCGATCGACCTCGTACGCCGCCGGGAACGGTACGCGCGCAAGCTGGAGGAGGTGGGGCGGGACCTGTCGGTCACCGCCCCGCACCACGTCGACGAGCCGGTCGACCCGGACGACATCGACGACGACCTGCTGCGGCTCGTCTTCACCGCCTGTCACCCCGTGCTGTCCGCCGAGGCCCGCATCGCGCTCACCCTGCGCCTGCTGGGCGGCCTGACCACAGCCGAGATCGCCCGCGCCTTCCTCGCCCCGGAGCCGACGATCGCCCAGCGCATCGTGCGCGCCAAGCGGACGCTGGCGACGAAGGGGGTCGCCTTCGAGGTCCCGTACGGCCCGGAGCGCGAAGCCCGTCTCGGATCCGTCCTCGAGGTCATCTACCTGATCTTCAACGAGGGTTACGCGGCCACGGCGGGCGACGACCTGCTGCGTCCCGCCCTGTGCGAGGACGCGCTCCGACTGGCCTGGGTGCTGGCCGAGTTGATGCCGAAGGAGCCCGAAGTGCACGGACTCGTCGCTCTGTTGGAACTCCAGGAGTCCCGCGCCGCCGCCCGCACCGGACCGTCCGGCGAACCGGTCCTGCTGAAGGACCAGAACCGCCGCCGCTGGAACCGCCTGCTGATCCGCCGGGGCTTCGCCGCGCTGGGCCGCGCCAACGCCGTCGGCACGGGCGCCCCCGGCCCGTACGCCCTCCAGGCGGCCATCGCCGCGTGCCACGCGCAGGCGTACGCGTACGAGGACACGGACTGGGGCCGGATCGCCACCTTGTACGGCCTGCTGGCGGCCCGCTCTCCGTCCCCCGTGGTCGAGCTGAACCGCGCCGTCGCCGTCTCGATGGCGCAGGGCCCGGAGCCCGCGCTCACCATCGTCGACAGCCTCGCCGGCGAACCCGCGCTCCGCGAATACCACTTGCTGCCCAGCGTCCGGGGGGACCTGCTCGCCCGGCTGGGGAGGACGGGGGAGGCGCGGGCGGAGTTCGAACGGGCGGCCTCGCTGGCCCGGAACGAGCGGGAGCGGGAGCTGCTGACGACCCGGGCGCGCGAGCTGGAGGGGCCGTGAACGGCACACCCGTAACTCCATTCCCAAGCTGATCAGCAAGGGCTTACAGTTGCGCCGCTGCCGTACACGGGAACGACGCTCTCCGTTCATCCCGAAGGCCCCTGTCAGGTGCGGTCCGGCAGCCCACAGCTACCTGGGGGGGACACCCATGAGAATCTCCGCGCGCCACAGACTCCTGGCGCTCACCGCCGTGACGGCCCTCGCCGCCGGCACCGCAACCGCGCTGGCGCCGGGCGCGGCGGCCGACGTCGCCGGGTGGCCGGCGGCCGACGGCCGGATCGCCGTGGTCAACGACGGCATCATGTCGATGGACGTCACCGGCAACGACGAGAAGCGCATCTCCAACGGCTCCGACGACGAGTCGCCCGCGTGGTCGCCCGACGGCAGCCGCGTGGTCCTCGAGGACGCCGGATCACTACAGACCATCAGCGTCACCGGCAGCACCAGGACGACGGTCTACGAAGGTGCCGACAGCGGCCCCTCGGCGTCGCACCCGACGTACTGGACCTACGGCCGCGAGATCGTCTACTCCGCGGCGAGCAAGCTGTACTCCATCGCCGCCGACGGCAGCACCCCAGTCCGGCTGCTGGCCTCCGGCGGCTGCGACACGCTGCCGAGCGGCGACGCGGTCGGAAAACGTCTCGTCTTCCAGCGCAACGGCGGATCGTGCACCACCAAGACGCCGTCCGTCGTGCTGTACGACGCGGCGACGAAGACGCAGACCACGCTCGTCGCGAACGGCGGCTCGCCCGCCCTCTCGCCCGACGGCACCAAGGTCGCGTTCGTCCGCTCCGTCGACGGGTACCGCCAGCTGTTCTCGGTCAACACCGACGGCACAGGCGAGCGCCGCCTGACCAACGACACCGGCGACTACGACACCCCCGCCTGGGCGCCCGCGAGCGACCGGCTCGTCGTGCACTTCAATCGGCCCACCAGCGGCGGCCGCCAGGAGAGCAACGTCGTCATGACGATCACCGCGGACGCGGTGACGGAGGGCGAGCCCTTCCCGTGGGGCGGCCGTTCGCCCGCCTGGCAGCCGCTCCGCAAGAACACCGTCGCCCGGATCTGGGGCGCCGACGTCTACGGCAGCAACATCGCCGGGTCCCGCTGGACCTGGAACACGGTCGGCAAGAGCGAGGCGGGCCTGATGGACGCCTCGTCCGCCGTGCTGGTCTCCCAGGACAGCCAGTCGTACGCGCTGACGGCCCCCGCCCTCGCGGGCAAGAGGCACGGCCCGGTCCTGCTGACGCCCTCGACCTCGGTCTCCTCGCCCGTGCAGGCGGAGCTGAAGCGGGTCCTCAAGCCCGGCGCCACGGTCTACCTCGTCGGCGGCACGTCGATCCTCAGCAGCGCGGTCTCCTCGAAGATCTCCTCGCTCGGCTTCACCCCGAAGCGGCTGGCCGGCACCTCGCGCTACTCGACCTCGGTCGCCGTCGCCAAGTCCATCACCAGCGCGCCGGACTACGTCTTCATCGCCACCGGCACCGATTACCACTCGGCGCTCGCGGCCGCGTCCGCGGCGGGCTCCCTCGGGACCTCCGGCAAGGCCACCGTAGTAGTGAACGACGGCAACACGCTGACCTCGTCGGTCAAGTCGTACCTGAACAGCCTCGACCCGGACGACACCTACATGATCCCGGTCGGTACCTCGGCGAAGTACGCGCTGACCCACACGCCGTTCTCCAACTGGCCCTCGACGTACACCTATTACCCGGTCACGGCCGCCACCAACGCGGGCACCGCGGCCGCCCTCGCGAAGATGTGGTGGGGCGGGCCGAGCAGTGCGGCGCTCGCGTACAGCGACAGCTGGCGCGGCGGCACCACCGCCGCCTCCGCGATGAACGTCTTCGGCCCGCTGCTGTGGACGGACCTCGGCACGCTCTCCACCGACACCAAGTCCTACCTGGTCAGGGATGCCGCGAGCATCAACGGCCTGGCGGTCTTCGGCGGCACCGGCTCGGTCTCGACGACGGCGATGAACTCCGCGGGCGCGGCGATCAGCGCGAGCAGCAGCCAGTGGAAGTACACGCCGTACTACAACGGCGCACCGGCGGCGACGAGTTCGTACTCCTCGGTCGGCCCGGTCGCGGGGGCCCCGTCGGCGCACGCCGGCACCGGGCTCCGGCCCGCCGCGGAGCCGGACCTGGTCTCGCTCAGGACCGACCACCACCAGTAGCCGGCGTCGCGGGTGCCCCCACCAGCATGGTCGGGGCACCCGCCACCCGTGTGAGGAACACCGTCGCGGATCCGGGACCGTGCGCCTTGGGCAGGGCCTTGCGCCGCAGCTCCTCCGGTTCCACGGCCGACCCGCGCTTCTTCACCGTCAGGACGCCGACCTCCCGCTCCCGCAGCAGCGCCTTCAACTTCTTCACGTTGAAGTGGAGTTGATCGGTGATCTCGTATGCGGTGGCGTACGACGTCGGGCGCAGCTCGTCCGCCGTGACGTACGCGATGGTCTCGTCGATCAAGCCGCCGTCGAGCTCCTCGGCCACCTCCGCGACCAGATGGGCGCGGATGACGGCGCCGTCGGGCTCGTACAAGTAGCGTCCCGGCGGCCGGACTCGGGGGTTCGGGAGACCACGGCCGCGCAGCTCGCGCGGTCCCGGCAGCAGCGTGGCCCGCACCAGACCGGGTTCCGTGCCGAACCACAGCACGGCCTCCTTCACATCCCCGCCGTCCGAGATCCACTCGGCCTCCGCCTCGGCGGGGACCGCCTCGTGGGGGATGCCGGGGGCGATCTTCAGCGCGGCGAGCGGCGCCTTCAGGGCCGTCCCGACCGCCCAGGACAGCGGGGGCGAGTAAGCCTCCGGGTCGAAGATCCGGCCACGGCCGCCCCGCCGGGCCGGGTCCACGAAGACCGCGTCGTACTGCGCGGTGTCCACCTCCGTGACATCCGCCTCGCGCACCTCGATGAGGCCGGCGAGCCCGAGCGCGTCGGCGTTCGCGCGGGCGACCCGCACCGTCAGCGGGTCGCGGTCGACGGCGAGGACCCGGATCCCGGCGCGGGCGAGCGCGATCGCGTCGCCGCCGATGCCGCAGCAGAGGTCGGCGACGGAACGAATGCCCAGCGCCCGGAACCGCTCCGCGCGGTAGGTCGCCACGCTGGTCCGCGTCGACTGCTCGACCCCGTGCGGGGTGAAGAACATCCGCTCCGCGTCCTCGGCCCCGAACTTCGCCGCCGCCCGCTGCCGAAGCCGCGCCTGCCCGAGGGCCGCCGAGACCAGCTCGGCCGGGTGCTCGCGGCGCAGCCGGGTGGCGACGGCCAGCTCCTGCGCCGGTTCGGTGCCGCGCACCTCGTCGAGCAGGGCGCGGCCCTCGGGGGTGAGCAGGGAGGCGAAGGAGACGTCGTTCACCGGGCCATTGTGGGCCAGTCGGTGGACGCTGCGCGTTCCGGCGGCGGTGTCGGGGCGCCGTGTGGGGCATGACCTGCGAGGATCCGGCGCCATGCGACCTGTACGACAAAAGTATAAAAATGCGGCGAAGGGGATGGGGCTTCGCGGAGGATTCGGCGCCCGCGGGAGTGCCGAATCCGGCAAGGGGGCCCGTACCCCCGGTGGAGCCGGCTTCCGCGGTGGAGTCGGTTCCCGCGGTGTGGTCGCCGTGCTCGCCCTCACCGCCCTCGTCTCCGGCTGCTCCGACGGTCACGGCGTGCGGCCGGCCCCCGGTCAGCAGGCGATGAAGGCGCCCCCCGCCCGTGCCCTCTACTCGTACGCCGTCAAGCTCCGCCTCGCGCAGGCCCAACGGGCCGCCGCGGCCAAGCGCTGGGGACTGGCCAGGACGCCGCTGACGGCCCCGCCGGCGCCCGTCAGGAAGCCGGTGATCAGGGCCCGCGACGGGTTCGAGGTCGACGACCAGGAGGAGCTGGACCTGCCCCCGGTCTTCACCACCGTCCCCACCAAGGACAAGGTCGTCTTCCTCACCATCGACGACGGCGAGGAGAAGGACCCGAAGTTCCTGCGGATGATGAGCGATCTGAAGATCCCGTACACCGCCTTCCTCAGCAACTACCTGATCAAGGACGACTACCAGTACTTCCGGAAGATGCGCGACCAGGGCGTCACGCTGAACAACCACACGCTTCACCACCCCTACCTGCCCGGACTCTCGTACGCGGAACAGAAGGACGAGATCTGCGGCATGCAGGCCATCATGAAACGGCAGTTCGGCAAGCGCCCCACGGTCTTCCGGCCCCCGTACGGCAACTACAACCAGGACACCCTGCGCGCCGCCAAGTCCTGCGGCATCAAGTACGCGCCCATCTGGGACGAGGAGGTCTTCGTCGACCACTGGGAGTACCGCGAGTGGGACCAGGACCTGCACCCCGGCGACATCGTCCTCACCCACTTCCGCGGCCGGAACGACTGGAAGGGCACGATGCCCGACATGGTGCGCCGCTTCATGAAGAAGGTGACGGACGAGGGATACGCGGTGGCCCGCCTGGAGGACTACCTGTGAGGGTGCGGGGACTGGTCGCCGGGCTGCTCGCAGCCGCGCTCCTGAGCGGCTGCGCGCAGTCCGTCGACCCGATCGAGCGGCTGGGCAAGAAGGCGGCACAGAAGGTACGGCCACGCGAGTCGGCGTACCGCCGCTGGGGGCTCGCCGCCCCGCTCGCCAGGGCGCCGAGACCGCCCGTCCGGACCACCGCCCGCACCGCGGGTCCGGGGCTGCCGCCCGTCGTGGACCACGTCCCCACCCGCGACAAGGTGGTCTTCCTGACATACGACGACGGCGTCGAGCGCGATCCGCGGTTCGTCGACATGGTCCGTGAACTGCGGCTGCCGGTCAGCATGTTCCTCACGGACAGCGTCGTCGGGCCGGGGTACGGGCATTTCGCCCAGCTGCGCGCGGTCGGCGCCAGCGTGCAGAACCACACCCTCGACCACGCCTCCCTGCGCGGCCTGCCGTATGTCGGTCAGCGCGCCGAGATCTGCGGCCAGCAGGTCAAGCTCAAACAGCGCTTCGGCATCCGGCCCCGGCTGCTGCGGCCCCCGTACGGCAGGTACGACCGCACGACGTTGCGCGCGGCGGGGGACTGCGGGGTCGCTGCGGTCGTACTGTGGCGGGCGTCGATGAGGGCGAAAAGGCTGCGGTGCGCGGAGGGGGACCGGCTGCGACCCGGCGACATCATCCTCGCCCGTCCGCAGGACACGGACGGCGTCACGCTCAGCGAGTCGACGACCCGGTTGCTGCGTCGTGTCCAGGCGCAGGGATTCACGGTGGCCCGTCTCGAGGACTACCTCTGACGGCGCCCACATCCACCCGGTGCGACCAGAAACATCGCGGCGCGCCGGAGGCTTCTGGCACTCCGCTTGACCGAGTGCTAATCGCGGTCATAGTCTCAGGTCTGGCACTCCCCCCTGGAGAGTGCCAGTAGCGACGGGCAGGTCCGGCACCCGCGACGACGGATCGACCTGGTCGCCACCTCAGACAGTTAACCCCGTGAGATCTCCGAAGGGGGAGGTCGGATCGTGACGACCGCCAGCTCCAAGGTTGCCATCAAGCCGCTCGAGGACCGCATTGTGGTCCAGCCGCTCGACGCCGAGCAGACCACGGCCTCTGGCCTGGTCATCCCGGACACCGCGAAGGAGAAGCCCCAGGAGGGCGTCGTCCTTGCTGTGGGTCCGGGCCGCTTCGAGGACGGTAACCGTCTTCCGCTCGACGTCACTGTCGGCGACGTCGTGCTCTACAGCAAGTACGGCGGCACCGAGGTGAAGTACAACGGCGAGGAGTACCTCGTCCTCTCGGCTCGCGACGTGCTCGCGATCATCGAGAAGTAATTCACCCGGTTTTGCAGTGAACTGCGCCCCTGGCCCCCGCGACCTTCAAAAGCCGGGCGCTGGGGGCGCAGTTCGTTTCTCCCAAAGTTTCCGAGAGGGCTGAATCGCTCCATGGCGAAGATCCTGAAGTTCGACGAGGACGCCCGTCGCGCCCTTGAGCGCGGCGTCAACAAGCTTGCCGACACGGTGAAGGTGACGATCGGCCCCAAGGGCCGCAACGTCGTCATCGACAAGAAGTTCGGCGCTCCCACCATCACCAACGACGGTGTCACCATTGCCCGCGAGGTCGAGGTCGACGACCCGTTCGAAAACCTCGGTGCCCAGCTGGTGAAGGAGGTGGCGACCAAGACCAACGACATCGCGGGTGACGGTACGACCACCGCCACCGTGCTCGCCCAGGCGCTCGTGCGCGAGGGCCTGCGCAACGTCGCCGCGGGTGCCTCCCCGGCGCTGCTGAAGAAGGGCATCGACGCGGCGGTCAAGGCCGTCTCCGACGAGCTCCTCGCCACCGCGCGCCCGATCGACGAGAAGTCCGACATCGCCGCCGTCGCCGGTCTGTCCGCCCAGGACCCGCAGGTCGGCGAGCTCATCGCCGAGGCGATGGACAAGGTCGGCAAGGACGGTGTCATCACCGTCGAGGAGTCCAACACCTTCGGCCTGGAGCTGGACTTCACCGAGGGCATGGCCTTCGACAAGGGCTACCTGTCGCCGTACTTCGTGACGGACCAGGAGCGCATGGAGGCGGTCCTCGAGGACCCGTACATCCTCATCCACCAGGGCAAGATCAGCTCCATCCAGGACCTGCTGCCGCTGCTGGAGAAGGTCATCCAGTCCAACGCCTCCAAGCCGCTGCTGATCATCGCCGAGGACGTCGAGGGCGAGGCCCTGTCGACCCTGGTCGTGAACAAGATCCGTGGCACCTTCAACGCCGTTGCCGTGAAGGCTCCCGGCTTCGGTGACCGCCGCAAGGCCATGCTCGGCGACATCGCCACCCTCACCGGTGGTCAGGTCATCGCCGAGGAGGTCGGCCTCAAGCTCGACCAGGTCGGCCTGGACGTGCTCGGCAGCGCTCGCCGCGTGACCGTCACCAAGGACGACACCACCATCGTCGACGGTGGCGGCAGCTCCGAGGAGGTCCTCGGCCGCGTCAACCAGATCAAGGCCGAGATCGAGAACACCGACTCCGACTGGGACCGCGAGAAGCTCCAGGAGCGCCTCGCGAAGCTGGCCGGCGGCGTGTGCGTGATCAAGGTCGGCGCCGCCACCGAGGTGGAGCTGAAGGAGAAGAAGCACCGTCTGGAGGACGCCATCTCCGCGACCCGCGCCGCGGTCGAGGAGGGCATCGTCTCCGGTGGTGGCTCCGCGCTCGTCCACGCCGTGAAGGTCCTCGAGGGCAACCTCGGCAAGACCGGCGACGAGGCCACGGGTGTCGCGGTGGTCCGCCGTGCCGCCGTCGAGCCGCTGCGCTGGATCGCCGAGAACGCCGGCCTGGAGGGTTACGTCATCACCTCCAAGGTCGCCGAGCTCGACAAGGGCCAGGGCTTCAACGCCGCCACCGGCGAGTACGGCGACCTGGTCAAGGCCGGCGTCATCGACCCGGTCAAGGTCACCCGCTCCGCCCTGGAGAACGCCGCCTCCATCGCCTCCCTGCTCCTCACGACCGAGACCCTGGTCGTCGAGAAGCCGGCCGAGGAGGAGGCCGACGCCGGTCACGGCCACGGCCACGGGCACTCCCACTGAGGCACCGCTTCATGAAGAAGCCCTCGTTCCCGGTCCGGGTACGGGGGCTTCTCCCTTGAGTGCTAGGCCTCCAGCGCGTCGAGCGCGCCGAGTTGGGCCATCAGCCCGAGCCGGTCGTACTGCCACCAGCCCTCGACGATCTTCCCGCCCTCCTCGCACCGGAAGACGGTCGTGCCGGTCATGGTGACCTGCTGCCCGGTCGCGGGTATCCCCATGAAGTCGCCGTTGTGGGTGCCGTTCCAGGTCCACCGCGTGCAGACGCGATCGCCTTGGGCGATCTGATCGTCGACCGTGAAGTCGAAGTCGAACCCGCCGCGCCACATACCGATCTCGCGCCGCATCGCGTCGAGTCCGATGGTGTCCTGCTCGTTGGCGGGATCGTGGTCGTGGTAGTCCTCCACCATCAGGGCGTTGAGCGGTGGCAGCTCACCCTTGGTGGCCACCGTTTCGAAGAACCTGCGGATGTTGGCGGCGTAGAGCTGCTCGTCGCGGACCACGTCCAGGTCCGTGAACGTCGGCATCTCGTCGCAGAGCGCCACCATCTCCTGGAAGATCCTGTCCGTCTCGGGAAGGTTCGAGTTCCGCATCGCCTCTTCGTACGAGGGGAACTCCACGATCTCTATGAAATGGGTGGCGTCGGACCGGTCCTTGGCGATCATGCTGTGCGTCGCGGTCCGCTTGCCCTTGGTCTGTTCGACCCATGTGTCCATCAGCTGGTTCATCTCGTCGAACCGGCTGGTCCTGCAGTCGATGAGCTGTACGAATGTCATGGCGCCGCCTCCGGCCCCCTGGGTCCGGTTGAACACCCTCATCTTCCCACCGGAGGGGCGACACCACCTACCTCATGTGTACTTCACACCGGCTCTCACCAGGGGCGTACTTCCGCCTTCAACTTCCGTTGTCACTGCGGTCCGTACTTCCGGCCCGTCTTCGACGAGATCCCGCCGAGCAGCGCCCGCGGCGTCACCTTCACCAACCCCATCAGCGCCTTGTAGCGCGGGTCCGGGATGGACAGCGACTTGCCGCGGGCCAGGTCCGCGAGCGCCGCCGCGACCAGCTTGTCGGCGTCGAGCCACATCCAGTTCGGGATGTTGTCCGTGCCCATGCCGGCGCGCTCGTGGAACTCGGTGCGCACAAACCCGGGGGCCAGCGCCATCAGCCGTACGCCAGTGCCCGCCAGGTCCTTCGCCGCGCCCTGCGTGAACTGCACGACCCACGCCTTGGACGCGCCGTACGTACCCCGCGGCACGAAGGCGGCCACCGACGCGACATTGACGACCCCGCCGCGGCCGCGCTCCCGCATCGCCTCGGTCGCCGCCGACGTCAGCCGGAGCACTGCCTCGCAGTGCACCTTGAGCATCTTCAGCTCGTCGGCCATCGGTACGTCGAGATAGCGTCCCTTGTTGCCGAAGCCCGCGTTGTTGACCAGCAGGTCGACCGGGTTCTTGCGGTCGCCGAGGCGGGTGGCCACCGCCTCGATACCGTCGTCGGTCGCCAGGTCCGCCGTCAGCACCTCCGCCTCGATGCCGTGCCGGTCATGCAGTTCGGTGGCCTGCTCGGCCAGCCGCTTCGTATCGCGTGCCACCAGCACGAGGTTGTGCCCGTCAGCCGCCAGTCGCCGCGCGAAGGCGGCGCCGATGCCCGCGGTCGATCCCGTAATCAGAGCCGTTGTCATGGCGCAAGATTAGTGACCTGACCAGGCGCCCGGCGCCCCCGCCATCCAACGCCCGGCCTTGCTCCACGAGTTCTGCGCACGGCCGTCGGCCGGGTCCTACCCGCCGTACTTCGCCACGTACCTCCGCGCCTTCTCCCGCGACTCCGGATGCAGTGCCTCGCCCGCCGCCAACAGCCTTGGCAGCAGCGCCTGTTCGGTCGTGACGGCGCGGAACTGGAGAGCGACCGTGACATCGTGGTCCGGCCGGTGCACGATCTCGATCGGGTCGCCGGAGCGGATCTCGCCGGGCTCGATCACCCGCAGATACGCGCCGGGCGCGCCCTTCGCGGTGAATCGCTTGACCCAGCCCTTCTCGCCGAGGTGCCCCTGGAAGGTGCGGCAGGGGATGCGCCCGCAGGTGACCTCCAGGACGACATCGGAGCCGATCCGCCAGCGCTCGCCGATCCGCGCGCCGGACACGTCGATCCCCTCCGTCGTGAGGTTCTCGCCGAACACGCCGTTCGGCAGGGTCCGGCCGAGCTCGCGCTCCCAGTCGTCGAGGTCCCCGCGCGCGACCGCGTACACGGCCTGCTCGTCCCCGCCGTGATGACGCATGTCGCACACCGCGTCCCCGGCGAGACCGCTCGCGCCGACCCCCTTCGGTCCCGGCGCGGTCACCCGAACGGGCCCCTCGACCGGCTGTTTGTCGATGCCGGTCACGCCCTCCGGCTGGTCCGTGTACTCGACGGCCCGCGCACGACCCAGGTTCAGGGAAAGAAGCTTCATGCCGCCACGCTAGGGGACAACATCCAAAGCGGCTACGCAATATTCGCCGTCGCCCCCAAGTCACGCTTATGCTCGGAGGGTGATCGAGGCCCGTCATCTCCGTGTTCTGCGCGCCGTCGCCGCCACCGGTTCCTTTTCGGCGGCAGGGCGCGAGCTGGGCTGCACCCAGCCCGCTGTCAGCCAGCAGATGAAGGCGCTGGAGTCGTCCGTCGGCACGCCCCTGCTGATCCGCACCGGCCGCGAGATGCGCCTGACGCAGGCGGGCGAGGCTCTGGTCCGGCACGCGGCGGGCATCCTCTCCGGACTGACGGCCGCCGAGGAGGAGGTCGCCGCGATCGCGGGCCTGCGCGCCGGCCGGGTCCGGCTCGTCTCCTTTCCCAGCGGCAGCTCCACGCTCGTCCCGACGGCCCTCGCCGCGCTGCGGGCCGCCCACCCCGGCACCCGCGTCTCCCTGGAGGAGGCCGAACCGCCGGAGTCCGTGGAAAAGCTCCGCGGCGGCGACTGCGACATCGCGCTGGCATTCCGGTACGAGGGCGCGGCAGGCATCGAGGAGTGGGACGACCTGGTCGTGCGGCCGCTGCTGACGGACCGGCTCGTCGGGCTGGTGCCCGAGCGGCACCGCCTCGCCCGTGCGGAGTCGGTGGCCATCGGTGAGTTCGCCGGGGAGTCGTGGATCGCGGGCTGCCCGCGCTGTCGCGGACAACTGGTCGAGGTCTGCCGCAGTGCCGGCTTCGAGCCCCGCATCGACTTCGCCACCGACGACTACCCGGCCGTGGTCGGCCTCGTCGGCGCGGGTCTTGGGGTGGCCGTCCTTCCGGAGCTCGCCATCGAGTCCGTACGACCCAAGGGGGCGCGGACAGTGACGGTGGAGCCCTCGGTGCGACGGGAGATCGTCGCGCTCACGCTGCCGGATCTGGCGCAGGTGCCGGCGGTCGCGGCGACACTGGACCGGCTGGCGCGGGCCGCGGCGCGATAGCGAAGTACCGCTCGCTGTCCCCTGGAGCCCGGGAGAAGCGTCCCTGAAGTGGCTGTGGCCCGGGGAAGCGCCCCCGTAGTAGCGAAAATAAGGGCACGCGCGTGCGTGCCCGTGTGCGCCTGAAGCGCAGAAACGTTCCTTCAGTTGTTCGAAGCGTGACCGCTTCCGGTGGTCGACGCCGAGACCAGCCGGTTGCGCGCCCGCCCCATGAGCTCTTCGCGCTCGTCCTCGGTCAGCCCGCCCCACACGCCGTACGGCTCTCTCACCGCCAGCGCGTGCGCCGCGCACTCCGCGCGTACCGGGCACCTCATGCAGACCTCCTTGGCCGAGTTCTCACGAGCGCTCCGTGCCGCACCGCGCTCGCCCTCCGGGTGGAAGAAGAGCGAGCTGTCGACCCCGCGGCAGGCCGCGAGGAGCTGCCAGTCCCAGAGATCCGCGTTCGGACCGGGAAGGCGGGAGAAATCTGCCATTGCGTGTCCCCTTGTTGCCGTTCTGGGCTGCTCTGTGCCCATCGACCGTACATCTACGATCTAAGGAGATGAAAATATGACTCATTGCGAATCTAGCCGCAGACACCAGCAAAGGGGAAGAAAACAGGCTAAATGGGGCATAGGTTGTGATGAAACATTGAGGGTCCGTCGTGCATGTCTGCACCGTGTCCGCGCCCTCACGTACAGTGCCGATGACGACTGACTGCCCCGTAACTCTTTCGAGTGACCATCGTTGAGAGTGCGAGGCGGTTGAAGGAACAAGCGCTCGGGCAGGCGGCAGTATCCGTCGGCGAGTGTCGACCGCACAGGTGACGATTCGTACCAGCCTGGAGGCTCAAGGTGACGCGCATCAGCTGCGGAGGGCGGCCATGACATCCGTCCTCGTCTGCGACGACTCCCCGCTTGCCCGAGAGGCGCTCCGCCGCGCGGTCGCGACCGTGCCCGGCGTCGAGCGTGTGACGACGGCGGCCAACGGCGAGGAAGTCCTCCGCCGCTGGGGTGCCGACCGTTCGGACCTGATTCTGATGGACGTACGCATGCCCGGACTGGGCGGCGTGGAGACGGTCAGGCGGCTGCTGTCCGCCGACCCCGGTGCGCGCATCATCATGCTCACCGTCGCCGAGGACCTGGACGGCGTGGCGCTCGCCGTCGCGGCCGGTGCCCGCGGCTATCTGCACAAGGACGCCTCCCGCGCGGAGCTGCGGGCGACCGTGACGCAGGCGCTCGCCGACCCCACCTGGCGGCTCGCCCCGCGCAGACTGCGCTCGGCCGAGATGGGCGCAGCGCCCACGCTCACCGCGCGTGAGATCCAGGTCCTGGAGGGCATGAGCCACGGCCGCTCGAACGCGGAGATCGGCCGTGAGCTGTTCCTCTCCGAGGACACCGTCAAGACGCACGCCCGGCGGCTGTTCAAGAAGCTCGGCGCCTCGGACCGAGCGCATGCTGTCGCGCTCGGATTCCGGTGGGGCCTGGTTCGCTAGGTGAGCCGCATTGAGGGTATGACTGAAGTAGCCCCTGCCCGCCATCCGGCGGGTGGGGCCGGGCCCTCAGAGAGAGCCTCTTCGGTGCCCGATCCCCGTTTCCCGGCGGATGACGCATCCTTGAGGTGTGGAGTTCCTCGGGGACGAGTCGGGCGAGCGGAAGGGGAGGGCGCAGGAGATGAGTTCCGGCGCACCTGCTCATAACGCTTCGGTGCACAACTATGGACGCGGTGCCACGGATCGGACGACGCCAAGGCACCATGGACCGATGCGTGACGACGAGACGACGGTGATCGGTGCGCTCGTCCATCGCGCGGTCGACGGCGACGAGCAGGCCACACACGACCTGCTCGCCCATGTACACCCCCTCGCGCTGCGCTACTGCCGCACCCGTCTGTCCCGACTTCCGGGTGACGCGCGGCACTTCGTGGAGGACCTGGCGCAGGAGGTCTGCGTCGCGGTGCTCCTCGCGCTGCCGCGCTACAAGGACACCGGACGCCCCTTCGAAGCGTTCGTCTTCGCCATCGCCGCCCACAAGGTCGCCGACCTGCAGCGCGCCGCGATGCGTCACCCCGGCTCGACGGCCGTCCCCTCGGACGAGATGCCCGAGCGGCCGGACGACTCGTTGGGTCCCGAGGAGCGCGCCCTGCTCAGCAGCGACGCCGAGTGGGCCAAGAAACTCCTGGCCAACCTCCCCGAGAACCAACGCGAGCTGCTCCTGCTGCGCATCGCGGTGGGCCTCACGGCCGAGGAGACCGGGCAGATGTTGGGAATGTCACCCGGGGCGGTCCGGGTGGCGCAGCACCGGGCGCTGAGCCGGCTGCGGGCGCTGGCGGAGCAGTAGCGGACCGCGCCGGGGCGGCGACCCTCTTTCCGCCGGGACGGCGGGTTTTTCCCGCCGCGACGGCGAGAAGCGAGACGGCGCGGTCGGGCGGTGCCAAGCCGGGCTCAGCCGGACCGGCTGGTTCCCTCCGTCGCGACGGAGGGGAGCCGACCGACGAAGACCACCCCTCGCCGAGCGGCCCCAGCGGGGGCCGGGCGGCCCCGGGGGGCACGGGTCTGAACGGGGATGACACCGACTCCGTACGAACATACGAAGCCGAAGCCCACCCTCAACCGTGGAATGAGAGAGCCATGCTTCCCGTTAGCATGGACATCCGCACCGATCAAGGCCATTTGGGGAAGGTGTCATGACTGCCAACGTCGACGGAGTGCCCGCCAAATTCGCGACACTCGGGCTGACCTACGACGACGTGCTGCTGCTGCCGGGCGCGTCGGACATGGCGCCCGACCAGATCGACACCGCCTCGTACATCTCGAAGAACGTACGGGTCAACATCCCGCTGCTGTCCGCCGCCATGGACAAGGTCACCGAGTCGCGCATGGCGATCGCGATGGCCCGCCAGGGCGGCGTCGGCGTACTGCACCGCAACCTGTCCATCGAGGGCCAGGCCAACCAGGTCGACCTGGTGAAGCGCTCCGAGTCCGGCATGGTCACCGACCCGATCACGGTGCACCCGGACGCGACGCTCGCCGAGGCCGACGCGATCTGCGCCAAGTTCCGCATCTCCGGCGTGCCGGTGACCGACGGCGGCGGCAAGCTGCTCGGCATCGTCACCAACCGTGACATGGCCTTCGAGACCGACCGCTCGCGCCAGGTGCGCGAGGTCATGACGCCGATGCCCTTGGTCACCGGCAAGGTCGGCATCTCGGGCAGCGACGCGATGGAGCTGCTGCGCCGCCACAAGATCGAGAAGCTTCCGCTGGTCGACGACGCCGGTGTCCTCAAGGGCCTCATCACGGTCAAGGACTTCGTGAAGGCCGAGAAGTACCCGAACGCCGCCAAGGACGGCGAGGGCCGTCTCCTCGTCGGCGCGGCCGTCGGTGTGGCCGGTGACGCCTTCGAGCGCGCCCAGGCCCTGATCGAGGCGGGCGTCGACTTCATCGTCGTCGACACCGCGCACGGCCACTCCCGCCTGGTCGGCGACATGGTCGCCAAGATCAAGTCGAACTCCTCCGGTGTCGACGTCATCGGCGGCAACATCGCCACCCGTGACGGAGCCCAGGCGCTCATCGACGCGGGCGTCGACGGCATCAAGGTCGGCGTCGGCCCCGGCTCCATCTGTACGACCCGAGTGGTCGCCGGCATCGGCGTACCGCAGGTGACGGCCATCTACGAAGCGTCGCTCGCCGCCAAGGAGGCCGGTGTCCCGGTCATCGGCGACGGTGGCCTGCAGTACTCCGGTGACATCGCGAAGGCCCTGGTCGCGGGCGCCGACACGGTGATGCTCGGCTCGCTGCTCGCGGGCTGCGAGGAGTCTCCGGGCGAGCTGCTGTTCATCAACGGCAAGCAGTTCAAGTCGTACCGCGGCATGGGCTCCCTGGGCGCCATGCAGTCCCGTGGCGAGCAGCGCTCCTTCTCCAAGGACCGCTACTTCCAGGAGGGCGTCGCCTCCGACGAGAAGCTCGTGCCCGAGGGCATCGAGGGCCAGGTGCCCTACCGCGGCCCGCTCTCCGCGGTCGTCCACCAGCTGGTCGGCGGTCTGCGCCAGTCGATGTTCTATGTCGGCGGCCGCACTGTTCCGGAGCTGCAGGAGCGCGGCCGGTTCGTCCGGATCACCTCGGCGGGTCTCAAGGAGAGCCATCCGCACGACATCCAGATGACGGTCGAGGCGCCGAACTACAGCCGTAACAAGTAGTCGTACGGTGCCGTAAACGGCATCCACGCGCGCGTGCAGGGCGGTCCCGGGGGTTCCGGGGCCGCCCTTGGCGTAGGCGTCGGGGATACTGGGAGGCGCAGAAGCGAAGAGGGAAAGGCCACACACGTGACTGAGATCGAGATCGGGCGCGGCAAGCGCGGCCGCCGGGCGTACGCCTTCGACGACATCGCCGTCGTCCCGAGCCGCCGTACGCGAGACCCGAAGGAGGTCTCGATCGCCTGGCAGATCGACGCCTACCGCTTCGAGCTGCCTTTCCTGGCCGCCCCGATGGACTCGGTCGTCTCCCCGGCCACCGCGATCCGCATCGGCGAGCTGGGCGGCCTGGGCGTTCTGAACCTCGAAGGCCTGTGGACGAGGTACGAGGACCCGCAGCCCCTGCTCGACGAGATCGCCGAGCTGGACGCGGACACCGCGACCCGCCGCCTCCAGGAGATCTACGCGGCTCCCATCAAGGAGGAGCTGATCGGGCAGCGCATCAAGGAGGTGCGCGACTCGGGCGTCGTCACCGCCGCGGCCCTGTCCCCGCAGCGCACGGCGCAGTTCTCCAAGGCCGTCGTGGACGCGGGCGTGGACATCTTCGTCATCCGCGGTACGACGGTGTCGGCCGAGCACGTCTCCGGCGCCGCCGAGCCGCTGAACCTGAAGCAGTTCATCTACGAGCTGGACGTCCCGGTGATCGTCGGCGGCTGCGCCACGTACACCGCCGCCCTGCACCTGATGCGCACCGGGGCGGCCGGTGTCCTCGTCGGCTTCGGCGGCGGCGCCGCGCACACCACGCGCAACGTACTGGGCATCCAGGTCCCGATGGCCACCGCCGTCGCGGACGTCGCCGCGGCCCGCCGCGACTACATGGACGAGTCCGGCGGCAGGTATGTGCACGTGATCGCCGACGGCGGTGTCGGCTGGTCCGGCGACCTCCCCAAGGCGATCGCCTGCGGCGCCGACTCCGTGATGATGGGCTCCCCGCTGGCCCGTGCCACCGACGGGCCCGGCAAGGGTCACCACTGGGGCATGGAGGCGGTCAACGAGGAGCTGCCGCGCGGCAAGAAGGTCGACCTCGGCACCGTCGGCACCATCGAGGAGGTCCTCACCGGCCCCTCGCACACCCCCGACGGCTCCATGAACTTCTTCGGCGCTCTCCGCCGCGCCATGGCCACCACCGGCTACAGCGAGCTCAAGGAGTTCCAGCGTGTCGAGGTGACGGTCGCGGACTCGCAGCACAAGCGCTGACCCCGCGTCCCGTATACGGCGAAAGGGCCCGTCCACCGAGTGGTGGACGGGCCCTTTCGCGTACCGCTTTGCGGCTACTGACCGGCCTTTCGCGTGCTCTGGAACGCCACGTACGCGGCGATCGCGAAGAAGACGAAGGTCAGCGGGTCGGCCTCGGCCTTCCAGGCCTCCTGGACCACGTCGAAGTGGTCGAAGAACACCTCGCTGAAGCCGAGGCCGATTTCCTTGGCACCGATCATGGCCTCGCCGACCAGCTGGCCGAGGTAGACCGAGCCCACCGACAGGATCACGCTGACGATCGGCAGGATCTGGTTGCGGCCGCCGAAACGGCCTGCGGCGAGGCCGATCAGGAAGCCGACGCCGACGGCGGCCCAGCCGATCTCGTGCTTGGTGAGGCCGATGATGCCGCCGTAGACGCCAGCCGCGACCACGGCGGCAACGATGGCGGCGACAAGGCCGAGCCCGAGGTTGTCGCGCACCGGAGCGGCCGGGGCGACCGGGGCCACGGGGAAGCCCGGCTGGGGCGCGCCCTGCGGGGCCCCCTGCTGCGGGAAGCCGGCGTTGGCGGCGCCCGGCTGCGGGGCGGGCGGCTGGCCGGGCTGGCCGGCGTACGGGTTGTCGACCGGCGGACCGGACGGCGGCGGAGTCGACTGACTCATGTGGTTCCCCCCAGGGACGTCGGCGCACGTGTGTGCGCCAGGGATGCAAGCGGATGCACGCGCACAGCCGAGGCGCCCGGGACGCGGGCGCACTTGTGTGCGAGAGCTGCCGCACATTAGCAGGCCGGAGTGACAACCTGTGAGGAGATTTCGGGGAGGTCAGAGGCGGTGCGCCGCCCCGGTCGGGGTAGCCCCCCGCGTGTCGAGCAGCAGCTGGGCCTTCACGGACAGTCCTTGCAGGTCGTAGGTGCGGTGCTGCTGGAGCAGGATCGTGAGGTCGGCGTCGGCCGCAGCCTCGTAGAGGGAGTCCGCGCGCGGGACGGGGTGACCGAGGACGCGCCAGGCCGGGACGTGCGGGTCGTGGTAGCTGACGGACGCGCCGAGTTCCATCAGGCGCAGCGCGATCTCGTGGGCGGGGGAGCCCTGCTGGTCGGCGAGGTCGGGCTTGTAGGTGACGCCGAGGAGGAGCACGCGCGCGGCGCGGGCCGACTTCCCGTGCTCGTTGAGGAGCGTGGCAGCGCGCTGAATGACGTACTGGGGCATGTGGTTGTTGACCTGCTGGGCCAGTTCGACCATCCGCAGAGTGCGCCCCGAGTGGCCGGTCAGGTCCTGGGGGATGCCGTGGCCGCCGACGCCGGGCCCCGGCCGGAACGCCTGGAAGCCGAACGGCTTGGTCTCGGCGCAGCGGATGACGTCCCACAGGTCGACGCCCAGGTCGTGGCAGAGCACGGCCATCTCGTTGACGAGCGCGATGTTGACGTGCCGGTAGTTGGTCTCCAGGAGCTGGACCGTTTCCGCTTCGCGTGGTCCACGCGCGCGTACCACCTTGTCGGTGAGGCGGCCGTAGAAGGCGGCGGCCGACTCGGTGCACGCGGGGGTCAGACCGCCGATGACCTTGGGAGTGTTGGAGGGACCGAAGTCGCGGTTGCCCGGATCGACCCGGCTCGGTGAGTACGCGAGGTGGAAGTCGCGCCCCGCGCGCAGCCCGGAGCCCTCTTCGAGGAGCGGGCGGAGGAATTCCTCCGTGGTGCCGGGGTGCACGGGCGATTCCAGGATCACCGTGGTGTGCGGGCGCAGCCGCGCTGCCAGAGTGTGGGCGGCGGCCTCCACCTGGCTCAGATCGAGGCCGCCGTCAGCGCCCCTGGGGGTCGGCGCGCAGATGACCGCGGTGCGTACACGGCCGAGTTCGGCCGGGTTGGTGGTCGGCCGGAAGCCCCCCGAGAGCATCCGGCGCAGTTCTGCGGGGGTGAGGGAGCCGCCTTCCGGCCCCGTTTTGTAGCCGAGCGTGGGGATGCCGGCGGCGACGGCGGCCTGGGCCAGGGGCAGGCCGAGATGACCGAGTCCGATGACGGCGAGATCTGCGGGCATGGCGTGGGCCGTCCTTCCCAGTAACCGAAGCGGGACAGGTGCGCAAGCCCTGTGGACAGGATGGGCGAGCGCAATGTCAGACTAGGAGTAAATATGACCGATTTGCTGGATTGTTCGACCTTGATTCCTTGCGAGTCGCCGAAGTTGTCCACAGGCTGAGGGCGGACGGTGGCCGAAGGCGGGCAAGACGGTCAGACTTTGAGGAGGGGGATGCGAGCCGGGCCCAGCCGGACAGGTGCGGCCGGCGCGACAGACAGCGGGAGGCAGCGGTGAGGACAGCGACACTGGGGCCGGCGGAACGCGCCGAGTCACTGGCGGGAATGGCCGAGCGCGAGCTGGATGTGCTGGTCGTCGGCGCGGGCGTGGTCGGTGCGGGTACGGCACTCGACGCCGTGACACGCGGCCTGTCCACGGGCCTGGTCGAGGCGCGTGACTGGGCATCGGGCACGTCGAGCAGGTCCAGCAAACTGATCCACGGCGGCCTGCGCTATCTGGAGATGCTCGACTTCGCGCTGGTGCGTGAGGCCCTGAAGGAGCGTGGGCTGCTTCTCGGACGGCTCGCGCCGCACCTCGTCAAGCCCGTTCCGTTCCTCTACCCGCTCCAGCACAAGGGCTGGGAGCGGCTGTACGCGGGCACGGGCGTCGCCCTCTACGACGCCATGTCGATATCGAGCGGCCACGGACGCGGACTGCCCACACACCGTCATCTGACCCGCGGTCACGCCCTGCGCGTCGCTCCCGCCTTGAAGAAGGACGCGCTGATCGGCGCCCTGCAGTACTACGACGCGCAAATGGACGACGCCCGCTATGTGGCCACTTTGGTGCGTACGGCGGCCGCGTACGGCGCGAAGGTGGCCAACCGCGCGCGGGTGACCGGCTTCCTGCGCGAGGGCGAACGCGTTGTCGGGGCCAAGGTGCAGGACGTCGAGGGCGGGGGGGAGTACGAGATCCGCGCCAAGCAGATCGTCAACGCCACGGGTGTGTGGACCGACGACACCCAGGCGATGGTGGGGGAGCGGGGGCAGTTCCACGTACGGGCGTCCAAGGGCATACACCTGGTCGTGCCGAAGGACCGGATCAACTCCTCCACGGGCCTGATCCTGCGCACCGAGAAGTCCGTGCTGTTCGTGATCCCGTGGGGGCGCCACTGGATCATCGGCACCACCGACACCGACTGGGACCTCGACAAGGCCCACCCGGCGGCGTCCAGCGCGGACATCGACTATCTGCTCGAGCATGTGAACTCGGTGCTCTCGGTGCCGCTCACCCGCGACGACGTACAAGGCGTGTACGCGGGGCTGCGCCCGCTGCTGGCCGGAGAGTCCGAGGCCACCAGCAAGCTGTCGCGCGAGCACACCGTGGCCCATCCGGTGCCGGGTCTCGTGGTCGTGGCGGGCGGCAAGTACACGACGTACCGCGTGATGGCCAAGGACGCGGTGGACGAGGCGGTGCACGGCCTCGACCAGCGGGTCGCCGAGTGCGTCACCGAGGACATTCCGCTGATCGGCGCCGAGGGGTACCGGGCGATGTGGAACGCGCGAGCGCGGATCGCGCAGCGCACCGGGCTCCATGTGGTCCGCGTGGAGCACCTGTTGAACCGGTACGGATCGCTCGCCGAGGAGGTTCTCGACCTCATCGCCGACAACCCGACCCTGGGCGAGCCCCTGCCGGCCGCCGAGGACTACCTCAGGGCCGAGATCGTCTACGCCGCCTCGCACGAGGGTGCCCGGCACTTGGACGACGTGCTGACCCGGCGCACCCGCATCTCGATCGAGACCTTCGACCGCGGCACGCGCAGCGCCCGCGAGGCCGCCGAGCTCATGGCGCCGGTCCTCGGCTGGGACAAGGACCAGATCGAGCGCGAGGTCGAGCACTACGAGAAGCGGGTCGAGGCCGAGCGGGAGTCCCAGCGTCAGCCGGACGACCTGACGGCGGACGCGGCGCGGCTGGGAGCCCCCGACATCGTGCCGCTGTAGCCGGCTCTGCCCACCCGGATGTCACTCGAACGGGTGTCGTGAGCTGGGATCTTTGCTCGAAACCCGTCCGTTCTACGAGGTGCGGGGGCAGAACTCGGCAGCGAGCAGCGCGGGTTCGAGGTCCGGATCCGCCATCGTGTCCGTGTTCACCCGGAAGGTGAGGACACGACGACCGTCGACGGTGGCCGCGGTGCGCACGTAGCTGCCGGAGATACGGCCGTTGTGCCCCCACACCGTGGTGCCGCACGGCAGCTTCACGGGAAACAGGCCCATGCCGTACGAGCCGTGTGCGGCACGGGTGTCGAGCATCTCGCGCAGCCGGCGCGAGGGCAGCAGATCGCCGCCGAGCAGGGCCGCGTAGAAGCGGTCCAGGTCGGCGAGCGTGCTGATGAGCTCACCCGCCGCGCCGGCCACGCGCGGGTCGAGTTCGGTGACGTCGGATCCCTCGGCGGCGTAAGCGCGGCCGTGCGGCGAGGGCAGCGAGGTGCGGGCTCCGGGGAACGAGGTGCCGGTCAGACGGAGCGGAGTGATGATGCGGCGCTCGGCCTCGACGGCGTACGAGTGGCCGGTGACCTGCTCGACGACCATGCCGAGCAGCACGTAGTTGGTGTTCGAGTAGGCGAAGCGGCCGCGGTCGGCCGGGGGGTGGGTGAGCGCGATGCGTACGGCCTGAAGCGGGGTGACGGGGACGGTGCCCTTGGTGTCCGCGGTGAAGTCGTACAGGCCGCTGGTGTGGGTGAGCAGGGCATGCAGGGTCAGGCGGCGTCCGTCGTTGCCCGCGCCGCGCACCAGGCCGGGGAGGTGATCGTCCACGGAGTCGGACAGGGAGAGCCGGTGTTCGGTGGCGAGTTGCAGGACGACCGTCGCGATGAACGTTTTGGTGATGCTGCCCGCGCGAAAGTGGTCGGAGCGGGATATCCCGGCACCGGCACCGGCGAAGCGCGAGCCCGTCTCCTCGCGGGCCAGCAGGGCGGCGGCCGGGGCCTTGCCCCGGGTGACGAGAAGGGCGAGGGCGGCGTCCGAGGCCGGCGTTGCGGGGCCTTGGGAGGCGGCCGGGGTCAGGCCCAGCAAACCCGTCTGAGCCAAGCCGAGCAGCGCCAGGGAGAGGGGAATGGACAGAAGTGTCCGAGGTTTCCGGGGCGCAGGCATCGGCGGTCCTTCCTTGTCGCGGCCCATCATGCGGGATGGTGCTGTGCGAACACAGGGGCAGTCCCTGTCCGACGGGCGGCTCGTGGGCCGGCTGGTTGTCGCCTCTGGGGCCCCCTGGGCGCTGAGCGCTTGTCGGGTGAGGGACAATGAAGGCTCTGTCAGGGCGGGTTGCATGAGGGGACGCATGTCGGAGGCGGAGCGGGCGGGAGCATCCCGTCAGGACAAGAGCGAACGTCTCCTCGCCGGGCGCTACCGGTTGGGGGATGTTCTCGGCCGCGGCGGCATGGGCACCGTGTGGCGGGCCCAGGACGAGACCCTGGGCCGTACGGTCGCGGTCAAGGAGCTGCGGTTCCCGTCGAGCATCGACGAGGACGAGAAGCGGCGGCTGATCACGCGCACCCTGCGTGAGGCCAAGGCGATCGCGCGGATTCGCAACAACGCCGCGGTGACGGTCTTCGACGTGGTCGACGAGGACAACAGGCCGTGGATCGTGATGGAGCTCGTCGAGGGCAAGTCGCTCGCCGAGGTCATTCGCGAGGACGGCCTGCTCACGCCGAAGCGCGCGGCCGAGGTGGGGCTGGCGATTCTCGACGTGCTGCGTTCGGCGCATCGCGAGGGCATCCTGCACCGCGACGTGAAGCCGTCGAACGTGCTGATCTCCGACGACGGCCGGGTCGTGCTGACCGACTTCGGTATCGCGCAGGTCGAGGGCGACCCGTCCATCACCTCGACCGGCATGCTGGTCGGCGCGCCCTCGTACATCTCGCCGGAGCGGGCGCGTGGCCACAAGCCCGGCCCGGCGGCCGACCTGTGGTCACTGGGCGGTCTGTTGTACGCGTCGGTGGAGGGCGTACCTCCGTACGACAAGGGTTCCGCGATCGCGACGCTCACCGCGGTGATGACCGAGCCGGTGGAGCAGCCGAAGAACGCGGGACCGCTGGAGAACGTGATTTACGGGCTGCTCGCCAAGGACCCCGAGCAGCGGCTCGACGACGCGGGCGCGCGGGCGATGCTCAACGAGGTGCTGCGCGCGCCCGAGCCCAAGGAGACGGTGCCGGAGCCGGCGGACGCCACGAAGGTCGTGGCCCTGCCGCCGGTGCCGGACGAGGTTCCGGGCAGGGGGAGTTCCGGTGGTTCCGGGGCCAAGCGGGGCGAAGAGGCGGCGGATCGGCTGCGCGGGGCGCTGCGTTCTGTTCGAAAGGCTGCCTCGGCGGCCGGGGCCGCAACGGCGGCGGCCACCGCGGCGGCGACGGCGCGCGCGAAGGCCGCCGGATCGGAGGCCTCCGGGCCGGGGGGCGGTGAGGGTGCGGGTTCCGCGGATGCGGGCGCTGCCAGGACGGCGTCGTCGGTGTCTCCCTCGGCGCCTTCCACGCCGTCGTCCTCCGTGCCGCCGCATTCGTTGCGGAAGGCTTCAGGGGCCGGTGCGGCTTCCTCCGCAAACGCGGGGGTTCGTGACGGTGCGTCGGCGAACTCCAGTTCGGCGGGTGTTACGGGCTCTGCGGGTGCCGCAAGTGCCGCGGGGTCGGCAGGTCGCGCCTCGGGATCGGGGTGGCCGGTGGCTCCGGAGCGGCCGCCGCGGCCGGTGCCTCGGGCGCCGCTCACGGATGTGGTGCCGCGGCGGACGTTGGTGATCATCGCGGTGGTGGTGGCGCTGGCCGTGCTCGGCACAGTGCTGGCGCTCACGCTCGGCGGCGGGGACGACGGCGGATCGAAGGACAACAAGAGCGGCGACACCAAGGCGGCCGCGTCCAGCGGAGCAACCACCGGAAGCGGCGGCAAGGGCAGCAGCGACGACGCCCACACGGACAGTGGTGACAAGACGGGCGCCACCTCGGGTCCCGGCCCGGAGAAGACCGCGAACGCCACGGCGAGCGCGCGTGCCGGTGCGAGCGCGTCGAGCGGTGCGGACAGCGGCGGCAAGGAGTCGGACTCCACCGCCGTGTCCACGTACAAGGGCGGTCAGGGGTTCTCGATCGGGCTGCCGAAGGGGTGGAAGTACCAGTCCACGGACTCCGGGGGAGCCCGGTTCACCGGCCCCGACGGGCAGAAGCTCCTGATCGGCTGGACCACCACGCCCAAGGACGACCCGGTGGCGGACTGGAAGAACCAGGAGCGGTACATGACGCGCTCGCAGTACGCGCGGGTGCGCATAGAGAAGGTGGACTACCGCAACTGGAACACGGCCGACTGGGAATTCACCTACACGGACGGTGGCACCAAGTACCGGTCGATCGACCGCGGATTCGTCGTCAACTCGCATCAGGGATACGCGCTGATGTACACGGCGAAAGCGTCCAACTGGGACAGCGAGCTGCGCAAGGACACGTGGAGGACGCTGACCAAGACGTTCCAGCCGAAGTCGTGACGTACCGCTCGCCGATGTGACGTTCCGCCACGGATGGGGGCCCTGAGATCTCGCATCCCCACTTTGCGGGTTGCCTCCGGCACGTATCGTGAGTTGTTGCGGACCGTACGAAGCCATAACGGAACGCAAGGCGAACGGAATTGACCAACCGGTCGGCTGGGGGAGGCATCGTGGACGACTATGCGGGACGGGTACTGGCCGACCGCTACCGCCTGCCGCTGCCGCCGTCCGACGAGTACGAACTCGCCGAGACCCGGGCCTTCGACACCTACAGCGGGCAGGAAGTCCTGGTACGGCAGGTGCCGTTGCCGGAGGTCGTCGAGGCCGAGGTGCTCGACGCGGACGGGTTGCCCGAGGGGTTCGTGGCGCGCGACGGCGGGGTCCGGCGGCCGTCCGCGCGGACCACGCGCCGCCCCACCGAACCGGCCGTGCGCCGGGCGATCGAGGCCGCCCAGGCCGCCGCGCAGATCCCCGACCATCCCCGGCTCGACCAGGTCTTCGACGTGTTCGCCGAGGGTGGGTCGCTGTGGATAGTGAGCGAGTTGGTGCCCGCGAGGCCACTGGCCGCGCTGCTCGCCGAGAAGCCGCTGAGCCCCTATCGGGCCGCCGAGGTCGCCTCCGACGTCCTCACCGCGCTGCGGGTGCTGCATGCGCACGGGTGGGTGCACCGGAACATCACCGTACGCACGGTGCTCGTCTGTGACGACGGCCGAGTGATGCTCACCGGCCTGGCGGCCGGGGCCGCGGAGGAGGCGCTGTGCGGGTACGACCCCGTACCGGCCCGGGAGGACGTCGGGACTGAGCCCGGGGGAGCAGCCGGGGCCGGCTCCGGTGGTGGCACCGGGCAGGCGGGGCACGGCGGTTCGCCCGGCGTGGGCGGGAGTGTTCCCCGCGGTCATGGGCCCGGCGGGCCCAGCGATGCCGGAGCCCGGGGCCCGGGTGGGACCGGGTTCGGCGGCGGTGGTGCGCAGGGCGTGGCCGTGGCGGCCACGGCGCCGGGCGCCGATCCGGAAGCCGCGCGGCGGGCGGCGATCGAGGCCCGGGCGGAGCGGGGGACGCCCGATCCGGGGACGCCCGTGGGAGGCGCGGCGGGCGTGGGCCGACGTGCGCTTGAACCAGGGGGCACAGGTGGGTCGGGCGGCGCGGCGGGCGCCGGGGGCGACATCCGCGCGGCACGCGCCGGGGCCATCGCCGCGTACCGCGCCGGAGCGCGCGCCGCCGCCCGCGTACAGGAAGAGCAACGGAGCAACCAGGTCGCGTTGCCCGCGCCCCGGCCCTCGACACCGGCTGAACACGCCGCCGACGGTTCGGCCCCCGCGGCCCGGGCTCCCGGACATGGCGGCTCGCCCCCGCTGCCCGGGCAGGACGGTTCGCCCCAAGTCTCCGGGCACGGCGGCGCACCCCAGGTCACCGGCTACAGCGGCCCGCCCCCGCTGCCGGGTCACGGCGTCGAGCAGCGCCCCCACACTGCGCCCTCGGGTCAGATAGCCGACCCGTACGGGGCCGGGGGCGGCACCAGCTGGCATGGCGCCCAGCCGCGTACCGGAGCCCCTGGCGGTGGCCATGGTCAAGGGCGTGCCGCGCTCCCCGGCGGCGTGAACGCCGCCTCGGCGGGCGGAAGCGGCATCCCGGCGCTCGAGTCCGGGCAGCAGCCCGTCGGCGGTCCCGGCGGTCCCGGCGGTCCCGGCGGTCCCGGCGGTCCCGGCGGTCCCGGCGGTCCCGGAGCCCCGGCGGCCGTCGGCGGTCCGGACAACGCCCCTGGGCAGGCCGGCCGTTGGGACGAGCTCGTCGCCGGGGCGCCGCCGCGCCGGGGGCCGAGCACCGCCCTCGCCGCGGAGCGGGCCCGACATGCGCGGATGGCCGTGGTGGGACCCGTGACCGAGCGATGGGCGCCGGAGCAGGCCCACCCGGTGCAGGAGAACTGGCAGTTGGCGGCGCCGATCGGCCCCGCGACCGACCTGTGGGCGCTGGGCGCGCTGCTCTTCCGAGCCGTTCAGGGACACGCTCCCTACCCGGAGGAGAACACCGCCGAGCTGGTGCAGTTGGTGTGCGCGGAGCCGCCCGCGTTCGCCGAGGAGTGCGGGCCGCTCCGGCCGGTCGTGGAGTCGCTGCTGCGCCAGGACCCCACCGAGCGACTCGAATTCGAGGAACTGCGCGGCTGGCTGCGCTCCCTCGTGCGGTCCGCGCCGGAGCCCGAGGCCGGGGCCCATGTCGTGGCGGCGCCCCCCGTCGACCCGAGTCGGCTGCCGATCGTACGGCGCCGGGGCGAGCTCGTCCGCAGGCGCCGCGCCGGGCTGCCGGCGACCAGCCCGCACGCCCGCCACAAGCGCGCCAAGCAGGAGAAGCCGGCCAAGCCCCGTCGGCTGGGCCGCAATCTGGTCCTGCTGGTCCTGCTTCTGCTGGCCGCGGCGATCACGTACGCCATGGTCTTCATGCCGAAGGCCGAGTCGAGCAGCGGCCGCGGCAGCGGTACGGACGGCGATCGGACCGGTGCGGCCGGAGACGTCAGCCCCGCCCCCGACACCGGCGGGGACAGCAAGGCGAGCAGTGAGCCGCGGCCCGACCAGACCTCTCCCGGAGAGGACAAGAGCCCCTCCGGATCCTCCAGTTCGACGACATCGCAGTCCGGCGGCCCCGATGTCGCCCAGGGTTTCAAGCTGCGCAAGGATTCCGAGGGCTTCCGCGTCGCGGTCGCCGACGGCTGGGACCGTACGCCGAAGACCGGCAGTGGCCAGGTCGTGTACTCCCACGGGGACTTCGAGCTCATCGTCGTACCCGGCCGGGACAGCGCGGCGACGTACGGCAGCGATCCGATGACGTATCAGCGGGAGAACGAGAAGGAGTTGCAGCCGTTCCGGGACTCCACCTGGGCCACGTCCAGCGGGATGCGGCGGATCGACGTGGGCGGGCGGACCATGGCCGAGGGGCAGTTCACCTGGCAGGACTCCGCGGGGCGCTCGCTGTACGTGCGCAACCTCGCGATCCTCATCGGCGGGCGCTACCACGTGGTGCAACTGCGCGGCCCGGAAGCCGAACGTGACGAGGTGACACGCCTGTACGAGCAGGCGTCGGCGACATATCAGGTCACCGGCTGAGCCGTTCACCGTGCCATGAGGCCCTGAACACTAAATGGTTCCCTCCCGTACTCGGAAGGGAGAACCGTCACAGTGCGGTCTCCGTACGACCCCGCCGGTTCCCTGCGCGGGGCCCGCTCTTTAGTCTGACCCTGTCAAGACCATTGCGGGGAAACGTGAATCAGATGCAGGGCCTGCTCCTCGCGGGCCGCTACCGGCTTGTCGACACCATCGGCAGCGGTGGCATGGGCCGGGTGTGGCGCGCTCATGACGAGGTGCTGCACCGCGCGGTCGCGGTCAAAGAGCTGACCGCCGCGCTCTATGTCGCCGAAGGCGACCTGGCCCGGCTGCTCGCCCGCACCCATGCCGAGGCGCGGGCCGCCGCCCGGATCAACCACTCGGCCGTCGTCACCGTGCACGACGTCCTGGAGCACGACAACCGGCCGTGGATCGTCATGGAGCTGGTCGAGGGCAACTCACTGGCCGACGAGGTCAAGGAGCAGGGGCGCGTCGAACCGGCCGAGGCGGCGCGCATCGGCCTGTGGGTGCTGCGCGCGCTGCGGGCCGCGCACGCCGCCGGTGTGCTGCACCGTGATGTGAAGCCCGGGAACGTACTCCTCTCCACTGACCGGCGTGTGCTGCTCACCGACTTCGGGATCGCGCAGGTCGAGGGCGATACGACCATCACGCGTACCGGCGAGATCGTCGGCTCGGTCGACTACCTCGCGCCCGAGCGGGTGCGCGGCCACGATCCGGGGCCCTCGTCAGACCTGTGGGCCCTCGGCGCCACCCTGTACACGGCGGTGGAGGGACGGTCGCCGTTCCGGCGCACCTCGCCGCTGACCACCATGCAGGCCGTGGTCGACGAGGAGCCGGCGGCGCCGCAGCATGCCGGTCCGCTGGAGCCCGTCATCACCGCGCTGCTGTGCAAGGATCCCGCCGGACGGCCCGACGCGGCCGAGGCGGAGCAGATGCTCGCGGAGGCCGTGGAGGGGCGGCGCCCCAAGGCGGCACAGGCGTATGTGCCGACTCAACATGTGGACACGGCCGTTACCCAGGGGCCGGGCCGCGGCGGACCTGGCCCAGGCTATGGGGTGACCCCGCATGTGTCGGCGCCCCATAGGGGCCCGGGCGCAACCATGCATCAGCCCCTGCCCACCGCCGGCCCCTTGCCGAGGAAGCACCGCCGCGGCGGCACGATCGCGCTCGTCATGGTCATGGCCGCGCTCGTCGGCGGTGGCGGCGCCGCGGCCATGAAGTACACGCACGAATGGCGGAAAGACGCCGGTTCCTCCACCGGCAGCACGGTCGGGAGCGGCCAGAAGGACACACAGGACGGCACGAAGAGCGCGCAGCCGACGGCCGAAGGGGCCGTCCCCAGCAGCTGGGTGCGCGTCGACGACGTCGATGGCTTCAGCCTCGCCTTGCCCAGCAAGAGCTGGAAGCGTCAGGCCAACGGCACCCAGGTCGACTACACGCCCGACGGCGGGCAGCACTTCGTACGCATCGCGGTGGACGACTCGCCCGACTTCGACAACCCGTACATGCACCAGCTGGACCTGGAGCAGCAGTTGACGAAGCTGGCCGACTACAAGCGGGTGAGCCTGCAGTCCAACACCTTCCGGGACTGCCACGGTTCGCTGTGGGACTTCACCTGGACCGCGTTGCCGAAGCAGACGCCGTTCCCGGGGCAGCGCCGGGCGATCGAGCAGACGTATCTCGCCCGTGACGGCGTCGAGTACGCGATCTACATGTCGGCGCCCGCGGCGGACTGGGACACCGCACGTCAGCAGTTCGACGCGATCCTGCGCGGCTGGCGCCCCAAGGCCGGGTAAGGCCGGATAACAGCCACGGCGGAGCCGGGGCCCGGAGGGTCTGCGTCCGGTGCGGCATGATGGGGCCCATGGGGACCGAGGGGGAGAACGTCCGTGTGCTCGCCGGCCGCTACCGGCTGGAGGCCAGGATCGGGCGGGGCGGCATGGGCGTCGTATGGCGTGCCACCGACCAACTGCTCGGCCGCCGGGTCGCGGTGAAGGAACTCTCGGTCGACGACTCGCTCTCGGAGGAAGAGGCCCGGCAGCAGCGCGATCGCACCCTGCGCGAGGCCCGCGCCGTCGCGCAGCTGCACCACCCGCACATCATCGTCGTGCACGACGTGGTCGTGGACGACGAACGTCCGTACATCGTCATGGAGTTGATCGACGGCGGCTCGCTCGCCGAACGGATCTCCAGCAGGGGTCCTGTCGACGCGCGCGAGGCCGCCCGCATCGGCATCGACCTGCTGGACGCGCTGCGCCGTGCGCACGACGCGGGCGTTCTGCACCGGGACCTCAAGCCCGCCAACGTCCTGATGGAGGCGGGCACCGACCGTGTCGTCCTCACCGACTTCGGCATCGCCCAGGTCGCGGGCGCGACGACGCTCACCGAGAGCGGGGCGTTCGTCGGCTCGCCCGAATACACCGCGCCCGAGCGGATGTCCGGGGTCAGGACGGGCCCGGAGTCCGACCTGTGGTCGCTGGGCGCGCTGCTGTGCACCATCCTGAGTGGCGAATCGCCGTTCCGTCGGGACTCGTTGGGCGGCATCCTGCACGCGGTCGTCGTCGACGAGATCCGTCCGCCCGCCCAGGCCGCGCCGCTGCTGCCCGTCGTACGGGGGCTGCTGGAACGCGATCCCGAGCGGCGGCTCGACGCGGGGGAGGCGGAGCGGATGCTGCGCGCCTTTTGGGACACGGGCCGTACGCCACGGCTGCAAACCCCCTACACGCCCACGCAGCGCGACGTACCGAGACCGAAGCCCGTGCCCTCGCCGCCACCCCCTCCTGCCGCCGCGCCGGAGCGCCCGCCGAAGCCGTCCACGCGAGGCGTCCTCGTCGCCGCCGCGCTGGTCGCGGCGATGGCCGGGGCGGGGGTGTCGGCGGCGGCGCTGCTGATGAACGATGGCGGAGGCGGTACGCCGTCCCCAACCAGTACGTCGCAGTCCACGGCGGGTACGTCGGCGAGCGCGTCGAAGTCGACACCGGCGCCCGCGAGCCCCGCGCCCACCGTCACCGTGACCCGGCAGCAGACACCGACCACAACCGGTCGCAAGGCGCCTTCGGGCTACCGAATTGCACCGGATCCGAACGGCTTCTCGCTCGCCGTGCCCGACGACTTCACGCGCGATCCGCAGGGCGAGCGCGTCTTCTACATGTCACCGGGGCAGACCTTCCGCATCGGCATCAAGGTCGCCGATCCCGAGACGGGCGGCCCGCTCGCGGTGATGCGCCGGGCGGACACCAAGGGGTCCTCCACGAACCCGGGCTACCGCGACGGCACCGTCACGAGCACCACGCACGACGGACAGCCCGCCGCGCTCTGGGAGTTCACGTGGAACGGCTTCAGCAAGGCGGAGGGCGCACGGCACACGTACGACGTCTGCTGGGAGGAGGGCGGCCGGATGTACGACGTGTGGGTCTCGGCGCCGGTCGGGAAGGTGACGGAGGCGAAGGAGTACTTCGACGTGGCGGTGGACACGTTCGTGGCGTCGTGAGCGGGCGCCCCCGTGCGAGCGGGCGCCCCCGTGCGAGCGGGCGCCCTCGTGCGGTCGTGGGCGGGCACCGTCGTACGCACGTAATCGGCGTATAAGAGGCGGCCCGCGTCACGGGTCTGTGACCGGAGAGCGATCGGGCTGGAAGCCTAACCGCTCGCCGCGATAGAGATGGACCTATGAGCAACAACGGGGGAGCCCCTTACGGGTCCGACGAGCCAACCAGTTTCGGTCTGCAACCGCCGCGGCCGGGCGTGCCCGCGCAGCAGTCGGGCGGGTCGGCACAACAGTCGGGCGTGCCTTCGCAGCAGCCCGGCGTCCCGTATCCGGGCAATCCCTATGCCGCACCCACCCAGGTCGTGCCCGAGCGAGAGGCACAGGACCCGGGAGCCGGTCGGCTGATAGCCGGCCGTTACCGACTCCTCTCCAAGCTCGGCCACGGTGGCATGGGCACCGTCTGGCGGGCCAAGGACGAGACGGTGGACCGTGAGGTCGCCGTCAAGGAGCCGCGCGTTCCGGACCATCTTCCCGAGCGTGAACGCGCCAACGCCTTCGAGCGGATGCGACGCGAGGCGCGTGCGGCGGCGCGGCTCGACCACCCCGCGGTCGTGAACGTCCACGACGTCGCGGTGGTGGACGGTCAGCCCTGGATCGTCATGGAGCTGGTGCAGGGCCGCTCGCTGGGCGACGCCCTCCAGGAGGGCACGCTCGACGTCCGCGAGGCCGCGCGCGTCGGTCTGGAGGTCCTCGGCGCCCTGGAGGCGGCGCATGCGACGGGAATCCTGCACCGCGACGTCAAGCCCGACAACGTCCTGCTCGGGCGCCACGACCGTGTCGTCCTCACCGACTTCGGCATCGCCCAGATCGAGGGCGAGACCAATCTGACGGACACCGGCGGCTTCGTCGGATCGCCCGAGTACATCGCCCCGGAACGGGTACTGGGCCAGCGGCCCGGCCCGGCTTCCGACCTCTGGTCGCTCGGCGTGGTGCTCTACGCGGCGAGCGAGGGCGTCTCCCCGTTCCGCCGCAGCAACACGCCCGCCACGCTCCAGTCGGTCCTCAACTCCACGCCCGCGCCGCCCGCTTCGGCGAACGGCTCGCTCGCGGAGGTGATCAACGGCCTGCTCGACAAGGACCCGTCCCGGCGCCCCGACGCGGCCCGGGTCCGCCGTCTCCTGGAGGCGGCCGTGCAGCCGCCGGCACCGGCGCCGACGCAGGTCGTGCAGATCGCGGGACCGGGCGGCAAGGGGCTGCGGGTCGGCCGCAAGACCCTGTTCGGCCTCGGCGCGGCGGTCGTCGCGGCGGCGGTGGCGGCGTACCTGGTGATCGCGAACCCGTTCGCGGGACCGCTGCCGGACGGCTGGAAGAAGCCTCACGAGACGGACGTCGCCGCGACGCTGGCGGTGCCCAAGGACTACCAGAGATCCACGCCGGACCGGAGTTCGGACAAGGGGCACTGGGTCACGTACACCGACTGGAGCGGGAGCATCTGGATCGGTCTGACCCTCGCCAAGAAGTCCGAGGACGCGAGCAAGCAGATCAAGGATTCCGCGCGGGCGGAAATGTACGCCGACGACGGTGAGTTCAAAGACAGCGGCAAGTACGAACTGAGCATGCCCGAGGGGGCGAAGACGACCCCCGAGGGGAACACGACGTACCACGGCAAGGAGTCTGCCGAGAACACGGTCGTCTACACGACCACCGACAGCCAGAACCCCCGCCCCCGCGAACTGAAGATTTTCTACTACAAGTCCGCGGCGGGGGACATGTACAAGCTCACGATCAGCTACCCGGGCAAGGGCGACTTCACGGCCCGGGGCCGTGAAGTCGCCAAGGCGGCGATCGCGAACCTGGACATCGACAAGCTGTGAGAAGCCTCTTCGCACGGGCTCGGGCGAGAGCTTCTTCGGACGGGCTCAGGCGAGCTTGGCGGCCTGAGCCTTGATGATCTCGGCCGGGATGGTGTAGTCGCCGGCCGTGGCGCCGTCGGCGAAGGCCGCCAGGCTCAGCGTGTAGTACGTGGCGACGGTGCTGCCGTGCCGTACGACCTCGCCGTGCACGACGACCTTGTCGCCCTCCGCGTCCCCGGTCACGGCGAAGGCCAGCGACTCGTCACCGCTGCCGGACGCCTTCTCGGCCTCGACCTTGGTGAACTTCTGCGTGTCGCCCTTCGCCGTGGCCTTGAAGCCGCTCGCGCAGCCCTTGATCGCGTCGGAGACGGAGGACATCGTCTCCTTCGCGCCGTCACCCTCGTACGAGGAGAGCGAGACGATCGTCACCGTCGCGCCGAGGGCGTCGGTGATCGACTTCATCGCGTCGTCGAGCTCCTCGTCCGTCATGTCCTCCATGCTCTTGGTCGAGGACGCGCTGGGAGAGGCCGAAACCTCCTGGGTGGCCATGCGGTTGACGTACGCGGCCGAGTCGCCGGGCGCGAAACCGGTCACGACGTACGCGATCGGCGCGCACTTCTCGTCCACGACCTTCACGTCGTCCTTGGAGGAAGCGAACCCCTCGGACTGGTCGGCCGGCCCGACCTTGTATCCGTCGACGTCAGCCGTCGCGATGACCCGGTCCTTCAACTCGGCGGCGGTGAGCGTCTTCGCGGCCGTCGTCGACTTGTCCGAGCCCGCGGCCTTGTCACCGTCCTTGGAGCCGGAGTCCGACCCGCTGTCGGAGCAGCCTGTGGCGAGGATGAGCGAGAGGGCTGACACGGCTACTGCGATGCCGGGACGTGACAGCGCGATTCTCTTCATTCTGGGGAAAGTCCTTCGGTGTGCGGACACGGCCGACCGCGCAGCGGACACGGGCCGACCGCTCGAACCGGCGCGATCGATCTGGCCATGTACATGAGGTAAATGGACTATGAGTCAAAGGTCAAGGAACCGTCAAGCCGCAATCATGTAATCGCCACACAGTCATCGGCAGTTCGGCGGTTCCGCAGCTCCGAGGTGTGGCGCACCTCGGCGGTCCGGTGCTCATCGAATGCCTCACGGGCGGGCAGGTGACGATTGCCAAGATTCCGCCGGGCGGTGACCAACCCGTGATCGCCGGTCGAACAACGCCCTGATCAGCGCGTTTGTTGCCAGCGATCACTGGCAGTGTGTGTGTACTCCGTGAAAGGCCGTTACCGACGGGTACCCAAAGGCGCCGGGCAGGCATACCCTGCGGCTCATGACGGACTCGCAGGCCGCGGAGCAGGCCACGGAAGACACCGGTACGGAAACCCTCGGTTCCGAAGCCCCCGGCACGGACGGCACCACCGCCGCTGCCGCCCCGGTCGGCACCAACCCCCTCGCCCCCGCGCCCGCAGGGGCCCGCACCGCCGTCGACGTCGTCACGCCCGAGCTGGTCGCCCAGCTCACGAAGGGTGTCGTCGGGTCCGGACGGACCGCCAACCACACGCCGTTCACCGGCGAGAAGCTGGCGGACCTGCCCGAGTCCACCCCCGAGGATGTAGCGGAAGCCTTCGCGCGGGCGCGCAAGGCTCAGGTCGCCTGGGGCGCCACCCCCGTGCGGCAGCGCGCCGCCGTCCTCCTCCGCTTCCATGACCTGGTGCTCGCCCGCCAGGCCGAGGTGCTGGACCTCATCCAGCTGGAGACCGGCAAGGCCCGCCTGCACGCGCACGAGGAGGTGCAGGCCGTCGTCGTGGCAGCCCGGCACTACGGGCGCAAGGCGCCGTCGTACCTGCGTGCCAAGCGGCACACCGGCGCCGTCCCCACCCTCACCAAGGTCACCGAACTCCGCCACCCGCGGGGCGTCGTCGGCCAGATCGCGCCCTGGAACTACCCGCTGGAGCTGTCCGTCGGCGACGCGCTTCCCGCCTTCGTCGCGGGCAACGCCGTCGTGATGAAGCCCGACACCGAGACCTGCCTGACCGCCCTGTGGGCCCGCGACCTGCTCATCGAGGCCGGGCTGCCCGCCGAGGTCTTCCAGGTCGTCATCGGGGACGGTCCGGTCGTCGGACCCGAGGTCGTCAAGCACGCCGACTACGTCTCGTTCACCGGGTCCACGCGGACCGGACGCGAAGTGGCCCAGGGTGCGGCCGCCCGCCTCGTCGGAGTCTCCCTCGAACTCGGCGGCAAGAACGCCATGGTGGTCCTCGAGGACGCCGACATCGACAAGGCCGCCGCCGGCGCCGTCCGCGCCTGCTTCTCCTCCGCCGGCCAACTCTGCATATCCATCGAGCGGTTGTACGTCCATGAGTCCATCGCGGATGTGTTCGCGGAGCGATTCGCCGCGCGGACCAAGGCCATGCGGCTCGGCACGTCCCTCGCGTACGGGGCCGACATGGGCTCGCTGGTCGGGGAGCGGCAGCTGGAGACGGTGACGCGGCATGTGGAGGAGGCCCTCGCGAAGGGCGCGAAGCTCGTCGCGGGTGGTGTGGCCCGGCCCGACATCGGCCCCTACTTCTTCGAGCCCACCATCCTCGACGGGGTGGAAGCCCCCATGGCCGTCTGTGCCGAGGAGACCTTCGGGCCCGTGGTCTCGCTCTACCGCTTCAAGACCGAGGACGAGGTCGTCGAGCTCGCCAACTCCACGCCGTACGGCCTCAATTCGTCCGTCTGGACCAAGGACGGGCGTAGGGGGCGCGCGGTCGCGGCGCGGCTGCGCACCGGCACCGTCAACGTCAACGAGGGCTACGCCCCCGCGTACGGCAGTGTCCAGTCGCCCATGGGCGGCATGAAGGACTCCGGCCTCGGCCGCCGCCACGGCTCCGAGGGCATCCTCAAGTACACCGAGGCACAGACGGTCGCCCAGCAGCGGCTGCTGCCGATGGCACCGTCGCTCGGCATGGACGACGAGGGCTACGCGAAGTTCATGAGCCGAAGCCTGCGGGTCATGAAGGCATTCCGGCTCCGATAGGGCGCCTCAAACAGTTCTCAACGAGGAGAGCAGCACGTGTCACAGGAGAACTCTGTCCACCACTCGGATGATGGCGCCTACGACTACGACGTCATCGTCGTCGGCTCTGGCTTCGGCGGATCGGTGACCGCCCTCCGGCTCACCGAAAAGGGCTATCGCGTGGGGGTGTTGGAGGCGGGCCGCCGCTTCACCCGCGACGCGCTGCCCAAGAACTCCTGGGACATCAAGAACTATCTCTGGGCCCCGAAGCTCGGCATGTACGGCATCCAGCGCATCCATCTGCTGGGCAACGTGATGGTGCTGGCGGGAGCGGGCGTCGGAGGCGGGTCCCTGAACTACGCCAACACCCTCTACGTACCGCCGAAGCCCTTCTTCGAGGACCCGCAGTGGAAGGACATCACGGACTGGGAAGGGGAGTTGAAGCCGTACTACGACCAGGCCCGGCGCATGCTGGGCGTGCGGCTCAACCCGACCATGACGCCGTCGGACGTGCATCTCAAGGCGGCCGCGGAGCGGATGGGCGTCGGCGACACCTTCCACATGGCGCCGGTGGGCGTCTTCTTCGGCGACGGGGAGGACGCCGACGGAGCGGTGAAGGCCAAGGCCGGTGAGGAGGTCGCCGACCCGTACTTCGGTGGCGCCGGCCCCACCCGCAAGGCCTGCACCGAGTGCGGCGAGTGCATGACGGGCTGCCGCCACGGCGCGAAGAACACCCTCAACGAGAACTATCTGTACCTGGCCGAGAAGGCGGGCGCCGTCGTGCACCCGATGACGACCGTCGTGTCGGTCACGGACGACTCACAGGGCGGGTACGCCGTCCAGACCCTCCCCACGGACGAGAAGCGCAAGGGGCGGGGACGAACCTTCAAGGCGCGCCGGGTCGTCCTCGCGGCCGGCACCTACGGCACACAGACCCTGCTGCACCGTATGAAGGCGGGCGGTCAACTGCCGTACATCTCGCAGAAGCTGGGCGAGCTGACCCGCACCAACTCCGAGGCGCTGGTGGGCGCGCAGACCGACAACCGCCGCTACCGCAAGGCCACCGGTGAGCCGAAGGTCGACTTCACGCGCGGAGTCGCCATCACGTCATCCATCCACCCCGACGAGAACACCCATATCGAGCCGGTCCGCTACGGCAAGGGATCCAACTCGATGGGCGGACTCTCCATCCTCCAAGTCCCTTACACGGAGGGCTCGTCGAGGATCCTGGGCTGGCTGGCCAACGCCGCCAGGCACCCGCTGCTGGTGCTGCGCTCGCTCTCCAACCGCCGCTGGTCCGAGCGGACGATCATCGGGCTGGTGATGCAGTCGCTCGACAACTCGCTGACGACCTATCTGAAGCCCAAGGGCGCCGGAAAGGGCCTGTTGACGGCCCGCCAGGGCCATGGTGCGCCCAACCCCAAGCAGATCAGGGCGGCTTCGGAAGGCGCCTCCGCGATCGCCGCCGAGATCAACGGCTTCGCGGGCAGCAACGTGGGGGAGCTGATGGGCACGCCGCTCACCGCGCACTTCCTGGGCGGCTGCCCGATCGGTGCCGGCGCCGAGGAGGGCGTCATCGACCCGTACCACCGGCTGTACGGTCACCCGGGCATCTCCGTCGTCGACGGCGCCGCCGTCTCCGCCAACCTCGGCGTCAACCCGTCGCTCACCATCACCGCCCAGGCCGAGCGCGCGATGTCGTACTGGCCCAACAAGGGCGAGGCCGATCCGCGTCCGGCGCCCGGGGCGGGGTACGAGCGTCTCAAGCCGGTGGAGCCGCGGCACCCCGCTGTCCCCGCGGAGGCGTTCGGCGCGCTGAAGCTGCCGTTCCTGGGGATGCCGACGGTGCCGCCGAAGTCGTAACCCGTACCCCGTCATCCATACGACGAAGGACCTGCGCCCCCCTCCGAGCGCAGGTCCTTCTTCTTGTACGAGGCGTGATGCCTACGTGTGCTGTGTCCGGCCGCCTTACGCGGTCGCGTCACCCGACTTGCGGCGACGGACCACGAACACCGCACCGGCACCGGCGACGACGGCGAGACCGCCGGCGAGGCCGATCATCGGCAGGGCGGAGCTGGAGCCGGTCTCGGCGAGGCTGCCGTCGACCTCCGGCGTGTTGCTCTTGTCGGCCGGCTTGTCCGAGACCGGAGCCTTGCCGCCTTCCTGCGGCTTGGTGCCGTCGGTGTCCGTGCCGGCGGCGACGATCTGGAACTTGTAGGCGACCTCGCCGAAGCCCGTGCACTCGCCGTCGGCGTCGCCGTAGATGCTGGCGCCGAGGGAGAAGCCGGCGCCGACCGGGGCGCTGGACTTGACGTTGATACGGAGCGGGATGTTGACCTCGTAGTCGGGCTTGAGCTCGTCGGTGTAGCCGACGAAGCCGACCGCGTAACCCTCGGAGTCGACGTCCTCCCAGACCTTGTCGTCCGGGTTGTAGGCCTGGAGCTGGACCTTCTTGCTCTGGAAGAGGTCCTCACCCGCCTTGTCGGAGGACGCGCCGGCGAAGAAGCCGAGGTCGCTCAGGGTGGACTCGGAGTTGTTGGCCACGTTCAGGGAGAACTTGTGCCAGCCGCTGCCCGCCGCGATCTTGCCTGGCAGGCCGCTGATGGACACGTCGACCTTGGAGTCCTCGCACGCGGACGGCTCCGGGTCCGGCGACTCCGACTCCTCGGGCGCGGAGGTGCTCGGCGCGGGGGTGGAAGCGGAGGCGGACGCGGACGCGGAGTCGCTCGGGGCGGGAGCGGTCTCGGTCGCGGACTCGGACACAGAGGCCGAGGCGGAGGCGGTCGGCTCGGAAGTCGTCTCAGTCGCGGACGGCGACGCCGACTCGCTCGGAGACTCGGGCGCGGTCGCGGACGGCGAGGAGCTGGGGTCCTCCGTCGCGAACGCGGCCGGCGCGGACAGCAGCGCCAGCGGGGCTATGACAGCCGTCGCGGCCGCAACGGCCATGGCACGGCGAAGCTTCATGAAGACCTCGGAAAGTCCGGGTGCACCGCGGCTCCGCGGCGCTCGTATGGGTGAGGCCTCCGCGTGTGGGGCGCGGGTGTGGCCGTTGGTTCTGCAGGTGTGACCGGCGAAGCGTGTGAATGGTTGCGCCACGTTTCACAGAAATCTTATGTGGGCTGAGTCACATCCAAGTGCGCCTTGTGGACAGCCATTCGAACCGCCTAGAACTGACCTTCGTGTCTGACAAGCAGCCTGAGGAAACCGGGGAATCCGGGGAGCCCGCCGTCCCTGACGATGTGTGGGAGCGGTTCGCCCGCGACAGCGAACGCGACATCCGGCAGTCGGCGCCGAAGGAGCCTTCCGCGCGGGCGCGCATGGTGACGGAGCGGCTGCGGCAGCAGGAGGCGCGGGGCGCTCAGCCGGAGGGCTGGCGAACGGGCCCCGCATGGCAGGAAACGAACGCTCGCGCGACCCGTCGCCGTCGCCTGTGGGCGATCATCGGCGTGCCGCTCGCGATCGCGGCGGCGGTCGTGGCGATGAAGCCGTCGCTGCTGCCCGGCGATCCGTTCGGCACGTCGTCCGACGTCCCTGCGGCCGCCGCCTCGCTGCCGCCGGAAACGGCGGCCCCGACCGCACCGCCCTCCTCCGCGGCGCCCGACACACCCACCCTGGACAGGCCGTTCGCCGGATCGCCCGCCGAGGGCTGGGCCGACGGCGCGGCCGGCATCGTCGTACCGAAGGCCGCTCCGGTCGGCTCACTGACCCGAGCTCAGGTGGCCACGGCCCTGCGGCAGACGAAGGCCCTGCTCATCGACGCGAATCTCAACCCGGCCACTCTGCGCGGCGATCGCCCCGCAACCGCGCTCGCCACCCTCGATCCCAAGCAGCCCAAGCTGCTCGACGACGTGAAGAGCCGGCTGCGCGAGCCGGGCAAGGAGCGCGATCCGCTGGCGCTCTTCAGCCGCTTCGATCCCGGCGAGACGCGACTGGTCGGGGACGTGGTCAAGACGCGCGGTCGGATGACCTTCAAGGCGGGCGAGCACGCGTCCGTCGCCGTCCACGCCGACTACACCTTCGTGTATCCGGTGGCCCCCGCCGACAAGGGCTCGACCGAGGTGACCCGCACCATCGTGCGCCGCGTCCTCGACGTGGAGGTCGCCGACCCGAGGAAGTACCGGGCCACCCCGGGCAAGTTGTGGATCCTCCGGTTCGACCAGGATCTGGCCAACTCCGCCTGTGACGTCTACGACGGTTTCCTGCACCCGCAGTTCGCCTCGGCCGCTCCCACGGGTGCGCCCCCGAGCGGGCCCACCACCGACCCGTACGACCGCAGCCGTGACATCGAGCGCTCCGCCCCGGACACCTGCGGGACGGTGTCCCGCACCTGAGCGTCGAGGGCGGGGAGTGACGGCATGGCGAAGGGCCCCGCGGGGACGGAGCCGCGGGGCCCTTCTTCGTCAGCACCGACGTCAGGGCAGCGCCGGTGCCTGGGAGCGGCGCCGGGGGGTTGCGCCGCTGGTCCGGGGGTGACCACCCGGTCGTGCGCCCCGGCGCGCGAGGGTCGCGCACGTGGTGTCGACCATTGGCAGTCGGGACGTGGGGCTGTTCTCGTGGGCTGTTCTCGCATCGTGCTGGATGGGCAACGGCCTCCGCAACCGCCTGGACCACCTCTGAACAGATTCCGCCGGTCGGCCCCGGGCGTCCCCGGGGCCGACCGTTCTCTTGAGTGACCGGGCTGCTGTCCCCTGCCGTCCGGTCACATCCCTGGAGCGAGGTCCCACGACGCACGGCACGATCCGTACGCCTCACCGCTCCAGCGAAGCCACGCGTGGTTCTTTCGGGCCCGCCCCTGGCTGACACGGACACCGGGACCAACGAAGCCCGCGGCAAGGCGGTCACGCGCCGTACGGGTGAGACGGAATGCGTACGTGCGTGCACCGAGTACGGGTTCATGTGCCGTGCGCGGGATTCAGATACGACCCCGGCACAGCTCCAGCAGGGTCATGGCCAGCGTGGTGCCGGGCTTGCCCAGCGCGTCCCTGAAGTGGCCGAGGATCTCCATCTCGCGCGAGAGGTTCACCCGGCGGCCGCCGGAGGCGATCCGGGCCTCCTGGATCACCGCCGAGACCGCCATGCGTTCCTGGACGAGACCGATGATCCGGTCGTCGAGAGCGTCGATGCGCTCACGGGCGCCGGTGATCACGTCGGCGGCCTCGTCGGTGCGGGCGCCGGTCTTGTCGAGTACGTCGGCCATGGTGGGGCTCCTCGGTGGAAGGGGTGCCCCGGAGCGGCAGGTCCCGGAAACGACAGACGCCCCGGGCCTTGTCGGCCCGGGGCGCCTGGGAAGTCGCTTGTCAGTTGCTCAAGCAGCACGACCATGGCAGCCGGTGGGCCGGTTGCCATAGGTAAACGCGAAGGTCTGGTGCGTGAGCATGGGAGCAGTATGCCCCTGGGGGAGGGCGGGGTCCAAGCGGGTTCGGATGCTGAGATCCGGGGGTGCGGGTCCAGGGGTTTCCCTCGCCCCTCCGCCCCTGAAAGAGGCCTGGGGAATCGCGCGACAAGCCCCCACCGGCCGCGGTCGAGGAACAAGCCGGCGGGGTCCGGGGCGGAGCCCCGGGTAAGGGTCGGGCGGGGGCGGAGGGGGAGAAAAAACCGCCGTAGGCGCCCCCGCCTCAGCCCCCGGTAGAATCGGCAGCACACACACCCCTTGCTCACCGCCGGAAGGCAAACCGTGCCAGAAGCGTCCCCCGCCGCCCCCGACACCGTCCTGGTCGTCGACTTCGGTGCGCAGTACGCCCAGCTCATCGCCCGTCGCGTCCGCGAGGCCCGGGTCTACAGCGAGATCGTGCCGAGCAGCATGCCGGTCCAGGAGATGCTCGCCAAGAACCCGGCGGCGATCATCCTCTCCGGCGGCCCCTCGTCGGTGTACGCGGAGGGCGCCCCGCGCCTGGACCGCGAGATCTTCGAGTCCGGTGTCCCCGTCTTCGGCATGTGCTACGGCTTCCAGCTGATGGCGACGACCCTCGGCGGCACGGTCGACAACACCGGCGCCCGCGAGTACGGCCGTACGCCGCTGCACGTCTCGAAGCCCGGCTCCTCGCTCTTCGAGGGCACCCCGGACGAGCAGTCGGTGTGGATGTCGCACGGCGACGCCTGCTCCGCCGCCCCCGAGGGCTTCACCGTCACGGCCTCCACGGACGTCGTCCCGGTCGCGGCCTTCGAGAACGACGAGAAGAAGCTGTACGGCGTCCAGTACCACCCGGAGGTCATGCACTCCACGCACGGCCAGCAGGTGCTGGAGCACTTCCTGTACCGCGGCGCGGGGCTCACCCCCTCCTGGACCACCGGCAACGTCATCGACGAGCAGGTCGCACTCATCCGCGAGCAGGTCGGCACCAAGCGCGCCATCTGCGGTCTGTCCGGCGGCGTGGACTCCGCCGTCGCCGCCGCCCTCGTACAGAAGGCCATCGGCTCCCAGCTGACCTGCGTGTACGTCGACCACGGTCTGATGCGCAAGGGCGAGACCGAGCAGGTCGAGAAGGACTTCGTCGCGGCCACCGGCGTACAGCTGAAGGTCGTGGATGCGGAGGAGCGCTTCCTCGCCGCGCTGGCCGGGGTCTCCGACCCCGAGGAGAAGCGGAAGATCATCGGCCGCGAGTTCATCCGGGTCTTCGAGCAGGCGCAGGTGGAGATCATCGCCGAGGCCGCGGAGGGCGAGGACGTCGCCTTCCTCGTCCAGGGCACGCTCTACCCGGACGTGGTCGAGTCCGGTGGCGGCACCGGCACGGCCAACATCAAGTCCCACCACAACGTGGGCGGCCTCCCCGAGGACCTCGAGTTCGAGCTCGTCGAGCCGCTGCGCAAGCTGTTCAAGGACGAGGTCCGGATGGTCGGCCAGGAGCTCGGCCTGCCGGACGAGATCGTCCAGCGCCAGCCGTTCCCCGGCCCCGGTCTCGGCATCCGTATCGTCGGCGAGGTCACCAAGGAGCGGCTCGACCTGCTCCGCGAGGCCGACGCGATCGCTCGCGAGGAGCTGACCGCCGCCGGTCTCGACCGTGACATCTGGCAGTGCCCGGTGGTTCTGCTCGCGGACGTCCGCTCCGTCGGCGTCCAGGGCGACGGCCGGACGTACGGCCACCCGATCGTGCTCCGTCCGGTGTCGAGTGAGGACGCCATGACGGCCGACTGGTCGCGCCTGCCGTACGACGTCCTCGCCAAGATCTCGACGCGGATCACGAACGAGGTCGCGGACGTCAACCGCGTCGTCCTCGACGTGACCTCCAAGCCCCCGGGCACCATCGAGTGGGAGTGACGCCCCGGCTCACTTCCGCCTGAGAGCGCGCACCGGCTCTCCTGGCTTCCAGATCTCGACGACCAGATACGTGTCGTCCTCGACGTAGGTCCGTACGACCTCCGTCAGCTCGGTGCGGAAGAGGTGGAACGGCTGCGGCGGTTCCACCTCTTTCCCGTACGCGGCCTTCGTCGTCGGATCGTCGACCTCGATCGCCCGCCCGCTGATCCGGACGTCGCCACCCGCCATCTCCGTGCCCGGCCCCGGATTCGCCTGCAGTGCGAAGCGCGGGTCGCGGCGCAGGTCCAGCGCCTTGAGGGAGTTCGGCATCATGCCGAGCCAGAGCTCGCCGTGCAGAAAACGGACTTCGAGGCCGGTGGTGCGCGGCGAACCGTCCTTGCGGAGGGTCGCGAGCACGTGGTGAGTGAAGCTTCCGAAGCGGTCCTCGATCTTCTTGGCGAGGTCGGGTTCGGCGGTGGTGAAGGCTGCCCAGTTCGACGTCATACGGCGAGTGTCGCGTTGATACCCGACATCTTCTGTCTGGTTTCCTGGGCCCGCTCAAAGGTCAGACGGCCGTGTGGACACGGCGGGCGAGTCTCCGGCGGCGGGCGACCTCCCCATACAGGAAGCCCATGAACACGGCCTCCATGGCGGCGAAGCCGGCGAGCGCCGCCTGCCAACCGGAGACGAGAAGGAACAGACCCAGGAAGAGGGCGCAGCCAGTCATGATCATTGACCGGGCTCGCACGCTCAGATCCTCGGACAGGGCATCGAGCTCGATCCGGTCCCGCAGCCGCCGGACGGCCTGCGCCGCCTCCGGCAGCGGTCTCAGGGTGCCGGAACGCAGCCCTGGGGCCGCGGTCGAGTCCAGCGGTCGCGCGTCCGCCGCTTCCTCCGCTCGTCGCTCTGCCCGCTCCTTCGCGCGCCCCTCCCGTACGACGTGGACCTGCAGTGCCCGGCCCACCCGGTGCGTCTCCGCGTAGCGGAAACCGTGCTGCTCGGCGACGTAGGTGAGCACGGCGAGCCGGCGCGGGGAGCCGCCGAGATCGCTGAGGACGACGAAGTCCCGCTCCGTGAGCTGTCGGAGCAGGGCGCGGATCCGCCGCTCTGCGCGGTTCATACGTGCCTCCTGGGGTCCACCGGCTCGTCGGCATCGGTACATCCAGGCAGACAAGTGACCTCGGGCCACGGTTGTGCTCATCTCTTCACCGAACTGCTCTGTTCTCCTGCGCTGACCGGGGGTAACTTCCGCTCCGTACCGAACACGCCAGTGCTGGAGGACATATGCACGGGCCCACCCCGCCGCTGCCCCTGCCCACCGACCAGCTGCGGTTCGCCATGCCGCCGATGCACGAGTCGCCGGAGGACGAACGGCGGCACCGCAAGGAACGGCTGGCCGGAGCGCTGCGGATCTTCGGGCGGCTCGGATTCGAGGACGGGGTCTCCGGGCACATCACGGCGCGCGACCCGGAGTACAGCGACTGCTTCTGGGTGAACCCCTTCGGGATGCCGTTCAAGCACGTCACCGTGAGCGACCTGGTCATGGCCAACCAGGACGGGCAGGTGATCGAGGGCCGCTACCACATCAACCAGGCGGCGTTCACCGTGCACGCCCAGGTGCACGCCGCCCGGCCCGACGTGGTCGCCGTCGCCCACTGCCACTCCGTGCACGGGCGCGCCCTGTCCGCGCTCGGCGACCTGCTCGACCCGATCACCCAGGAGAGCTGCGCCTTCTACCAGGACCACGCCCTGTACGACGCGTACACGGGTGTCGCCGTGGATGCCGAGGAAGGGCGTCGGATCGCCGCCGCGCTCGACACCCGCAAGGCGCTCGTACTGCGCAATCACGGGTTGCTCACCGTCGGCGACTCGGTCGACGCCGCCGCCTGGTGGTTCCTGTCGATGGAGCGGTCGAGCCAGGTGCAGCTCACCGCGAAGGCCGCCGGGCGGCCGATCCTCATCGACCACAAGCAGGCGGTCGCCACCCGTGAACAGCTCGGCGGCGACCTCGTGGCGTGGATCAACTACCAGCCGCTGTGGCAGGACATCAGCCGCAGCGAACCGGATCTGCTGTCGTGAGACGCGCGACACTAGAATCCGCGCAGTACCGCCGCCTTCGTGGTCGCGAACTCCTCGTCCGTCAGTACGCCGTCGCGGTGCAGCTCGCCCAACTCCCGTAGCCGGCGCAGGAGTACGTCGTGGTGGTCGGACTGCGGCGGTACGGCGGAGACGAGCTGGGGGTGGTCCACGTACTCGCCGGTGCGGGTGGACGGATGCGGCAGGCGGGCGGTGACCGCGGTGGCGACGAGCGCCGTGAGGAGGTCGCGGCGGGCGCTGCCCCACAGGTCGAGGGCGTACGGGTCCTTCTCGGGCGGCAGTTTGGAGAAGACCGTCTCGCGCGTCACGAAGCGCAGAAAACCGTCCTCGTAACCGGAGTTGGGCAGCCACTCCACCTGTACCAGGTCGCCCACGGCGATGATCCGCGGGCCCGTCGCCCGCTTGACCCGGTCGGAGGTGTCCGCCCAGTCGAGCCGCACCTGCGTGCCGTCGAAGGAGACCGTACCGTCGCTGGAACGGACGGACACCGGGACGGGCGGGCCGGACAGGAGATAGGTCTTCGCCGGCTCCTTGGGGATCTGGTCCAGGAGCAGTGCGCGGCGGATCTCCTCGGCGACGTACTCGGCGACCCCGGAACGGTCGATGTCGACCGTGAGTTTGTAGGGGTCGGCCGCCTCGGGCAGCCGCCCCCCGGTCGCCTGCAGAAGAGGGTCGGCGCCCTCGCGGAGCCTCAGGCGCAGGCGGCCGCGTTTGCGTTCGGGTTCGTAGACGATGCCTGATACCGCCTCCAGGGGAACGGCGATCTCTCCGTACGTCTGCCGGAACAGCGGCACGGAGCGGTGGAGTCCCGGCGTGATCCTGACCGTGTTGCCGTCGAAGGCCCAGGTCCCGTCGCGCTGGATGATCTCGGCCATGGAGAAATTCTCCCAGCCGGGTCAACACGGGGTAACCGCGCTTCACCCGCCTGACCAGACCTGGCGGATGCGAGCGGTGTTTCGTACGGCACAATGCGCTGTCATCGCGAGGCAGTGGTAAGGCAGTTGTACGGCACGGCAGTTGTACGGCAGTCAGGCGTACGGAAGGTCTGGCCGCACGGGAGTTCTCGGCGCGGGGAAGGCGGCAGCGGGCGTGGCGGTGCAGGAGGCGAGACACGGTGCGGGGCGGGGTGCCGGGGGTGGTGCTGCGCGTGGTTCCGGGCACGGGGCGGAGCAGGGTGCGCACGAAGGTGGCTGCACCTGTGGAGACTGCCCGCACGGGGCGCGTGCGGGACATCGGCGCGCTGTCGCCGAATTCCTCGCGAAGCGCGACGAGTTGGCGTCCGGGCACGGGCTGCCCGCCGCCGTCGCGCACTCGGCCTCGGCGTCCCGGCAGTGGGTCTCCGACGAGCTGACACAGTCCGCCGACCTCGTGGCGGAGCGTGGTCGGGTCGAGGGCGAGGCGTGGCTGGGGCGGTTGTGGCGGTACACCGCGTATGCGGTCTGGGGTGCCGCCGTGGCGCTGCTCCTGGTGCAGGCGCTCACCGCGATCGGTGCGGGGTGGACGGCCGCGCGGACGTCCGGGCTGCTCGCGGCGCTCGTCCTGGCCGGACTGCTGACGGGTGCGGCCTGGTTGCACCGGGCCCGTGGGGGCGCCCTCGCCCCCGTCATCGGCGAGGACAATCGTCTCTCCACCTCGCGTGCGGTGGCGGCCGGGTGGGTGCTCTTCGTGGTGTTCGCGGTGCTCGTGCTGGTGGGGCAGCTCGCGGTGGCCTCCGCGCACCGCTCGCGGGACGAACTGATCGCCGGTCTCGAACTCGCCCGGGGCGCCGGTGTGGTGACCGTCGTCGCGGTGGTGTGCGGGATCGCGGTGCTGGTGCGACGGGTGGTGGGGTTGCGGGTGCTGGGGCAGCGCCTGCAGAAGGTGCGTGCGGACCGGCCGCGCGCCGCCGATCTGCTGACCGACGACTCCGGGCGGGGCAGCTTCGCCGACATCCAGTACGTCGTGATCAGCGCGGTCGCTCTCGCCTTCGCGGCCGTGCGGCTGGCTCGGCGGCCCTCGCAGCTGCCGGATCTGCCCTGGGGGCTGGCGCTGCTGGTGCTGGTGTCGGCCGCCACGTATCTTGCCGGGAAGTACGCCGACGGTGGGCGTCCCGTGATCCTCTCCGTCGTCCGCGCCCGCGAGGCGGGCGACCTGGACGCGCCGATCCGCACCGGCGACGACATCGAGATCCGGGGGGCGGGGTTCGTGCCGCCCGGAGCGCAGACGGCCGATCGGTTGTCGCGGATGGTGGTCCGGATCGGGGCGGTGCATGTGCACGTGCCGTTGGTGCCGGTGGCCGGAGGGTTCAGCAACCCCACGGATGCGGTGCTGACCGTGCCCGTGCCGGTGGATGTGGAGCCGGGGCGGGTGGAAGTGCAGGTGGTCACGGCGGCCGGGGTCGAGACGAACCGGTGCGCGATCGATGTGACGGACTGAGGGGGGGCGCTGCCGCGCGGTGCGCTGGTGGTTGAGGTCGGGTGTGCGCCGGTGCGTGGGCAGCCCCCAGGTAGGGGACGGATAGGGGCAGAGGGGGCGAAAATACGGTGGCGGGTGGCTGTGAGGTGCGGTCGGCTGGGTGAAGGCGAGAAAACGGGCTCCCGGGGATTGAGCGGGGGCCCGCTGTCGTACGTATGGTCTGTTTGAGGGGCCAACGGCACGTGAGCGAGAGGCGGCGGAGAGCGATGACTCACGGTATGCGGACGGACACGCACGCCCCCTATCTCGACGAGAGGCGGGACTGGCGGGACTCCGCCACCCGATACGCCCTGTTGCCCCTACGCGTCTTCCTCGGCGTCACTTTCATCTACGCCGGCCTCGACAAACTCACCAACAGCGCCTTCATGAAGGACTCCGGCGCGGGCTCGATCGGGGACATGATGCGCACCGTGCGTGACTCCTCGGCCATCCCGGCCCTGGTCGACCTGTCCCTGAAGAACCCCGTCGGCTTCGGCTACGCCATCGCCTTCGGTGAACTGGCCGTCGGTATCGGTACTTTGATCGGGCTGCTGGCCCGTCTCGCCGCGGTGGGCGGAGCCCTCATCTCCCTCAGCCTGTGGCTGACGGTGAGCTGGGCGTCCGACCCGTACTACTACGGCAACGATCTCGCCTACCTGATGGCCTGGCTTCCTCTCGTTCTCGCGGGTGCTTCGGTCTTCTCCGTGGACGCGGCCCTGCGAGCCCGGCGCAGGCAACGCGCCGGAGGGTATCGCTAGGCGCTCACGTCCGGCCGCCTGGGCTCGGCGCGGCGTCTGCGCAGGCCGTGGGTCAGGAGGGCGACCGCGCCGGCCAGGCAGAGGCCGCCCGTGACGACGGGGATCACGACGAACCAAGGGGTCTCCCAGACGCCCCCCGCGTCACCGGCGAAGGCGACGCCGACGACGGTGAGGAAGAACCCCGCGACCAGCTTTCCCGGCTGGAACTCATGACGTAGCACGGATCACCTCCGCCTGGCCCACGCCCACATGCAGGTCGAGGTCGAGCGTGCCGCCGTTCTTGTCGGCGGTCGTGGGTGACAGCGTCACCTGCTTGGACTTGCCCGGCTCCACGTCCACGTCCTTCTTGTCGTCGCCCGGCAGCTGGATGTCTCCGACGCCCACGTCCACGTTCAGCTTCACGGTCGCGTCCTTGGGGATGACGACCTTGAGCCTGCCGACGCCCACTTCGGCGCTCGTCGTCACCGTCTGGCCCTTGGCCAGGTCGAGATGGGTGAGGTCCAAGGTGCCGACGCCGGTCCCGAGGTCGTAGTTCTTCCGCAACTGGGCGGTGGCAGTGGGTGTCCAATCCTTTCGCGTCCAGTGCGTGCTGATGTCCTTGGGGAGCGCCGCGGAGGCTGCCAGCAGGGCCGCCGTGAGCACCGCCAGGAAGATCGATCCCGCGCCCGTACGTCCGAGGAAGGCGCTGATGGCTATGCCGAGGCCGAACACGATCAGCGCGCAGGCCAGGCCGGTCTGCAGGCTGGTGCCGAGCGCATGATCGTTCCAGGTGAGGCCGGTGCCGAGGCCTCCCGCGAGGAGCGCGAGCAGGAAGACCCAGCCGCCGATCCAGCGGGGACCGCGCGGCTTCGGCTGCCGCGTCGAGCGCTGGTCGCGTATGTCCTGGCGCGTCGTGCCGCGGGCGATGGTGATCGCCGCCGCGACGTCCCGGTCCCGTGCGTCCTCCGGTCCCCAGAGATAGCCGGTGCCGCCGACGTGGGATCCGTCCTTGACGATCGGGTCGCGCCACCAGGAGGGATACGAGGCGGGCACGGGCGGTGCCTGCGCCTCGGGCGGGGCGTCGGCGACGGCCTGGGCGGCAAGCGGGTCGGGGTCGGGGGCACCGCGCTGCTGCGACCAGTACCCCGCGCCGGCCAGGAGGAGCGAGAGGACGACGGCGAAGGTCAGCACCCCGCCGTTGTTGAGCATGGAGAGGAACACTCCGCAGCCGACCAGCGCGAAGAGCACGGCCGCCAGCGCCTGGCCGTCCACGCGGCCGGTGAGCAGCTTGCGTACCTCGTTCTCCTCCTCGTCGTCGTACGGAACGAACAGCCACACGAAGCCGTAGAAGATGAGGCCGATGCCGCCGGTCGCGGAGAGCACCGCGAGCACGATCCGGAAGATCACCGGGTCCATTTCGCAGTGCCGGCCGAGACCGGCGCACACCCCGCCCAGCATCTTCTGGCGGTGGTCGCGCCGGAACCTGCGCGGGACCTCGCGCGCGGCCGGGTCCTCGTGCGCGCGCGGCTCCGCACCTTTGGCGGGGCCCGGTGCGGGCGGCACGGCGTCCCGAGGCCCGGTGCCCGGTGGTGGGGCGCCCGGGCCGGGGCCGGGGTCCGGCTCCGCTGCCGCGTGCTGCTGATCTGTCATGTGTCCATGGTGACGGGCGAGGAGGCGCGACGGCAGTCGGGATGACCCTGGCCGAACCCTGATATCGGCCCTGACGGGGGCCGGGGCGGGGCTTCACCCACCGGCTTCCTGAGGATCGATCACCGGCTTCCGGGCATCGATCACCGTTCCCCGAGGTTCGATCACCGGTTTCCCGAGCCTCGATCGATGGTTTTCCGGGCATCGGTCGATGGTTTTCCGAAGATCAGGGGCCTCTCGGGGGTCGACCCTGATGCCCAGGCCCGCCAAGCGTGTGAACATCGATGGCATGCCGGAAGCCGCAGCCCTGCCCCTCGACGACCCGCGGCCCACGCGCAAGCTCTACCGCAGCAGCGACGGACGCTGGCTCGGGGGCGTGGCGCGAGGGCTCGCCGGGCATCTCGGGCTGCCCGTGATCTGGGTGCGGCTGGTGTTCGTCGGACTGTTCATGGCGGACGGGCTGGGGGCGCTGCTGTATGCAGCGTTCTGGTTCTTCGTGCCGCTCGGCGTCGGCGGCGTCGGTTCCGGGCGCACACCGGCCTTCAGCACCGAGACCGCGCCCGACGGCCGCCGCAGACTGGTGGCCCGCAAGCCGGACAAGGGCCAGATCGTGGCCCTGCTCCTCATGGTCGTCGTGGCCATGGTCTTCGTCGGCAATGTGAACCTCGGCGGGGGAGCCAAGGCGTATCTGTGGCCGACGGTCCTCGTCGGCGCGGGCGTCGCCCTGGTCTGGCGCCAGGCGGACAACGCGCGGCGGGCCCGCTGGGTGGAGGTGGGCCGCCGCCGCCGTACGCTCACGCTGCTGCGTTCCGCGGCGGGCGTCCTGCTGGTCACGGCCGGAGTCTCCGGAATATTCGTCCTCCAGGGTTCGGCAGCCCACCTCGGGTCGGTCCTCCAGGCCGCCCTCGCGGTCCTCGTCGGCATAGCGCTGCTCGCCGGCCCCTATCTCGTCCGTATGACCCAGGACCTCTCCGAGGAGCGCCTGATGCGCATCCGCGCTCAGGAGCGGGCCGAGGTCGCCGCCCATGTCCACGACTCCGTGCTGCACACCCTGACCCTGATCCAGCGCAACGCGGACAATGGCAACGAGGTGCGACGGCTCGCCCGCGCCCAGGAGCGAGACCTGCGCGCCTGGCTCTACAAGCCGGAGGGGACCGGGAAGGACGAGGCCGACGAGCCCGACACCCTCGCCGAAGCGGTCCGGCGCCATGCCGCCGAGGTCGAGGACAAGCACGGCGTCCCGATCGAGGTCGTGGTCGTCGGTGACTGTCCGCTCGACGAAGGCCTGACCGCACAGATGCAGGCCGCGCGGGAAGCGATGGTGAACGCGGCCAAGTACGGTGGCGAGGGCGGCGCGGTGCAGGTCTACGCCGAAGTCGAGGGCAGGACGGTCTTCGTGTCCGTCCGCGACCGCGGCCCCGGCTTCGACCTCGACGCGATACCCGCCGACCGCATGGGCGTTAGAGAATCGATCATCGGCCGCATGGAGCGCAACGGCGGTACGGCGCGACTGCGCGCGGTGCCGGACGGCGGCACGGAGGTCGAGCTGGAGATGGAAAGGGCGGAGAAGACGTCATGAGCGACGTGAACGGGCCTGTGGAGTCCGGCAGTTCTGCGGAGGAGACGCCTTCGGCCGCCGCATCCGAAGAGGCCGTGGACGCGGCCGGGTCGGCCGGTGCCAATACAGGGGCGGGTGCCGGGCGTCGTGCGCGGGTCGTGCTCGTCGACGACCACCGGATGTTCCGTACGGGCGTGCAGGCCGAGATCGGTCAGACCGAGCGGACCGGTGTCGAGGTGGTCGGCGAGGCCGCCGACGTCGACCAGGCGGTCACCGTCATCACGGCCACCCGGCCCGAGGTCGTCCTGCTCGACGTCCATCTGCCGGGCGGCGGTGGTGTCGAAGTGCTGCGTCGCTGTGCCCCGTTGATGGGTGACGCCGAGCAGCCGGTCCGCTTCCTCGCGCTGTCCGTGTCGGACGCGGCGGAGGACGTCATCGGGGTGATCCGTGGTGGTGCCCGGGGGTATGTCACCAAGACGATCACCGGCACGGACCTCGTGGACTCCATCTTCCGTGTCCAGGACGGCGACGCGGTCTTCTCGCCCCGCCTGGCCGGATTCGTCCTCGACGCGTTCGCCTCGACCGACGCCCCGCCCGTGGACGAGGACCTCGACCGCCTCACCCAGCGCGAGCGCGAGGTCCTCCGCCTCATCGCCCGTGGCTACGCGTACAAGGAGATCGCCAAGCAACTGTTCATCTCCGTCAAGACGGTCGAGTCCCATGTCTCGGCGGTACTGCGGAAGCTCCAGCTGTCGAACCGCCACGAGCTGACGCGGTGGGCGACAGCGCGGCGGCTGGTCTAGTCGACGGCATCACCGGGGTTCACGGCGTGGGCCTTGAAGAAGGTGTAGTGGAAGGTGCCGTCGGCGGTGGCCGTGCGGTGCAGGTCCGCGATGCCCCGTGCCCAGTCCGACGGGGTCATCAGGCCCGCGGCGAGGGCGTCTTCGCGTACGGACTCGATCATGGCGATGAAGGTGTTGCGGGTGAAGCCGTTCACCAGGGTGGGGCGGGAGCGGTCCGCGTAGACCGTGCGGGGGCGGACCACGACGTTCTCGTAGCCGGCGTCGCTGATGAGCGGGTGCAGTTGGCGGCCGATCAGGGCGTTGCCGCCCGCTGTGGACTGGAGCTGGACCTGGCAGTCGATCGCCGCATGGGCGTAGGCGCTGTCGGGGTGGAAGAACGTGGAGCCGTGATCGCCCTCGATGACGGTGAGGGTGCCGCCGGGGCGCAGCACCCGGCGCAGGGCGGTGAGGGCGTGGCGCGGGACGGCCAGGTGCTCCAGGACGAAGCAGACGAAGACGTGGTCGAAGGAGGCGTCGGGAAAAGGGAGTTCGAAAAGATTCGCCTGGTGCCAGGACACCTGGGCGTCGGGGGACTGGGCCGTCACGCGGGCGCGGGCCTGGGCGAGGGAGTCGGCCGAGACGTCGACCGCCGTGAAGTGCGCCCGCGGGCTCGCCGTCACCAGGTGCGCCGTCTGCGCGCCCACCCCACAGCCGACCTCGAGAACCCTGCTGCCCGCGGGGTACGCCGTGCCCGAGTGCAGCAGCGCCGCAAGGGTGTCGGCCTGGTCGCCGAGGCGGCGGGTCTCGTGGGCGGAGTAGCCGTGTACGTACTCGATGGGCGTGGTCATGAGCCGAGCTTCGGTCGACAATGGCTCGGTGAACAGGTCCAATGGTGACCCCGGTGACAGGTCCATAGGTAGCGCGTCGGCAGGGTCCGACTTCCTCCAACTCGACATCGACGACGCTCCGTTCGGCGGTCGTGCCGACTGGTTGGCGGGGGAGCTGCGGCGGGCGATCTCCGACGGACGGCTGCCGCTCGGGAGCCGGCTCCCGGCGACCCGGGTCCTCGCCGCCGAGCTCCGCGTCTCCCGTGGGGTGGTGACAGAGGCGTACCAGAGGCTGTCGGAGGACGGACATGTGGCGGGCCGGGGCCGCAACGGAACGGTCGTCGTGGCGGCGCCCGCGCTGCCGGTGGAGCCGGCCCGCGACCCGGCGCGGCGCGAACGTCCTGCCGTCGCCACCACCACCCTGCCCATCGGAACGTCTCGACTCGCCGCCCCTGAAGAGGTGTTCACCACCCCACCCGGCGACGACATCTTCGACCTGATCCGATCCGCCCCCGCCCGTATCGACCTCTCGCCCGGCGTCCCCGACCTCACCGCGTTCCCGCGGGCGGCCTGGCTGCGCGCCGAGCGGGAGGTGTTCGCGGGGCTGCCCGCATCAGGGTTCGGGTACGGGGATCCGCGGGGGACACCGGAGTTGCGGCGGGCGATCGCGCACTGGCTGGCGCGGAACCGGGGGATCAGGGCCGAGCCCGACGAGGTGATCGTCGTGGCGGGGACGGCGCAGGCGCTGGCGCTGATCGGGCAGGTGCTGCGCGCGGACGGGATGGCGGAGATCGCCGTGGAGGACCCCGGCTCGCTCGGGGTCCGGCAGCATCTGCGGCGTCAGGGGCTCCGTACCCCGCCCGTGTCCGTCGACGCCGAGGGTGTCCGGGTGGACGAACTGTGGGCGCACCGAGCCGTGCTGCTCACGCCGGCGCACCAGTTCCCGACCGGAGTCGTGCTCGGGGGTGCGCGGCGCAGGGCGCTCATGCGATGGGCCGCGGACGGCGGGGTGATCGTGGAGGACGACTACGACGCCGAGCACCGTTACGACCGGCCGCCCGTGCCCGCGCTGCGGTCCATGCTGCCCGAACGGGTCTGCTACGCGGGCAGCGTGTCCAAGCTGCTGGCTCCCGCACTCCGTACGGGATGGGTGCTCGCGCCGCCCCGCCACCACGACGCGCTGGTGTCCGCGAAACGCTTCGCCGACCTCGGCAACGCCGCCCTGCCCCAGCTCGTACTCGCCCGGCTCATGGAGTCGGGCGAACTGGAGCGGCATCTGCGGCTGTTGCGCCGCCGGCACAGGCGCCGCCGCGACGCCATGATCACGGCGATTCGCGACCATCTGCCGGACGCGGTGGTGCACGGTGCCGCGGCGGGACTCCACCTGCTGATCACCTTCGAGGGAGGCCGGGGGCCCACGTGGACGGACACCGACCTCGCCGCCGCCTGCCTCGCCCGTGGCGTCAAGACCCACCCGCTCTCCTGGCACCGCCACCGCCCGGGCGGCCCGCCCGGACTGCTCCTCGGCTATGCCGCGTCCCCGGCCACGGCCATCGCCGAGGGAGTCACCGCGATCGGCGAGGCGCTACGAGACCTCCACTGAGAGGTCGTTTTCACCTGTGAAGTGCGCTTTATCCAGGGCTTTTCGGTCGGGTGTCGTCATCCCGGCGGGCTTGGTGGAGTGGGCGTGGCGGATGCGCCGCATGGGGTGACGGCTGGGACGGGGTGCGGCTTACGCCTGTCTCATCCCAAGACGCCCGTCGCGTGGTCCGTGCTTCCACTGCTTGCGGTGCACGCCTGGGCGCACGCCCCTGACTGGCGGTACGTCCAGGTCATGGCCGAACGTCGCCCCTATCCGAGTGATCTGTCCGATGCCCGCTGGGCGTTGATCGAGCCGGTGCTCAGCGCCTGGCGGGCCGAGCGGCGCCGGCATGCGCTGAACATCGGACGCCCGCCCGAGCACGACCTGCGCGAGATCATGAACGCGATCCTGTACGTCGACCGCACCGGCGTGCAGTGGCGCTACCTGCCACACGACTTCCCGCCCTGGGAGACCTGCTACGGCTACTTCGCCAAGTGGCAGAACGGCGGCGTGTTCGCCCAGCTCACCGACGTGCTCCGCAGGCTGTTACGGCAGCAGGAGGGCAAGGGTGCGGAGCCGTCCGCGTGCGTGATCGACGCGCAGAGCGTGAAGACCTCCACCAGCGTCCCGGCCGCTGGGCAGGGCACGGACGCGGCGAAGAAGATCGTCGGACGCAAGCGGAGCATCGTCACCGACACCCTCGGACTGCTGCTCGCAGTGCTGGTCACGGCCGCGAGCGTGCAGGACTCCGTCGCAGGAACCCATCTGGTCGACCAGGTGGCGGCCGCCCACCCCACGATCCGGAAAGTCTGGGTGGACGGCGGCTACCGCCAGCACCTCGTCGAGCACGCCGCCACCCTCGGGATCGACATGGAAATCGTCCAACGCACCCCCGGGACCAGGGGATTCACTCCGCTGCCCAAACGCTGGACCGTGGAGCGGACCTACGGATGGCTGATGTTCCACCGCCGCCTGGCCCGCGACTACGAGACCCTGCCCGCCCGCTCCGAAGCCATGATCCACCTCGCCATGACCGACCTGATGGCCCGCCGTCTCACCGGCGAAGCCACCATCTCCTGGCGTGACCCGACATCCCGGGATCAAACGTGTATTCCGGGATGAAACATCGGGAGAAAACGACCTCTGAGAGTCCCATGGGTCACACCACCCGAGTGGCCCCCGCGAACGGCATCTCGTCGATCGGAGCCAGCCGCACCGGAGCCGTCGGGTTCGGAGCGTGAATCATCATGCCGTTGCCCACGTAGATGCCCACATGGCTGATGCCCGAGTAGAAGAACACCAGGTCGCCGGGGAGGAGCTCGGAGCGTGCGACGCGCAGACCGGCGTTGATCTGCGCATAGGTCGTACGCGGCAGGGAGATGCCCGCGGAGCGGTACGCGGCCTGGGCGAGGCCGGAGCAGTCGAAGGCGTCGGGGCCCGTGGCCCCCCAGACGTAGGGGCTGCCGAGCTTCTGGTAGGCGTACGAGACGGCCGCCGCCGCACGGGAGTTGGGGGCGGCGACGGTGCCGGACGACGACACCGGGCCGAGGTCGCGGGCCGCGGAGCGCGAGGCGTGCAGGCCGACGCCGCCGGCCTCGCCGAGCTGCGCGCGCTGATCGGGGGCGAGCTGCGAGAGCAGCCGCCGTGCCGCGCCGAGTTTCCCGTTGATCGTCTTCTTGTGCCGCTTCAGCTCGGCCTGCCGCGACTTGAGAGAGGCCAGCTCGACGTGGGCGGCACCGCGCAACTGCTCGATCTCCCGCAGCTGTTTGCGTACGCGGCCCACGGCCGCCGCCTGCCGGCTGCCCGCCCGCTCGGCGAACGCGGCCCCGTCCAGGTACTGGTCGGGATCGTCGGAGAGCGCCAGCTGCAGAGCGGGGTCGAGGCCGCCGCTGCGATACTGCGCCGCTGCTATCGAACCCAGCGCGTCCCGCGCCGAGTTGAGCCGGTCCTCCTTGCGCGCCGCCTCGTCGCGCAGCGAATTGAGCCGCTCCTCCGCCTTGTCGGCCTTCTCCTTGGCGCCGTTGTACTTCTCGGTGGCGACCTCCGCCTCCTCGTACAACTTGTCGACCTTGGCCTTCACCTGCGCCGGAGACAGCTGCGGATCGGCGTGCCCGGTCCCGTCGAAGCCGGTCGCCGTCGCCGCGCCCGCGAGGGCGATCGTGGCGGCTGTGCGGGCCGTATTTCCACCGAGCGAGCGCTGACTGGGCTTGCGGTGCGCTGCCACGAGGGCCCACATCCTTCCGTACGACCGCGAGGGGAGCGCGGTCAAGCGGCGACACGTCCGGCGGCGGCCCACACAGGGGGAGCAGGCCGCCGCCGGACCTTCTCGGCGGTGGTGGCCGACGGCCGCCCCTGGCCCGGGCGGCGGTGGGGAGCCGGTCACCTGGTGGAGGACGTTAAACCTGGGAGTGAGGGGCCGGTAACGCCATGTACGGAACTGGCGGCACTGGATCGTCCAGTGACCGTATGTGACCGTGATCCCCGCCCTGCGCCGCCGACTTCACGCAGCGCGATGACCGATGCGGCGAATCCGGGACAACCGGGGGGCCCCGGTGCTATGGGTTACAAGGGGTGGCCCGGTGACAAGAGCGACTCGGGCGTCCGATTAGGCTCCGGCCTCATGGACGTACTCATCCATCTCTTCGTCGGCCTGCACATCATCGGCATCGCCTCGCTCCTCGGCGGCTTCCTCACCCAGATGAAGGCGATGGGCCGGGGCACCGCCCGCTTCGTCCCGGCGATGCTGCACGGCGCGCTGACCATGCTGGTCACGGGCGTCGTCCTGGTCGGCCTCAACCAGGCCGACGACCATCCGGTCAACAACATCAAGATCGGCGTGAAGCTGGCCCTGCTGATCGTGATCCTGGGGCTCGTCTATGTGAAGCGGGACGACGAGAAGGTGGACAAGGGCCTCTTCGGGCTCGTCGGCCTGCTGACCACCGCGAACATCTTCATCGCGGTGCTCTGGACCTGAGCGGGCCGGTCGGCCTGTCCGAACCGGTCGGACGGTGCGTTCCGGCCGTGATCATCACGTGGACCGCTCCCGCCGCGACGGCCAGCCACGCCGCCACCGAGATCCACAGCAGCACCTGCCCGGGCCCCTTGAGGCCGGTGACGCCGAGGGCGGTCGCGGCCGACAGAGACGCCACCGCCGTCATCCCCATCGGGAAGACGGTCGCCCAGCGGCGCACGTCGTAGCGGAGCCTCGGCCACCCCAGCTCCGCGACGGCGAGGACGCAGTAGGAGGCGAAGGCGAGCACGAGGAGCGCGACGGTCGCGGCGCGCAGGACTTCGCTGTCGTCGTCGTTCCACAGGTACGGGTTCACGTGGTGCGCGGCGATGAGCTTGGCCCCCGCCAGCGCCGAGATGGCGAGCGCGCCGCCCGCGACCCACTGGTCTCCGGCGCCCCGTACCACCTCCCGGACGTCGAAGTGCGCGAACGCCACTCCGTAGAGCACGATCCCCAGCCAGAACAGCACCAGCCCGGTGTGCGCGAGCCACACCGGGCCGACGGCCGCGGCGAGCGTGGCGCACAGCACCGAGAGTCCCTGCGTGGCCACACACACCAGGAACACCCCTCCCGGCATACGGCGCTTCCAGTGCCGTAGGACGACGAGGAGCAGCACCGGCCACAGCACGGCCGACAGCGCGAGCAGGGCCTCGGCCGGCCTCTGCCACCCCAGCACGGACAGCCGGGTCCCCAGCACGGTGGTCGCCGCGACGGCGGTGAGCCCGGGAGGCGTGCAAGCCTCCTCCAGCCACCCCGCGCGGTCCCACAGGAGGCGTACGCCGAAGTCCGCGGCGAGCGCGAGCCAGGCGGCGCACGCCAGGACCAGCGAGATACGGGACAGGAACTCGTAGCCGGTCAGATGCAGCCCGATCGAGACGATGCCGGTGGCCATGACGGCGGCACCGGCGGCGGGCGGCCGCTGCGCCCACCAGGCGCGGAGCTGGGAGATGGCTGGCATGCGCCTGATGCTAGGGATCTTCGGACGAGTTACCCGCGGGGCACGCGCGCGGCGGGCACGAAAACGCGGGGCACGCGCGACTGGAGCAGGACAAGCTCCACTCGCGCGCGCCCCGCACAAAGCGTTGCTCGCGGAACGGTCTACGCCGGGCGCACCACACTGTGGATGATCGAGGCCCCGGCGTAGTAGATCGACTCCTCGCGGACGTACGCCCCGGGCTTCGGTGCGTGGATCATCATTCCGTTGCCGATGTAGAGGCCTACGTGGCTGATGTCGTCGTAGAAGAAGACCAGGTCACCGGGTTGGGCGTCGGTGAGGGAGACCGTGGTGCCCGCGTTCACCTGGTCGGTGGTGACGCGCGGGAGCGAGACGCCGGCGGCCTTCCAGGCGGCCTGGGTGAGGCCCGAGCAGTCGTAGGAGTCCGGGCCTGTCGCGCCCCACACATACGGTTTGCCGATCTGCGCGCGGGCGAACGCGAGAGCCTTCGCCGCCTTCGTCGCGTACGAGGAGTCGGTGGTCGTCGAGCCGGACGAGCCGGTCGTGGTGCTCGACGAGGACTCCTGCTGGGCCGCCTTCTCCGCTGCGGCCTTCTCGGCCGCGGCCTGCTGCTGCGCCAGCTCGGCTGCTTTGCGGTCGGCCTCCTCCTTCTTCTTCTTCTCGATCGCCGCCAGCCGCGCCTTCTCCTCGGCGGTCAGCTTCGAGAGCAGTTCGCGGGCCGCGGTGAGTTTGTGCTGAACGTCGGCCTTGGACGTCTTGAGCGCGGTCTGCGAGCTGGTCAGCGTCTCCAGGCTCTTGGCGGCCTCCGTGCGCTTCTTGGTGGTGGCGGCCTGCTCGGTGATGTAGTCGTCGACGGCCGCCTTCTGGCGGGTGGTCAGACGGCTCATCAGCTGGGTCTGGTCGAAGTAGTCCTGCGGGTTGTCGGCAAGCAGGAGGGTCGCGGTGTCAGGGGCGGCGGCCCCGGTGCGGTACTGCGCCGCCGCGAACGAACCGAGCTCCTCACGCGCGGTGTTGAGCTTCTCGGTGCGCTTGGCGACGTCGTCGAGGAGGGTGTCGACCTGCTTGCGCTGCTTGGAGGTCTTCTCCTTGGCCGCGTTGTACTTGTCGGTGGCCGTCTCGGCCTGGTGATAGAGGTCGTTGACCTTCTTCTCGACCTCTTCGAGGCTCGGCTTCGGTTCGGCCGAGGGGGCGGCGTTCGCCGTCTGGGAGAGCAGGGCGACGGAGGTGAGAGCCGCCGTCGCGAGGGCGGGGGTCCGTATGCCTGCTACGCGCGTACCCGTAGGACGCCATTTGCGGTGCGACGCCAAGAGAGGCGACTCCTTCCGTCATCCGCCTACCGAGTTAGCTGTCGGGTTCGGGCGGGTGGATCCGGAAGGTTTGCCCTACGGTCCTTGCCCCACAAGGCAGTTGGACCGATTCACCCCAAGGTCGGTTGGGTCCCCGGCTCCGGCTGCCACGGGGGCGCACCGGATTGAGCGGAGGCCGCACGGCCCGGCGTCGTTCGCCGGTGGGTGTCGAGCGGCCTGCCCGGCACGGTAGCCAACGCGTGTGGCTCCTGTGAAGTTTGATGTGCGATATGCCCGATACATTTTCGTGACCTTGACCCTGGGCATCACTCCGCGCAGTTAATCCGGAAGGGTCTGTGGTGAGTTGTCCGGAGTGGCGACGCCCGTCTCGTTATCGGCTCCCGGTGGCGGTCACCGAGGTCTTCCGGGGCGGCGGCTCCGCATCCCCCCGACGGCCGCAAGACTCTCGCTGAGGCGCTGAGGCGCTGAGGCGTCGAGGCGTCGAGGCCGTGAGGCGCGGTGAGCAGCGACCTGGTGGCCGTCTCCCCTCAAGGTCTGTAAGCCCCGGCCCGATCGATCACCGAACGTGACGAGGCGATTTCGGAAGGTAGGAAGATCGTGGCGGCCGACACTGGAAGATCGTCGGCTCCCGAGCCGTGCCACTGGACCCACCCGACCGAGTTCTTGTCCGCGTCACGAGATCCGGTCGAGTTTTCAGGGTGGCGGCGGGGTGTCAGTGCGGCCGCCTAGACTCGGAGAGCGATGAGCAGCCTCTTTGATGACAGCTTCCTGGCGGACCTCAAGCCCTCCCGGGCCCACGAGGAAGAACCCCCGCCGCCGCCCGAGGACGATCACGTACCGGAGCCCGTTCCGGACGATCTGTTCGGCGGGAAGTTCGACGTGCCCCCGGACCGGGACGCGTACTACCGCGACGGCGCCCACCGGCCTGCCGTGGACTCCGCGGCACTACTGGACGGGCTGAACGAGAACCAGCGCGCGGCCGTGGTGCACTCCGGCTCCCCGCTGCTCATCGTGGCCGGCGCGGGCTCCGGCAAGACCCGCGTGCTCACGCACCGGATCGCGTATCTGCTGGCCGAGCGGAATGTCCACCCGGGCCAGATCCTCGCGATCACCTTCACCAACAAGGCCGCGGGCGAGATGAAGGAGCGCGTCGAGCACCTCGTCGGCCCGCGTGCGGGCGCGATGTGGGTGATGACCTTCCACAGTGCGTGTGTGCGGATTCTGCGCCGCGAGAGCAAGAAGCTCGGCTTCACCTCCTCCTTCTCGATCTACGACGCCGCCGACTCCAAGCGGCTGATGGCACTCGTCTGCCGTGATCTCGACCTCGACCCCAAGCGCTTCCCGCCGAAGTCGTTCAGCGCCAAGATCTCGAACCTGAAGAACGAGCTGATCGACGAGGAGGACTTCGCGGCCCAGGCCACCGACGGCTTCGAGAAGACCCTCGCTCAGGCGTATGCGATGTATCAGTCGCGGCTGCGCGAGGCCAACGCGCTCGACTTCGACGACCTGATCATGACGACGGTCAACCTGCTGCGCGCCTTCCCGGACGTCGCCGAGCACTACCGCCGCCGTTTCCGTCACGTCATGGTCGACGAGTACCAGGACACCAACCACGCGCAGTACGCGCTGGTGCGGGAGCTCGTCGGCCCGGCGCGCGGTGCCCGCGCCGAGGACGAGCCGCCCCGCGGGGACGACCTCGGCCCTGCCGAGCTGTGCGTCGTGGGTGACGCCGACCAGTCGATCTATGCCTTCCGCGGCGCGACCATCCGCAACATCCTCCAGTTCGAGGAGGACTACACGGACGCGACGACGATCCTGCTCGAGCAGAACTACCGCTCCACGCAGACGATCCTGTCCGCCGCCAACGCGGTCATCGAGCGCAATGAATCCCGCCGCCCCAAGAACCTGTGGACCAATGCGGGCGCGGGCTCGAACATCACGGGCTATGTCGCCGACACCGAGCACGACGAGGCGCAGTTCGTCGCCGACGAGATAGACCGTCTCACCGACGCGGGCGAGGCCAAGGCGGGCGACGTCGCGGTCTTCTACCGTACGAACGCCCAGTCCCGTGTCTTCGAAGAGGTCTTCATCCGCGTCGGCCTGCCCTACAAGGTCGTCGGCGGCGTCCGCTTCTACGAGCGCAAGGAGGTCCGGGACGTCCTGGCGTACCTCAGGGTGCTGTCCAACCCCGAGGACTCGGTCCCGCTGCGCCGCATCCTCAACGTCCCCAAGCGCGGCATCGGCGAGCGCGCGGAAGCGATGATCGACGCGCTCTCGCAGCGCGAGAAGATCAGCTTCCCGCAGGCGCTGCGTCGCGTCGACGAGGCGTACGGGATGGCGGCGCGCTCGACGAACGCGGTCAAGCGGTTCAACACGCTCATGGAAGACCTCCGGACGATCGTCGAGTCGGGCGCCGGCCCGGCCACGGTCCTCGAGGCGGTCCTCGAGCGCACCGGCTATCTGGCCGAGTTGCAGGCGTCCACCGACCCGCAGGACGAGACCCGTATCGAGAACCTCCAGGAACTCGCCGCCGTGGCCCTGGAGTTCGAGCAGGAGGCGGGTGAGGGCGAGGCCGCGGGCGGGCTCTCCGACTTCCTGGAGCGGGTCGCGCTCGTCGCGGACTCCGACCAGATCCCCGACGAGGAGGACGGCAACGGCGTCATCACGCTGATGACGCTGCACACCGCCAAGGGTCTCGAATTCCCCGTCGTCTTCCTGACCGGCATGGAGGACGGCGTCTTCCCGCACATGCGCGCGCTGGGGCAGGTGAAGGAGCTGGAGGAGGAGCGGCGCCTGGCGTACGTCGGCATCACGCGCGCGCGAGAGCGGCTCTATCTCACCCGGTCGTCCATGCGCAGTGCCTGGGGGCAGCCCTCGTACAACCCGCCGTCCCGCTTCCTGGAGGAGATCCCGGACGCGCACCTGGAGTGGAAGCGCACGGGTGCGATGGCTCCCGTGTCGGCGGGTCCGGTCTCGGGTGTCGCTGCGTCGCTGTCGTCCTCACGGTCGCGGTCCGCGGCTTCGGGTGCCTCCGGGTTCGCGACGCGCCGCGGTGTCTCCGAGAAGACGGTCGTTTCGCTGGCGGTCGGGGACCGGGTCACCCACGACCAGTTCGGTCTCGGGACCGTCGTCGGCGTGAAGGGGACGGGGTCGAACGCGGAGGCGACGATCGACTTCGGCGAGGCGAAGCCGAAGCGGTTGCTGCTGCGGTACGCGCCGGTGGAGAAGCTGTAGCCGGTACGGGGGCGGTGGGGCCCGGCGGACGGTTACGTCCTACGTCGGGTCCAGGCCGTGGCTGCGCAGCCACGGCAGCGGGTCGATCGCCGAACCGCCGGCCGGGCGGACCTCGAAGTGCAGGTGCGGGCCGGTGGAGTTGCCGGAGTTCCCGGAGAAGGCGATCGGGTCGCCGGCCTTCACGGCGGTGCCTGAGGCGACCTTGTAGCTGGAGAGGTGGCAGTACCACGTCTCCGTGCCGTCCTTCGCGGTGACGATCGCCATGTTCCCGTACGCGCTGTTCCACTGTGTGCGGACGGTTCCGTCGGTCGCGGCCATCACGGTCGTGCCGTACGAGACGGGGAAGTCGATGCCCGTGTGCACGGACATCCAGTTGATGCCGGCCTGACCGAAGTAGGCGCTGAGCCCCTTCTGCGTCACCGGGAGCACGAACTTCGGGCGCAGCCGCTCCTTGCGGGCCGCCTCCTCCGCCGCCTTCTTCTTCTGGGCTTCCTGCTCGGCCTTGAGGTCGATACGTTCCTGCGTCCGGCTGGCCCGGTCGGCGAAGTCGTCGGCACCCGCGGAGAGACTCTGGAGCTGGGTGTCCAGCTTGTTGTTGGCGGCGGACGGTTTCACCGAGGTGGCGTCGGCCGCGCTGGCCGTCGTGTCCTTGCTGTCGTCCCCGCCGATGCTGCCCACGGAGGCGGCGGCGATCCCGGCGACCCCCATCACACAGGCGGAGGGCACGGCGACGGTCAGCAGAGCGGAACGTTTCGCGGGGCTGCGGCGACGGGAGCGGGAACCGGACCGCGAGGCGGCGCGGGGGGCCGGGATGACCTCTTCCATGTCGTCGAGCAGCGGCGTCTCGTGCTGTTCACCGCTGTCGTCCGCGGTCTCGAACTCGTCCTTGTCGGCGGCGGGTTGCTCGTACGAGACCTGCTCGAAGGTGGCGGTCGCCTGCTGGTCGAAGGACTCGGGCTGCTGCTCGTACGACTCGGGCTGTGTGTGCTGTTGCTCGTACGACTCGGGCTGCGGGTGCTGCTGTTCGTACGACTCCGGCTGCGGGTGCTCGTACGCCTGGTACGGGTCGTGGCCGATGGCGGTGTTCCACTGAGTGGCGTCGTACGCGCCCGTGCCCTGGGCCGGGATGGTCCACTGCTGGGTCCCGTCGAGCGGCTGCTCGGGCTGGAGCCAGGCGGTCGCGTCCCACTGGCCCGAGGCTTCGGGGCCCGGATGCTGCGCGGGGATGTCGGCGAGCTGCTGGTAGCCGGCCGCCCACGTGGTCGTTGCGTAGCTTCCGGTGTCGTACGCGGCCTGGTGCTGCGCGGTGTACGGGTCGTAGTTCAGCGTCTGGTGACTGCCGGTGCTCCACTGCGTGGCGTCGTACGAACCGGTGTTGTTGCCCGGCATGTCGCCGAAGAGGGGGTCGGTCTCGAAGCTCGCGGTCGCGTAGGCGCCGGTAGCCGTACCGGTGGCGCCGGCGTCAAAACCGGTCGCGGTGTAGCCGTCGTACGTGGTGAAGTCGCCGTACTGGGCTTCCTGCCCGCCGTATGACGCGTAGAGCGCCGAGGCGGCATCGGAAGCCGGAGCCGGGGGAGTTACGGTCCCCGACGGGTGACGGTCGTTCACCAACTTCTCTTTCGCCTCGACAACAGGGGCTGGCAGAGCAGTGCGGTGACTGTACCCGGCGGTACGCGGGCGCGACAATCTTCGGCAGGTTTCCTCCTCGCAGGAAACGGGCATTCGGCCGTGTTTCGGGGAAGTGTGGGCACGGCCTTGGCCTGGCGTTCGATGAATGTTCGAAGTTGCGGGGGTGTCAGGCGGCTGTTTACGCCACTGTCAGGCCGTCGGTCCGGGCAGCGGCGCCGATTCCTGTCTCGTCGATGTCGAGCGCCTGCCGTATCCCTGTCGCGACGGCGGGGTGCACGGGCAGGGCGAGATGGCCGACGCCGCTCACGCGTACGTTCTGCGCGAGCAGGTCCGGGTGGTCGATGCAGGCCGTCTCCAGCGGGTCCATCAGATGGTCGAGATCGCTCCAGAAACTGACGAAGTGGGTGCGGCAGCCCGGTGCGGGCATGCTCAGCTCCTCGATCACTTCGGAGCCCGGGCGCATCTGGCGGACGATCGGGTGCGCGTTCATCAAGGGGGCCACACGAGTGCCCGAGTGCGGGGTGCCGAGTGTGACCAGGGTGCGTACGTGCGTGTCGCCGCCCAGGCACTGCACGTAGTAGCGCGCGATCAGTCCGCCGAGGCTGTGCCCGACGATGTCCACCCGATCGTGGCCCGTGCGCTCGCAGATCTCCTCAATGTGCCGGCTGAGCAGCTCGGCGGCGGTGCGGATGTCGCACGTGAGCGGGGAGTAATTGAGCGACTCGACGTGCTGCCTGCCGTGCTGGGCGAGGTTGCGGCGCAGCAGGAGGAAGACCGAGCGGTTGTCGATGAAGCCGTGCAGCAGGACGACCGGGGGCTTGGCCTCGGTGGGCAGCCGGGCGGCGTCGGGCGAGGGAAGTGCGGGGGCGGTGCGGCGCTCCGGGGTGATACCGGAGGGGTAGAGGAGGAGGTGCCCGGCGAGGATCGCGATCTCCAGGGCCGTCGCCTTCAGGAGAGTCACCGAGAGTCCTACCAGTCTGCACGGAAACAGACGCTGACAGAGGGGGAGAAGGGGCAACGCTGCCCTGGTGACCTTCATGGCCGACCTCCAGTCGGCACGCGGCAGGACCGCTCTGTCCCCCGTGTGCCCTCGTGGACAGCCACGGTGGCGGTGACGGCAGTGACCGACGGTGCGTGTGCGGCGCGTGAGGCGCCGATTACGCTACGGGGTGCCTTGCCGAGGGGTGCGACGTGGCTCGAGGCCGTGGGCGGTGGAGCCCGGCGGCGACCCGGAGTCGAATTCGTCGTCCCGTCGTCCTTGTGCTGGCGTGGCTCCCCGCTGTCGTGGCCTCGCCGATGTGCCCCACCGTCACGGTGTCCCGCTGACGTCGCGGTGGTGAGGCCACCTGATCGCGGCTCTCCTTGCGCAAGCTCCGGCCGTGGCCCGTGTGCCGCAGGTCCATGCGGCGCGTGTGCCGCGGGATGCGGAACGGTGCGCGGCTAACTTGTCCCAGTGTGTGATTTCCCCCTCGGTCTCCACCGCGAAACTGCCGGTTGCGGGATGCTGGCGATAACGTTCGTTCACTTCCTCGGCCGGTAAGGCTCGGGGTGCCCGTGCCGCAGGGGCGCATCCGGTGCGGTGAGCAGCGGAATGTGCGATATGTGTCGTATTCGGTAGTTAATGTCATGTATCGGTATTCGGTAGTCGGTACAGGTTGATGTAGTCGGTTCATGGAGGCAGTGATGGGTGTGGCAGCCGGTCCGATCCGCGTGGTGGTGGCCAAGCCGGGGCTCGACGGCCACGATCGCGGGGCCAAGGTGATCGCGCGGGCACTGCGCGACGCCGGTATGGAGGTCATCTACACCGGGCTCCATCAGACCCCCGAGCAGATCGTCGACACCGCGATCCAGGAGGACGCCGACGCGATCGGCCTCTCGATCCTCTCCGGTGCCCACAACACGCTCTTCGCGGCCGTGATCAAGCTCCTCAAGGAGCGCGACGCGGAGGACATCAAGGTCTTCGGCGGCGGCATCATCCCCGAGGCGGACATCGCGCCCCTCAAGGAGAAGGGCGTCGCGGAGATCTTCACGCCGGGGGCGACGACGGCGGCGATCGTGGACTGGGTACGGGCGAACGTGAGGCAGCCGGCCGAGGCGTAGCGCCGGGGCCTTCCCCGCGCCCCTTCACGGGCGCGGGGAACTGCGCGACAAGCCCCCACCGGCGCGCGGAGAAAAGCGACCCAGGGGAGTCTGGAGGGGCGATGGCCCCCCAGGTACGGGAAGGCGCAGGGGCGACCGGGACGAAAACCTTCACGGCACCGCAAGCTCCGACGCCATGGCCGCGCGCAGACGCAGCGTGGTGACGAGGCGCTGGAACGCCTCGGCCCAGTAGCCGCCGGCCCCCGGCGCCGCGTTCTCCGGCTCGTCGGGAACCGAAGTGAGCCCATCGAGCCGCACGGCCTCCGCCGGGTCGAGACAGCGCTCGGCCAGCCCCATCACCCCACTGAAGCTCCACGGATAGCTCCCGGCGTCCCGCGCGATATTGAGCGCGTCCACCACCGCCCGCCCCAAGGCCCCCGCCCAGGGCACCGCACACACCCCGAGCAGCTGAAACGCCTCGGACAACCCATGCGTACCGATGAACCCCGCCACCCACTCGGCCCGCTCACCGGCCCCCAACGTGGCGAGCAGCTTGGACCGCTCGGCCAGTGACACCGCCCCGGGCCCCCCGGCCTCCGGCGCGAAGGGTGCCCCGAGGAGCGCCCTGGACCACCCGGGATCACGCTGGCGCACGGCCGCCCGGCACCACGCGGCATGCAGCTCGGCCCGCCAGTCGTCGGTCACGGGCAGCGCCACGATCTCCTGCGCGGTACGCCCCCCGAACCGCTCCGGCCAGGTCCCGAGCGGCGCGGCCTCGACCAACTGGCCCAGCCACCAAGACCGTTCGCCCCGCCCGGCCGGAGCCTTCGGCACCACGCCGTCCCGCTCCATGCCCGCGTCGCACTCGTGCGGCGCCTCGACCACGATCGTGGGCGTGCCCGCCGTATGGTCGACGGCGACGCACGAACCGGCCCGGGCCGCCATCCGTGCCGCGAGCGCGGAACCCGGCAGCGCGGACAGCAGCTCCGCCGCCGTCGCCCGTACGTTGCGGCTGCGGTCGGCCAGCGCGCGCTCCAGGAACGGCTCGTCGTCCGGGCACAGCCCCGACCGCAACGAGTCGAGGAACATCAGTCGGTCCTCGGCCCGCTCCGTCGCCCACGTGGTGGCCAGCAACTCGCGTGCGGCGGCGGGGTCCTTGGCCCGTATCGCCGAAAGCAGCGCGACCCGCTCGGCGAACAACCCCTCCTGCCACAGCTGTTGTACGCGCTCGGTCTCCTCCGGGCCGGGCAGCGCGGCGCCGCCGCCCGGTGAGGAGCGCAGCGCGAACCGCCAGTCCTGGTTCAGCCGCGCCAGCCAGAGTGCCCGGGGCCCGGCGAAGGCCAGGGCCGCGGGTCGCAGATCGGTGCGTCCGCGGGCCGCGTCGAGCAGCGCGGGCAGGGCTTCCGGGGGTGCCGCGAATCCGCGCTCGTTCGCCAGGGTGAGCCACTGGGGCAGCAGCTCCATCAGGTCCGGTGCCGTCCCTCTGCGGCCCGCGCCTGCGGTGCCGGGCCGGTCCGCGAGCAGCAGCGCCAGCCTGCGGGCCGCGGCGGACGGCAGGGCCGGCCGGGGGTCCCGCGCGGCCGGCTCCGGACGGGCCGCCGCCCGCGCCGGCCGCACCCCGGCCCGCCGCCGCAGCGTCTCCACGGCGGCCGCGTCCAACAGTGCCACCGGCGCATCCCGCCCCGGCGCCCATCCCGGAGGAGTGCGCCGCTCGGTTCCGAGCAACGCCACCGTGACGAGCTCCTCCCAGGAACCACCGGCGGGCGCGCCCGCAAAGGCCGAGGTCGTGTTCATGAGCGTCCTTTCCGTACGGAGATCGTCGGGCTGGTCGGTGCGGTCGAAGAAGTCATCGGTTCACCGGGTCGGAGCCGTCAGCACAGCGGCACCGCGTCCCCCGTGCCCTCCTGTGCCCAGGCCGTCAGCGGAGTGAAGCCGCGGTGGCCGCATTCACCGAAGACCGTGACGGGGGCGCCGCCGGAGAGGGCGACGAGACGCCACAGGTCGGGACGGGACCGTGCGGAGGGGGTGAGGGGCAGGGCCAAGTCGCCGTCGTAATCGGCAAGTTGCCAGGAATCGCCGTCCGGGGTGGGGACGACGCGATCCAGGGTGACCGGGCAGGAGTCCAGCCAGGGGTCGGCCCGCAGGGCCTCTCCGTAGCGGGCGGTCGCCTGGGACGTGGTCAGCCCCGGTGGCCGTGTCGCCGTGGGCGCGGGAGGCGTGAACCGATCGCCCAGCGCCGCTCGCAGCTGCCCGGCGCCCGGGTACGCGGACACCTCTGCCTCGAAGGCGAGCCCCACCGGCAACGCCAACTCCGGTGCGCGGCCCGCAGCCCCGTAAGAAAGGAGCAGGACCGTGCGGCCGGACTCCGCGCCGTGCAGCCAGATCCTGCGCGTTGTGAGGCGGGCATCCGCCGTGTCGTACTGGGCGAGGACCAGCCAGCGGTCCCGCACCGGCGGACCGTCCGCCGAACCGGAAATCCCCACCCGTGAACGAACGGTCGCGGCAAGGCCGTCCGGCAGCCGCTCGCGCCGCAGCCAGCCCTGGTCGAGAAGGTGGAGCAGCGCGCACTCCTCAAGGAACCGCACCGGCCAGCCCGGACCGGACGACGGGAGCGCCCCCAACTCCCGCACCCGCGCGGCCAGACCGGGTGCCTGCGCGTCTACCATCCGGGCCGCCGTCTCCTCCCACAGCCCGTACCCCGTCTGCTCGGCGGAGGCGAGGCCGCCGCGCAGCAGGTCGGTCAGCCGCTGCTCCAACTCCGAGGCCCCCGCGGTGATCCGCTCGGCCCGTCGCTCCGCCCTGCGCCGAGCCGCCTCCGGATCACCCGACGACGCGGCTCCATATGCCCCGCCCGCCGTCCGCTGCTCCTGCGCGCGATCTCTTCTCCCCTCTATCCACCGCTCCGCCCAATCCGGTGCCTGACCGCGCGGCACCGTGCCGTCCGGGCCCGCCCAGAGCAGCAGCAGCCCCAACGCGTGCTTGCACGGGAACTTTCGGCTCGGACAACTGCACTGGTAAGCGGGCGCCGTGGAGTCCGCGATGTCGATGACCGTCCGATACGGCTTGCTGCCACTTCCCCTGCACAGTCCCCATACCGTCCCCTCGTCAGAACTGCCTGCCTCCGACCACGGCGCGGCCGCGCCGAGTTCGCTTCCCGCCCTGCGTGACGCGACGTCAGGCGCCAGTGCCAGCACCTGATCCGCTGTCCAGCGCACCGCCTGCTGAGTCATGCCATCGAAGGTAGATCCCGCCACTGACAATCGGCCCTCGCGGGCGTATTTGCCCAGGTCAGGGCCGATTGTCAGTGGCGTGGTGCACGGTGGAACCAGATCCGAACCGGCCGAGCTGGAGGGGGACCGAGCCATGTCCGTGTCCGTTGAACCGACGTCCGTTCCTACGCCTGCGGGAGAGCGTGCGGGAGCGAGGGCGAGCGAGGCGGGCGAGGCACTGCGGCCGCATGCCGAAGACGCCTTCGCCGCCGAACTCGCCGCGCTGGCCACGCAGGACGACCGGCCCCGCCCGGCGCGCTGGCGCCTGTCGCCGTGGGCCGTCGCGACGTATCTGCTCGGTGGCACCTTGTCGGACGGCACAGTGATCACACCCAAGTACGTGGGCCCGCGTCGCATCGTCGAGGTCGCCGTCACCACGCTCGCCACCGATCGCGCCCTGCTCCTGCTCGGCGTGCCCGGCACCGCGAAGACCTGGGTGTCCGAGCACCTGGCCGCGGCGGTCAGCGGCGACTCGACCCTGCTCGTGCAGGGCACGGCCGGCACCCCGGAGGAGGCGATCAGGTACGGCTGGAACTACGCGCAGCTGCTCGCGCACGGGCCGAGCCGGGACGCGCTCGTGCCGAGCCCTGTCATGCGGGCCATGGCCGAGGGCATGACCGCCCGCGTCGAGGAGCTGACCCGCATCCCGGCCGACGTACAGGACACGCTGATCACGATCCTGTCGGAAAAGACCCTGCCGATACCGGAGTTGGGCCAGGAGGTGCAGGCCGTCCGTGGCTTCAACCTGATCGCGACGGCCAACGACCGCGACCGCGGGGTCAATGAACTGTCCAGTGCGCTGCGCCGTCGCTTCAACACGGTGGTGTTGCCGCTGCCGGAGAGTGCCGAAGCCGAGGTCGACATCGTCTCCCGCCGTGTCGACCAGATCGGCCGCTCCCTCGACCTGCCCGCCGTGCCCGACGGCATCGACGAGATCCGCCGCGTCGTCACCGTCTTCCGCGAGCTGCGCGACGGGGTCACGGCCGACGGGCGTACGAAGCTGAAGTCGCCCAGCGGCACGCTGTCCACCGCCGAGGCGATCTCCGTCGTCACGGGCGGCCTCGCCCTGGCCGCCCACTTCGGCGACGGCGTCTTGCGGGCGAGCGACGTCGCCGCCGGCATCCTAGGCGCCGTCGTCCGCGATCCGGCGGCCGACCACGTCATCTGGCAGGAGTATCTGGAGGCGGTCGTCCGCGAGCGGGACGGCTGGAAGGACTTCTACCGGGCCTGCCGGGAGGTGAGCGCATGACGGACTTCACCGGAGGGCCGTTGCTGCTGGGGGTGCGGCATCACGGCCCGGGGTCGGCGAGGGCCGTGCGGGCCGCCTTGGAGGCGGCGGCGCCCCGGATCGTGCTCATCGAGGGCCCTCCGGAGGCGGACGCCATCATCCCGCTGGCCGCCGACAAGGAGATGCGGCCCCCGGTCGCCCTCCTCGCCCACGTCGTGGACGAGCCCGGCCGTTCGGCCTTCTGGCCGCTGGCCGAGTTCTCACCGGAGTGGGTGGCGGTCCGGTGGGCTCTGGAGAGCGGAGTCCCGGCCCGCTTCATCGATCTCCCGGCGACCCACACGCTGGCATGGGGCAAAGAGGAGCTCGATCAGGAGGGCGACCCAGGGGATGCGCCGCCCGCCGATCCCGGCCGGCCCGTCGAGGCGGCCGTTCGGATCGACCCCCTCGCGGTACTCGCCGAAACGGCCGGTTATGACGACCCCGAGCGCTGGTGGGAGGACGTGGTCGAGCACCGAAGCGGGGCCGGGAGCGATCCGTTCGCACCGTTCGCCGTGCTCGAGGAGGCGATGGGGGCGCTGCGGGAGGCGTACGGCGTCGCAGGACACGACCGCGACCTGGTGCGGGAGGCGTACATGCGGCTCCAGGTGCGGGCGGCGGAGCGGGAGTTCGGGGACGGCGTGGCCGTGGTGTGCGGGGCCTGGCATGTGCCCGCATTGCGGCGGAGGACCGCCGTCGGCGCGGACCGGGCGCTGCTCAAGGGGCTCCCCAGGGCGAAGGCCGACCTGACGTGGGTGCCGTGGACCTATCGGCGGCTGTCCCGGGTCAGTGGGTACGGCGCGGGCATCGACTCGCCGGGTTGGTACGGGCATCTGTTCAGCGCCCCCGACCGTCCCGTCGAGCGCTGGATGACCAAGGTGGCCCGGCTGCTGCGCGACGAGGACCGGATGGTCTCGTCCGCGCACGTCATCGAAGCGGTGCGGCTGGCCGACACGCTCGCCGCGATGCGCGGCCGCCCGCTGCCGGGGCTGACCGAGACCACCGACGCCGTACGGGCCGTGATGTGCGAGGGCTCGGACGTGCCGCTGGCGCTCGTGCGGGACCGGCTCGTGGTCGGCGATGTGATGGGGGAGGTGCCGGAGTCGGCCCCCGCGGTGCCCTTGCAGCGCGACCTCGCGCGGCTCCAGCGGCGGCTGCGCCTCAAACCGGAGGCGGCGGAGCGGGAGCTGGAGCTCGACCTGCGCAAGGAGACCGACGGCGAGCGCAGCAGGCTGCTGCACCGGTTGTGGCTCCTCGGCGTCGAGTGGGGCGAGCCCACGGTGTCGCGGGGCAGCACAGGCACCTTCCGGGAGACCTGGCGGTTGCGCTGGGAGCCGGAGCTGTCGGTGCGGGTCGCGGAGGCCGGTGTGTGGGGCACGACGGTGCTGGCCGCCGCGACGGCCAGAGCCGAGGCGGACGCCGTCGCCGCGCATGCGCTGGCCGAGGTCACCGCACTCGCAGAGCGCTGTCTGCTGGCCGGACTTCCGGACGCGCTGCCCGTGGTGATGCGGGTCCTCGCCGACCGGGCCGCCCTCGAGGCGGACGTCGGCCACCTCGCCCAGGCCCTGCCCGCCCTGGTCCGCGCCCTGCGCTACGGCGATGTGCGCGGCACGGACACCCATGCCCTCACCGATGTGGCGGCGGGCCTCGCCGAGCGGATTTTCGTCGGCCTCCCACCGGGCTGCGCGGCCCTCGACACCGAGGCCGCCGAGGAGATGCGACGCCATGTGGACGCGGTGCACGGGGCCGTGGCACTCCTGGGGGAGACGGCCGCGGCGTCAGCCGCCGACCCGCGATCGCTCGGCGGTACCGCGCAGGATGCCCGCCGCACACCGTCCTCCACCGGTATCCGCGGCCGCTGGCACGCCGTGCTCCGGGTGCTGGCCGGGCGCGACACCGTGCCGGGGGTGATTCGCGGACGGGCCGTACGACTGCTGCTGGACGAGGGGGAGTTGGCGCAGGACGAGGCCGCCCGGCTCATGGGGCTCGTGCTGTCGCCGGGGACGGCACCCGGAGACGCGGCCGCGTGGATCGAGGGCTTCGTCGGCGGCGGTTCCGGGGGCGGGCTGCTGCTGGTGCACGACGAGCGGTTGCTCGCCCTGGTGGACGCGTGGCTGACCGGAGTGCCGGCGGAGGCGTTCACCGATGTATTGCCGTTGCTGCGGAGGACGTTCTCGGCGTACGAGGCCGGGGTGCGCAGGACGCTGGGCGAGCTGGTCCGGCGTGGGCCGGGGGCGCGCGGGAGCACGGCGGTCACCGGCTCCGGGATACCCGGGTTCGCCCCCGACCTCGACCCCGAGCGCGCGGACGCTGTACTGCCGGTGTTGCGTCTGCTGCTCGGGCTGGGCGAATCCGACACCGGTGACGACCACGCCGGTGACGATCACGTCGGCGACGGCAACGACCTTGTGGGGGTGGCCCGATGACCGCACCGGCGAACGCGAGCGAAATGAACGACGCGACCGGCGCAAGCGGTGGGCCCGACGCGCCCGGAGCGCCCGACGCGTCCGGAGCGCCCGGCGTGGTCGGCGCGCCCGGTGTGCCCGACGCAGCGAGAGAGCGGCTCCGTCGATGGCGGCTCGTGCTCGGCGGGGACGAGGCGGATGGCACCGGATGTGTGCTCGCCGGGCAGGACGCCGCGATGGACGGGGCGCTCACCGCGCTCTACGGGAAGGGGAGCAAGGCACAGTCGGGGCGGGACCGTTCGGCGGGGCTGGGGGCGTCGGCGCCGTCGGTCGCGCGCTGGCTCGGGGACATACGGACGTACTTCCCCTCCTCCGTCGTCCAGGTCATGCAGCGCGACGCCATCGACCGGCTCGGGCTGTCCACCCTTCTGCTGGAGCCCGAGATGCTGGAGGCGGTGGAGGCCGACGTGCACCTGGTGGGCACCCTCCTCTCCCTCAACAAGGCCATGCCGGAGACGACGAAGGAGACGGCGCGGGCCGTGGTGCGCAAGGTCGTCGAGGACCTGGAGAAGCGGCTCGCCACCCGCACCCGGGCCACACTCACCGGAGCCCTCGACCGCAGCGCCCGCGTCACCCGCCCCCGACACCACGACATCGACTGGAACCGCACGATCGCGGCGAACCTGAAGCACTACCTGCCCGAGTACCGCACGATCGTGCCCGAGCGGCTGGTCGGCTACGGCCGGGCCTCGCAGTCCGTGAAGAAGGAGGTCATCCTCTGCATCGACCAGTCGGGGTCGATGGCGGCGTCCGTCGTCTACGCGTCCGTGTTCGGCGCGGTGCTCGCGTCGATGCGGTCCATCGCCACCCGGCTCGTCGTCTTCGACACAGCTGTCGTCGACCTCACCGACCAGCTCGACGACCCGGTCGACGTCCTCTTCGGCACCCAGCTCGGCGGTGGCACGGACATCAACAGGGCACTCGCGTACTGCCAGTCGCAGATCACCCGGCCCGCCGACACGGTGGTTGTGCTCATCAGCGACCTCTACGAAGGAGGCATACGCAACGAGATGCTGAAGCGGGTGGCGGGCATGAAGGCGTCGGGGGTGCAGTTCGTGACGCTGCTCGCGTTGTCCGACGAGGGGGCGCCCGCGTACGACCATGAGCATGCGGCGGCGCTCGCGGCCCTCGACGCACCGGCGTTCGCGTGCACGCCCGATCTGTTTCCCGAGGTGATGGCTGCGGCGATCGAGAAGCGTCCGCTGCCGATACCGGACACCAGGTGAGAGGAAGCGAAAATCCGGACATGAATACCCATCGGTAACAGGGGGCTTGCGCAACCTCGGGAGTCCCGTGCGAGGATCGAAGCGGCCTCAGAGCCGTCTCTTGCCTTCGTACGGGAGGATCCTCCCCCTCTTGACCCCCTCAGTCGCACTGCCCGGTGCCGCTGTGCGCGTGATGCGTACGGCGGCCGGACGGCGTGCGCTGCAAGTGGTGCTGCTGGTGGGTGGGTTGTTCGTACTCGGGTTCCTCTGCGGCGAGCAGGCGCACGCGGCCGACGGGGCGGTGCCGACGACTGCGGCGGGGGTCGTGCCCTCGGCGAGAAGCACTGCGGATCGGGTGGTGACAGCGGGCACGTCGACCCTCGAGGCCGGCGCCAACCGGACGAGTGCCGGCACGCACGTCACCGACACCGGCCGCCAGGTTGGACAGCCGGCCACCGACACCGTTCGCCATGTTGGACAGCCGACCAGCGACACCGGCCGCCAAGTTGGACTGCCGACCGCCGACACCGTTCGCCAAGTTGGACGGTCGGCCACCGACGCCGTTCGCCAGGTCGGCGAGTCCGTCGGCGACCTCGTCCAGCCGGCCGCCGACACCGTCGTTCAGCCGATCGGTGACGCGGTGAAGACGGTCACCGGCGGACTGCGTGCAACCCCGCCGGACGTACTGCCGTCCGTGCCGGGCCTCCCCGACCTGCCCGACCTGCCCGCGTCCCCCGGTGCGGGTGCGCGGACTGCGCGCGTCGGTTCGGCCCCGCAGTCGTCGAGCGGGGTGGCCCAGCGGCCGGGCGCCACGGACGAGCAGGACAAGGCGGCGCGTCGCTCGGACGCACCCGCCGACGCGTGGTACGGACCGAGTGGTCCCGCCGCCGACACCGATGGGGTCCGCCGCGACCACGGCGGCGCCCGAGCGGAACAGGCGCCCGCCCGCCAGGCGCCCCCCGGCGACCCGACCGGCGCGCTGGGCAACCAGTTCGCGGTCGACAACGGCCCGCCGCGGCACGGCGATCCACATGCCGTCACTTCGAACCACCGGGCGCCGCTGCGGCTCGCGCCCGGCGCTTCCGCGGTCATCACCGCGGCCGAGACCCGGGACAGGTACCGGGACATCCCCGTTTTCCCCGGCTAGGGCAGCCCTTTCCCCGCTGAACGACCTGCCGCGCGGGGGCGGAACAGGTCTGCCCGCCGTCCGGACACCCCTCCGATCCCCGGACGGGCGCCCCCGGAATTCACCGGAATGTCCCGAACTCTCGGAATCCTGAAGGATCTGACGTACGCATGAACAAGAACATCCGCCGTTCCATCGTCATAGCCGCCGGTGTCACCGGCGCGTGGGCGCTCGGCTCCGCCGTCGCCAGCGCGGACGAGCTGCCCGCGTCGTCCTTGGCCGCTCCCGACGTCAGCCTCGACGTCCCGGACACCGTCGGCTCGGTCACCGGCACCGTCGACGGCGTCGTCGGGAACGTGACGAGCGACGTGCAGAGCACGGTCTCCGGCGTGACCGAAGGCGTCACCGGCGGCACCGCCGCCGACGGCGCGACCTCGACCGTCACGGACACGGCCGCCAAGGCCCGGTCCACGGCCGACGACGCCACCGCCAGTGTGAAGGAGACCGCCACGTCCACCGTCAAGAAGACCGCCACCACCGCGACGACCAGGACCGCCGACCACGCCCGCCGCTACGTCGACGCCAAGGTCCCCTCCGTCAGCCACCTCTCGCAGGCGAAGACCGCCGTCGCGGATCAGGTGACGGGCAAGGCCGAGGAGACGGTCGCCGACGCCGGCGCTGCGCAGGACGAGATCGACTACCTCTTCGGCCCGCTCTCCGCCTTCGCTCCGGAGTTGGAGCAGGCCCTCGCGGGCGCGCAGACCAAGCTCGCCGCCGTCCAGCGCACCGCCGCCGGGGCGCCGTCCGCCGTGCAGACGAAGGCACAGCAGACCGTCGCCACCGCGCAGCGGACCACGGGCCCGACGGTCACCGGTGCGCCCGCACGGGTCCAGGGTGCGGTCCAGGGCGCCGCCGGCACCGCCACGGGCATCGCGGTCCCGATGGTCGGCGAGACCGCGGCCGCCGCGCTGCCGCCCGTCGCCGGCACCGCCGTCCACGGCGTCACCCCGGTCGTGGACCACGCCGTCGGCAACGTGACCCCGCTGGCGTACGGCGCCGTGGGCAACGCGACCACGCTGGCGTACGACGCCGCCGGTTACGCGGCGGCCCTGGCGCACGGCGCCACGGCGGACGCGACGACCCTGGCGCACGGCGCCACGGGTGACGCGAGCACCCTGGCGTACGGCGCCGCCGGTGACGTACAGCCGCTGGCCGGAGGTCTCGCCGGCCAGGTCGTGGGCGACACGGCCGCCTCCGTCCTGCCGCCCGTCGCGGCGACCGCCGTGCACGGCGTCGTCCCGGTCGCCGGGCAGGCCGTCGGGGACGCGGGTGCGCTGGCGTACGGCGTGGCCGGCGACGTCCAGCCCTTCGCGGGCGGCGTCGTGGGCGACGCGGGGACGCTGGCGTACGGCGTCACCGGCCCGGTCGCCCCGTTCGCGCAGGGTGTCGTCACCGACGACGTGCAGCCCTTCGCCGGGGGTGTGGCCGGCGCGGTGCAGCCGGTCGTCGACTTCGTGCAGCCGGTCGTGGCGGGCGTCGAGGGCAGCGCCACCGGGTTGGCGTACGGCGTCACGGGCGATGCGCGGCCGTTCGCCGACCACACCGTCGGCCAGGTCGCCCCGTTCGCGGGCGGCTTCGTCGGCCAGGTCGGTCCCTTCGCGCAGGACCTGAACGGAACCGTCGAGGCGACCGGCGGCCCCCTCGCGGACAACGCCGTCGGTGGCGTCCAGGGCGTGGCCCGGTCGGTCGCGCCGAGCTATGTGCAGGACGCGCAGTACGGCACGTACAGCATCTGACGCTTCCCCCATGTGCCGTACGGCGACATCCGGCGAAGCCGACGTACGGCATCCGACCGACTCCGCAGGGCGACGGCCCCGAACGGCCGAAAGCCGTCGGTCCGTGCGACCGGGACCCCGCGGTAGGGCCGGGTGGTCCCCATTGGGGTGGGGACCACCCGGCCCTGAGCCCCGTACCAGGGGCCGTTCAAGGGGCCTCACCAGGCAAACCCCAGCCTGGTGAGGCCCTGCTCTGTGACAGGTATCACCGCTCATGTGTGATCTGCGATTTAGGGACCCGCGTCCGGCGGCGATAACCTGCGAGACGGACATGCCGCGCGCTCGGACACCGTGTGCGCCACCCTTGTGACAGCGGACGTCACGTTGCCCTTCGCGGCACGCCCACGCATCCAACGAACCGCGAGATCACTGATAGGGACGGACGCGCGTGGACCTGTTCGAGTACCAGGCGAGGGACCTCTTCGCCAAGCACGGTGTACCGGTGCTGGCCGGTGAAGTCATTGACACGCCTGAGGCAGCCCGCGAGGCGACCGAGCGTCTTGGCGGCAAGTCCGTCGTCAAGGCCCAGGTGAAGGTCGGTGGCCGTGGCAAGGCCGGTGGCGTGAAGCTCGCCGCCACCCCGGACGAGGCCGTCGCCCGCGCGACGGACATCCTCGGCATGGACATCAAGGGCCACACGGTCCACAAGGTGATGATCGCCGAGACCGCTCCGGAGATCGCCGAGGAGTACTACGTCTCGTACCTCCTCGACCGCACCAACCGCACCTTCCTCGCCATGGCGTCCGTCCAGGGCGGCGTGGAGATCGAGGTCGTCGCGGAGGAGAACCCCGAGGCCCTCGCGAAGGTCCCGGTCGACGCCAATGAGGGCGTCTCGATCGAGAAGGCCCGCGAGATCGTCGCCCAGGCGAAGTTCCCGGCCGAGGTCGCGGAGCAGGTCGCCGAGATCCTGGTGACGCTGTGGGACACCTTCATCAAGGAGGACGCCCTCCTCGTCGAGGTGAACCCGCTCGCCAAGGTCGCCGACGGCCGCGTCATCGCGCTCGACGGCAAGGTGTCGCTGGACGAGAACGCCGAGTTCCGCCAGCCGGAGCACGAGGCGCTCGTCGACCACGCGGCGGCCAACCCGCTCGAGGCCGCCGCCAAGGCCAAGAACCTCAACTACGTCAAGCTCGACGGCGAGGTCGGCATCATCGGCAACGGCGCGGGTCTCGTCATGAGCACCCTGGACGTCGTCGCGTACGCCGGTGAGAACCACGGCGGCGTGAAGCCCGCCAACTTCCTCGACATCGGCGGCGGCGCCTCCGCGGCCGTCATGGCGAACGGCCTGGAGATCATCCTCGGCGACCCGGACGTCAAGTCCGTCTTCGTCAACGTCTTCGGTGGCATCACCGCCTGTGACGAGGTCGCCAACGGCATCGTCCAGGCGCTGCAGCTGCTCGCCGACAAGGGCGAGGAAGTCACCAAGCCGCTGGTCGTCCGTCTGGACGGCAACAACGCCGAGCTGGGTCGCAGGATCCTGTCGGACGCCAACCACCCGCTCGTGCAGCGCGTGGACACCATGGACGGCGCGGCCGACAAGGCCGCCGAGCTGGCCGCGGCCAAGTAAGGGACGAGGGAAAACCACAGCCATGGCTATCTTCCTCAACAAGGACAGCAAGGTCATCGTCCAGGGCATGACCGGTGCCACGGGCATGAAGCACACCAAGCTCATGCTGGCCGACGGCACGAACATCGTCGGTGGCGTGAACCCGCGCAAGGCGGGCACGTCCGTCGACATCGACGGCACCGAGATCCCCGTCTTCGGCACGGTCGCCGAGGCCATGGAGAAGACCGGCGCCAACGTGTCCGTCCTCTTCGTGCCGCCGGCCTTCGCCAAGGCCGCCGTCGTCGAGGCGATCGACGCGGAGATCCCCCTCGCGGTCGTCATCACCGAGGGCATCGCCGTCCACGACTCCGCCGCCTTCTGGGCGTACGCGAAGTCGAAGGGCAACAAGACCCGCATCATCGGCCCGAACTGCCCCGGTCTCATCACCCCGGGCCAGTCGAACGCCGGCATCATCCCGGGCGACATCACGAAGCCGGGTCGCATCGGTCTGGTCTCGAAGTCCGGCACGCTGACGTACCAGATGATGTACGAGCTCCGTGACATCGGCTTCTCGTCCGCCGTCGGCATCGGTGGCGACCCGGTCATCGGCACCACGCACATCGACGCGCTCGCCGCGTTCGAGGCCGACCCCGACACCGACCTGATCGTGATGATCGGTGAGATCGGTGGCGACGCGGAGGAGCGGGCCGCGGACTTCATCAAGGCCAACGTGACCAAGCCGGTCGTCGGCTACGTCGCCGGCTTCACCGCGCCCGAGGGCAAGACCATGGGCCACGCCGGCGCCATCGTCTCCGGGTCCTCCGGTACGGCCGCCGCGAAGAAGGAGGCCCTCGAGGCCGCCGGCGTCAAGGTCGGCAAGACGCCGACCGAGACGGCGAAGCTTGCGCGCGAGATCCTTGCGGGCTGACGCTCTGCTGGGCTGAACGTCCAGTGGGCCCGCACCCCTTGCCGGGGTGCGGGCCCACTCGCGTTTCCGGTGCGGGAGCCTCCTTGCAAGGCGCCCGGCGTTGGTGGCTGTGCCCACCCTCTCCCCAGCTCCCGGCTTCGCCCGAGCAGGGGAACGTCCCCCATCGCCCTGCGGGGCGATTGCCCACAGCGGCAACGGATCGGAAGGTCGGCCGTCGCGTCACCTGTTCTCGGGGACCAGCCGTTCCGGGCCGCTTGCCGTTTGCGACTTGAGCTTGGTCCGGAGCTTCAGTTGGGGCGGGGAGAGCGGGCCCGGGGCGACGCGGGGTGGTACTCCGTGGACCGTTTCGGGCGGGGACAGGGGGGCCTCGTAGTGGTCCGGGGCCGAGCGGAGCGTCAGGGCCGTGGTGCCGATGAGCAGGACCGTGAAGGCGATGGCCGCGCGGGTCCAGCGACGGGCGCGCCGTTCGCCGTGCCAGCGGACGCTCTGGGGCTTCGCCGCCCGCAGCCGCTCCGTGCTCGCGAGTTCGGCGAGCCGCTGGTGCAGTTCCTCCGGCACCGCCAGCTCCGGCAGGCGCGCCGCGACGGCCTTGCGCGCGTGCAGCAGCCGGTTGGCCGCGGCGGGCGTGCTCGCCTCCGTCTCGGCCGCGGTCTCCGGCAGGTCGAGGCCCACACCGTCGTACAGCAGGAGCGTGCGCCGGTACACCGGCGGCAGCTTCAGGAGTACGTCGAGCAGCGCGCGGTCGGCAGCGTCGGCGGGCGGTGCCTCCGGGTGCCGGTGGCGCAGCCGCATCCGGTGCCAGGAGGAGAGCGCGTACTCGTACGCGGCCGCCCGCACCCAGCCGGCCGGATCCCGGTCCACGGCCACCTCGGGCCAGCGGTGCCAGGCCAGTTGGAAGGCCCGCTCCACGGACTCACGCGCCAGCTCGCGGCGCCCGGTGAGCAGATATGTCTGCCGTACGAGGGCGGGCGCGCAGAACGCGTAGAGGGCGTCGAAGGCCTGAGCGGGCGTCAGCGCGGCAGTGGGCAGCGCGGATTCCGCTTCCTCGGATGGCTTCTCCGCGGGGGAGGGTGGCGACGCGCCGACGCCCACCGGCGCCGGAACGGCCTGCTCGTGACGGACGGTCACCTCGGGCTCCGCGCGCGCCGGCTCGGTCAGCAGCTGTGCGTACGCTTCCCGCTTGCGGCCACGCGGCGTCGTACGACCGGTCTCCCATGAGCGCACCGTCACACGGGTGACGCCCAGTCTGGAGGCGACCTCGGCCTGGGTCAGTGACTGGGCCTCGCGGAGACGGCGGCGCTCCTCGGGGGCCGGCAGCGGGGTAGCAGGGCTCCGTGTCATGCCGGACTCCACAGGGTGCCCCTTCGTACGAAAAAGTACATAGATGCATATTGAGCGACACATCCGGGGTTCGCCTGTTACGACGAGAAAGCGCGTGTCGTTGGGAGCATGAGAGCCGTGACCCAAATGACCGACCGCAGGCTGTCGTTGTCGCCCCTGCTCACCCGGATGCGCGACCGTTCCCCCGGACTGGCCGCCAGCCTCCTGGGTGGCGCCCTCGCGGCGGGGCTCGGGCTCGGCTCGTTCGCCGTCCTCGTCATGGTGCTGTGGATCAGCTCGCCGTACCCGGACAGCGGGCCCGACGGGGCGCTGCACGTGGCCGCGGCGCTCTGGCTCCTCGCCCACGGTGTGGAGTTGATCCGCACCGACACCTTGTCGGGCCTGCCCATGCCGGTGGGGGTGACACCGCTGCTGCTTCTCGTGCTGCCGGTGTGGCTGCTGCACCGGGCGGGGCGCGACGCGTCCGACGCCGAGTCCGAGGCGGGGCCCCGCACGGCGTGGGCCGGGGTCGTCATGGGCTATCTGTCCGTCGGCACGGCCGCCGCGCTGTATGCCTCGGGCGGCGCGTTGCGGCCGTCCTGGGTGTGGACCGCGGTGTGCCTGCCGCTGCTTGCGCTGGGGGCGGCGGGGGCGGGGGTGTGGACGGCTTACGGGCGTCCGCGAGGGCCGATGCCGCCCTGGATGCGACGGGCCCTGGCGGCGCTGCCGCTTTCCGGTGTACGTCGTTCCGTCGGCGCGCCCGATTCCGTGGCACCGGAGGCTCCCCGGTTCCTCGGCGGCGTGATGCGGGCGGCCGGAGCCGGGGTGGCGGTGCTTGTCGGGGGCGGGGCGCTGCTCGTGGCGGCGTCGCTGGTGTGGCACGGGGGGACGGCTCGCGACTCGCTCCTGCAGCTCACCGATGTGTGGTCCGGGCGGTTCGCCGTGCTGCTGCTCTGCCTCGCTCTCGTGCCGAACGCGGCGGTGTGGGGGGCGGCATACGGGCTCGGGCCCGGGGTCGTCCTCGGTGCGGGACATGTGGTGGGGCCGCTGTCGGGGGCTGCGCCGGGGTCGCTGCTGACGGCGTTCCCACTGTTGGCGGCGGTGCCGGGGGCTGGGGGGCCGTTGAGCTGGGCGAGTGGGGTGGTGCCGGTGGCCGCGGGGGTGACGGTGGCGTGGTTCGTGGTGGCGGCGGCCGTGCCCGGCTCCGGGGCGGGGGACGCGGGCTGGTCCCGGGGGCGAGTGGTCGCCGCGGTGGTGCTGGCCGCCGGGCTGTGCGGCGTCGCGCTCGCGGTGCTGGCCGGGCTGGCCGGGGGGACGCTCGGGATGGCGGCGCTCGCCCACTTCGGTCCGGTGTGGTGGCAGGTGGGGCCTGTGGCGGTGGGGTGGACCGGGGTAGTGGGGGTTCCTGTGGCGGTGGGGGTGCGGGGGTGGCGGCTTCGGGAGGCTCGGCCGGGTACGTCTGCCGGGCGGGGCGTTCGGATGCCGCGGCCGTCGTGGCCCTCATGGCTGCCGTGGTCGTCACGGGCGCGGCGGTCGTCGGCCGATGTGTCGACGGCGACGGTGCCGCCCGCCGCCGCTCAACCCCATCCGGGGGTGCTGGACTCCTCGCTCGAGCCCTGCGAGCCGTATGTCTTCCTAACGGACGACGTCACGGGTTCCCCCTGGCACGAGGACCTGCCCCGCGAGGCCCGTTGGGAGGCACTCAAGGAGGCGTCCACGCCTCCGGAGCCGCCGGACTCCGCCTGAGGGTTCACCCGGGGTGGTTTCTCGCCCCCTCCGGCATGTGGGGGGGCGGAGGGAGCGAAAAACCGCCCCCTGGCGCCGGCCGTCAGCCGTGTGTTCCCAGCAGGCCCCGGAGGTCCTTCGGGAGGAGGTCGTTGCAGGACTGCTTCGCGGCGTTGGTCAGGGCGTCGTTCGTGCAGGAGTAGTAGTCGCTGTAGACGAGCTGCGCGGCGAAGGTCGCCGCGACCATGACGATGGCCAGCGAGGCGGTGACGAGCCCGCTCACCGCGGCGGTCGTCTGGGGGCGGGAGTTCGGATCGGGCGCCGGAGTGTCCGGATCCGGAGTCCGGGGCTTGGCACGCAGCGCGCTGCCACCCCAGTACAGGGCGAGCGCGCCGAGCAAAAGCGCCACGTACGGCCAGCTGAAGAGGGCGAAGAAGAACGCCCACATCCCGGCGAGCAGGGCATAGCGCGCTCGGCGCTGAGCCGGATCCGTCGGGTCCCAGCGCATGCCGCTGCCCGGACCGCCGCCAGGTCCTTCCGGACCGCCCTGTCCCTGCGGCGCTCCGGGCCGGTCACCGAAACGGCCGCCGCTCGATGGCCCGGGCTGCCGGTCGCTCCACTGGCTGCCCCACGGGGACTGCCCGCTCTGGTCGCCCCCACCGCTGCCGTCCGATCCCTGCCCGCTCGCGGGCCGCCGCGGCTGCCACGGCCGGTCGGGCGTGCCCTCCGGGGGCGGCGCGAACGGATTGTCGTCGGAGTTCGAGGGGGGAGTGGCAGGAGCGTCGGGACCTCGATCGTCCGAGGAGCCGTTCCCGCCCGCCGAGCCGCGTCCACCCGCGGAGCCGTTCCTGTCCGTGGGCGCGTCCCCGCTCGACCGCGGCGGGATGGGCGAAGGACGCTGCTCGCGCAGCAGCAGCGGAGGGAGTCGGAGACTGCGGTCCGGCATCAGGTGTGCGTCTTCCCCTTGGTGGTTCTGACGGGCGGCGTGTCCACACGGCATCGTGCTCGCGACGCGCCCCGAGCTTCTTCACCCCGGGCTCGCGCCCCAGGTGTCGAGCCCCGGGCTGACGCCCAGAGCTCCTTGCCCCCGGGCTCGCGCCCAGAGTTTTCTGCCCCCGGGCTCGCGCCCAGGATTTTCGATGCCCGGGACTGGCGTCCCGAGCGTCGTACCCCGGGCTGACGCCCCGAGCTTCTTGGCCTCGGGCTCGAACCCAGGATTTCGTCCCCCAGGACTCACGCCCCGAGCGTCGCACCCGGGGCACACGCCCCGAGCTCGCACGTCCGCCCAAGGCCCAGGACCTCGGACGATCGCACCCAGAGCCCGTGCCCCGAGCGTTTCGTGCTCGTCCCAGGTCAACGTCCCGCATGCGCAGGGCGTTCCCCCGTGGTGGACGGTGTTCCCGGGTGGATCCTCCCCAGACGCTACCTTCCGGCCACGCCCCCGTCCCGTGGGGGCCGCCCGGTGTGCCGGTATCGTTGCTGACGGTCGACCGCTTCGTAGACTTCCCCGTATCCCGGGGCGCGAAGCATTCGTACGACCGTACAAACGCTCCCCCGAGAAAGGGCCCCGTCGTGGCCAAGGCCAAGCGCCTCGTCGTGCTGGTCTCCGGATCAGGTACGAATCTGCAGGCACTGCTCGATGCCATCGCGACCCATGGCACCGAGGCCTATGGAGCCGAGATCGTGGCCGTCGGGGCCGATCGGGACGGTATCGAGGGGCTTGCGCGCGCCGAGCGGGCCGGCATCCCCACCTTCGTCCACCGGGTCAAGGACTACGACAGCCGGGACGAGTGGGACCACGCTCTCGCCGAGGCCGTCGCCGCCCACGAGCCCGACCTCGTCGTCTCCGCGGGGTTCATGAAGATCGTGGGGAAGGAATTCCTGGCCCGGTTCGGTGGGCGCTTCGTCAACACGCATCCCGCCCTGCTGCCCAGTTTCCCGGGGGCCCACGGCGTGCGCGACGCGCTCGCGTACGGCGCAAAGGTCACCGGATGCACCGTCCACTTCGTCGACGACGGCGTCGACACCGGACCGATCATCGCTCAGGGCGTGGTGGAGGTCCGGAACGAGGACGACGAGAGCGCTCTGCACGAGCGCATCAAGGAAGTCGAGCGAAGGCTGCTCGTCGATGTCGTGGGGCGGCTCGCCCGCAACGGCTATCGCATTGAGGGACGAAAGGTAGTTATCCAGTGACCGCCGAGAGCAACAAGCGGCCCCTTCGCCGGGCGCTCGTCAGCGTCTACGACAAGACCGGGCTCGAGGAGCTGGCTCGCGGGCTGCACGAAGCCGGCGTCGAGCTGGTCTCCACCGGCTCCACCGCCGCCCGTATCGCCTCCGCCGGCGTCCCCGTCACCAAGGTCGAGGAGCTGACCGGCTTCCCCGAGTGCCTGGACGGCCGCGTCAAGACCCTGCACCCGAAGGTCCACGCGGGCATTCTCGCCGACCTGCGGCTCCCCGATCACCGGCGTCAGCTGGAAGAGCTCGGTGTCGAGCCGTTCGACCTCGTGGTCGTCAACCTCTACCCGTTCCGCGAGACCGTCGCCTCGGGCGCGACGCCCGACGAGTGTGTCGAGCAGATCGACATCGGCGGTCCTTCGATGGTCCGGGCCGCGGCCAAGAATCACCCGTCCGTCGCCGTGGTGACCAGCCCGGCGCGGTACGGGGACGTGCTCTCCGCCGTCAAGTCCGGTGGCTTCGACCTCCGTACCCGCAAGCGGCTCGCCGCCGAGGCCTTCCAGCACACCGCCTCGTACGACGTGGCGGTGGCGAGCTGGTTCGCGGACGACTACGCCGCGGCCGACGACAGCGGCTTCCCGGACTTCCTCGGTCACACCTACGAGCGCAAGAACACCCTGCGCTACGGCGAGAACCCGCACCAGGGCGCCGCGCTGTACGTCGACGGCACGGGTGGTCTCGCCGAGGCCGAGCAGCTGCACGGCAAGGAGATGTCGTACAACAACTACACGGACACGGACGCCGCGCGCCGTGCCGCGTACGACCATGAGGACCCCTGCGTCGCGATCATCAAGCACGCCAACCCGTGCGGTATCGCGGTCGCGTCCAACGTCGCCGAGGCGCACCGCAAGGCGCACGCCTGTGACCCGCTGTCCGCGTTCGGCGGTGTCATCGCGGTCAACCGGCCGGTGACGAAGGAGATGGCGGAGCAGGTCGCGGAGATCTTCACCGAGGTGATCGTGGCGCCGGAGTACGAGGACGGCGCCCTCGAAGCCCTCACCAAGAAGAAGAACATCCGCGTGCTGCGGGCCCACAAGGCGCCCGCGAACCCGACCGAGGTCAAGCAGATCGACGGCGGCGCGCTGCTCCAGGTCACCGACCGCCTGCAGGCCGACGGCGACAACCCGCGGAGCTGGACCCTCGCCACCGGCGAAGCCCTGAACGAGGGCGAGCTCGACGAGCTGGCCTTCGCCTGGCGGGCCTGCCGCGCGGTGAAGTCCAACGCGATCCTGCTCGCCAAGGACGGCGCCTCGGTCGGCGTCGGCATGGGCCAGGTCAACCGCGTCGACTCCGCGAAGCTCGCGGTGGAGCGGGCGGGCGCCGAGCGTGCCCGCGACTCGTACGCCGCCTCGGACGCGTTCTTCCCGTTCCCCGACGGCCTGGAGATCCTCGTCGAGGCGGGTGTCAAGGCCGTGGTCCAGCCCGGCGGTTCGGTCCGTGACGAGCTCGTCGTGGAGGCCGCGAAGAAGGCCGGCATCACGATGTACTTCACGGGGACGCGCCACTTCTTCCACTGAGCCCGTCCAGCAACGTCGCGGCCTCCGGCCCTCCCCCGAGGGAGCCGGAGGCCGCCGTGCATCGGCAGACAATCGGTCAGCAGGTCAGCAGGTCAGCAGGTCAGCAGGTCAGCAGGTCACAGGTCACAGGTCAGCAGGTCGGCAGGTCACAGGTCAGCAGGTCGGCAGACCCGGGATCGGCTCGTAGTTGTTGCCGCCCGACACCTTGTTGGCGGGGAACCAGCCCCAGCCGCCGTCGGAGTAGGCCTTGTCGCCCTGCGTCCACAGCCACCAGCTTGTTCTTGGCGTCCCCGACCGGCGTGTTCTCGCCGTACTGGATCTGGCAGACGAACCAGTTGTCGCCGGCGTTCAGATAGCCGGTGTCGGTCTCCCAGTAACCGACGACGTCGCCCAGGTAGTTGTGGCAGTAACGCGCGGTGTACGTCTTGCCGCTCGGCCCCTGCTTCTGTCCCGCGTCCCCCCCCAGCAGCCGGACGCGCTCGCGGGCGTCAGGGCGCTCGCCGGCGCCCTCCGGGTTCTCCACGACGTACGTCTGGCGCGCCGAGAGGTTGCTCAGTACCCAGAAGGCGCTCTGCTCGCGGTGATCACACCGGCCGCGCGGGAGACGCCCTCGTGGGCGATCGCGAGGTCGTTGTCCGCGGCGGACCGGCCGAAGGTGAGGCGCTCTCCGGGAGCGAGGTGGATCTGGGGGGTGTTGTGCTCGGCCTCCGTGGTCGGCGGAGGTACCACGATGATGCTGTACAAGGTCCGTCTCCCCGTGCACGCGCGGCTACGGGATTCAGGGTAGGCAGACGCACCAGGGCCGTGCCCCCCCCTGTGCAGGGTGAGACACGGCCCTTGGAGTGAATGGCGTGAACTGTTCAGTAACGCCGTGCTGTTCAGTGACGCGGGGTTGTTCCTGCCGTGGGGTTGTTCAGTAACGCGGGCGCGCAAACCAGGCGGTGCCGCTGGGCACGACCGGCGCCGCCGTGATGATGGCGGCGAAGACGACCCAGATCAGCGGGAAGATGACGGCGGAGGCCATTCCGGAGTCGAGGCCGACGAAGAGAAAGATCAGACCGACGATCCCGCCGAGCGCACCGTAGATGACGGTGGTGATGCGGATGCCCTGGGCGCCCTTGCCGAACTTCACGCCGAGGGTGATCGAGAGGGCCGCGAGAGCCGCCGCAACCAGGCCGATGACCACCAGGACGCCCGAGGCGATGCCGGCACCGTCACTGAACGAGCTGAACGGATCGTCGGACGACGAGCTGTAGCGGTCCGCCGCGTTGGACACGTCGTTGGCGATGGCGGCGAAGTAGAACCAGCCCAGAGCCGCCAGGATCTGCACCGCGGAGATGATGAACAGGAACACGCGCGCCGTGACCAGAAGCCCCGGCATCGACTGCGGAAGCATCTGGTTGCCGCCCGGGTAGCCGGGGTAGGCCGGCTGCTGCGGGTAGCCGTAGCCCTGCGGCGGCACGCCGGGCGGGGCCTGTGGGTAGCCGTAGCCGGGAGCGGCCGACGGAGCGGCGGGGGGCTGCTGGGGCGGCTGCCCGTAAGGGTTGTTCGGGTCGCCGAAACTCATGGCGGGTTTTCCTCCGTTGCCTGGTGCGGGGACGACGCGCGGCACGGTTCGGAGGAATTTCTACAGAGCGGTCCGTCCCCCCGGTACTGCCCGCGGCACTGTCTGCTCATCGTTCTTTAGCCGACTCTTACTTGTCCAGCCGCATTCCTTATGTGTTGTGCAAGTGCAACATCGGTGATCATGGCCCGATACGGTCGAAACGGGCGCCGAAAGGTGGCCGAAGCCGTGCGGTGGGGCCCCCGCGGGGGCGCGGGAAGGCCGCGGGGTGCCCGGATTGGAACCAGGACCGGGTCATCCGGGAGGATGGGGGGCATGACCGCCCAGATTCTCGATGGCAAGGCCACCGCAGCCGCGATCAAGTCCGACCTGACCGCCCGCGTGGCGGCCCTGAAGGAGAAGGGCGTCACGCCCGGCCTCGGGACGATCCTGGTCGGGGACGACCCCGGCAGCCAGAAGTACGTCGCGGGCAAGCACCGCGACTGCGCTCAGGTCGGCATCGCCTCCATCCAGCGTGAACTGCCCGCCACCGCCACGCAGGAGGAGATCGAGGCGGTGGTCCGCGAGCTGAACGAGGACCCCGCCTGCACCGGCTACATCGTCCAGCTGCCGCTCCCCAAGGGCATCGACGAGAACCGCATCCTGGAGCTGATGGACCCCGACAAGGACGCGGACGGCCTGCACCCGATGAACCTCGGGCGACTCGTGCTGAACGAGCCGGCCCCGCTGCCCTGCACCCCCAACGGTGTCCTCACCCTGCTCCGGCGCTACGGCGTGGAGATCAAGGGCGCCGAGGTCGTGGTCGTCGGCCGTGGTGTGACGATCGGGCGCCCGATGCCGCTGCTGCTGACGCGACGCAGTGAGAACGCCACGGTCACCCAGTGTCACACCGGCACCCGTGACCTCTCCGCGCACCTGAAGCGCGCCGACATCATCGTCGCCGCGGCGGGCTCCGCGCACCTCGTCCGGGCCGAGGACGTGAAGCCTGGCGCCGCCGTCCTCGACGTCGGTGTCTCGCGCAGCGCCGAGGGCAAGATCGTCGGTGACGTCCACCCGGACGTCGCCGAGGTCGCCGCCTGGATCTCCCCGAACCCGGGCGGCGTGGGCCCGATGACCCGCGCCCAGCTGCTCGTCAACGTGGTGGAAGCGGCGGAGCGCAGTGTCGGCTGAGGGCGGGTCCGAGAACAGCGAGGCGCGCGGCGCGCGGAAGGCCGGCGCCGAGTCGGCCGTACGGGATGCGGAGGCGGCCGTGCGGCATGCCGTGAACGCCGGTGACGAACCGACCGCCATCGACGCCGTCAGCGCGCCCGACGCCGAGGGGAAGCCGAGGCGCACCACGCGGCGCTTCCCGAGGATCACCCGGGACACCGCGCGGCCAGAGGGCGGCGGCCGGGCGGCGCCCGGCGACGCCCCGGCGCCCGCGCGCCAGTGGCCGATCCTCACCGTGCTGTCGGCCGTCGGGCTCGGCCTGCTGCTGACCGCGCTCGACGTGTTCCGGTTCGGGACGATTCTTATCGGCGCCGCGCTCCTTGCGGGCGCGGTGATGCGCTGGACGCTGCCGAGCGTGGGCATGCTGGCGGTCCGCTCCCGCTTCACCGACATGCTCACGTACGGCGTGCTGGGCGTGGCCATCGTGCTGCTCGCGCTGATGGCTCAGCCCAACCCGTTGCTGGAGATCCCGTTCCTGGACGACACCCTGCACTTCACGGTCCGTTGAGTGCGGAGCGCTGAGCCTTCGGCTCCGAGCTCCGTCCCCTCGCGCACGACGGTGGCCCGCGCCTCCCCAAGGACGCGGGCCACCGTGCTTTTCGGGCGGTCGCTCAGCAGTCGATGTACTTCATCTGGAGCTGGTGGAAGGACTTGCCGCTGGGGTCGTAGAGCCGTACCGGTGAGGAGTCGCCCTTCGGGCCCGCCCAGTCGCTGTCGACGTACCCGCCACCGCGCGGCAGGCCGCGGACGAACGGGTAGCGGCCGTCGGACGTGGTGTCGTGGACCGTCCCGGTGATCTTCGTGTCGTGGTGGCACCACTTGCCGTTGGCGTAGCCCTCGCCGCGGACACCTGATCCGGGCCGGTCTCGTGGGGCTGTTGAACGCGGCGCCCGGTATCGAGGTCGTCGGGGAGGCGGGGGACGGCGACGAGGCGGTGCGGCTCGCCGCGCAGACGCGGCCCGACGCGATCCTGACGGACATCCGGATGCCCGGCACCAACGGCATCCAGGCTACCGAGCGCATCCTCGCCGAGGCGGTCGTCAGGCCGCGCGGGTGAGTGCGGCCGCCGTCGGCCGAAAGGGCGCGATCGCAGCCTGTGCCCGGACGCGGCCGAGACACCCCGGACATGACCGCGGCCCGTCCTCTCCCCCGAGTAAGGACGGGCCGTGATCGGGCGGGTGTTCCGCCCGGGGTCAACACTTGTGCACGGGAACAGGCTGTTCAACACCTGGCAGTTCGCTGTGGCACGGAAGTGACCATTCCGCTACGGGGTCCGTGCCGTGTGCCGGGAACCGTCCGCCGGGCGGCGCCGCCGACCGTTCACTGGAACCGTCCCGCCGTCCGGTGTCGTCCCTCGCTCAGGGAACGCCGAGGGAGGTCAGCGATGGGTTCCTGGCAGCCGCTGCCGGAGCAACTTCCGCCGGAGGTCCGCCACTTCGTCGAGCAGCTGCGGCAGCTCAAGGACCGCACCGGCCTCAGCCTGGTCGCCCTGGGCGCACGCACCGCGTACAGCAAGTCCTCCTGGCAGCGCTACCTCAACGCGACACAGCCGCCACCCCGGCAGGCCGTCGTCGCGCTGTGCCGGGTCGCGGGTCTCGCGTCCGAGGACACGGAACGCTTCGGCGTGCGCTGGGAGTTGGCGGTGGGGGTCTGGCCCCGGGTGCCGATGGGCGCCGACTCGGTGTCCGGCGGTCCGGCGTCCGGCGATTCGGTGTCCGGTGGATCGTCCGGTGGTGGGATCGCGCTCGGCGGTTCGTCCGCGGATGGGGCCGTTGCCGACGCGTACGAGGACGACCCGACGCTTCCGTGGTGGGACGCGCCGCCGCCCGACGTGTCGTCGTCCGGGACCGCCATGGGCCGCCTGCCGCTCTACGCCGCCCTGCTTCTGCTCGCTCTCCTTCTCGTCACCGTGGTCGGAGCCGTCACCCTCGGGTGAGCTGAGGGCTCCCGGGGTCCCTGAGGTCACGCCTGTGTTGTCGTTGTGTCGATGTCTTGACAAGTTCAGGGATATGTACTGATCCATTACAACAGCCGGGTTAACGTGAGCAATCGGGACGGTCCGGGACGTCCCGCGCAGAGGCCAGGGGTTCGACCGGTCGCACATGGTGCCGGTGGGACACTGGACCGCAGCCCAGCGGGCGTGCAACGGTGCATGCCCCGGCCCGAATGCTCCCGTGCGCCCCCAACCCGGGAACTGAGATCCTGACCGAGCGCATCCCTGTGGGTAGCCAGAACGGGGACTCGGCGGAGGGGGCCACGCGCGGGGAGAACAGTCGTGCACGTACGGGGGAAAGAGGGGGGAAGCAATGCCTCGTTGGAGGGCCTTGCCGGATGAACTCGATCCGCAGGTCAGGGAGTTCGCCAGCCAGCTGCGTCGGCTCGTTGACCGGAGCGGGCTGAGCATTGCCGCCGTGGCCGACCGCACGGGCTACAGCAAGACGTCCTGGGAGCGTTACCTCAATGGGCGGCTGCTCGCGCCCAAGGGTGCGATCGTCGCGCTGGCCGAGGTGACCGGGACCAGTCCTATCCATCTGACGACCATGTGGGAGCTCGCCGAGCGCGCCTGGAGCCGCTCGGAGATGCGCCACGACATGACCATGGAGGCGATCCGGATCTCCCAGGCGCGCGCCGCGCTCGGGGAGTTCGGGCCGACTCCGGCGAAGGGGAGCAACGGCCGGCAGGCCGCGCGCAAGAGCGGCAGCGCGACCGCGACGCCCGGGATCGCCGGTCCCGCGGGGGTCTCGCCGACGGTGCCGCCGTCGGCGCCGTCCGTGCCGTCGCAGCCGTCCGGTCCGGACGCGGGGGAGTCGTCTTCGTACGGGGCTTCGGCGTACGGAGGCGGCTCGCGCGGCGGTTCGGGGTCCGGCGGGCCCTCGTCCGGTGGTGCGGGGCGCGGCGGTGGTTGGGGGGCTGTCGCCTCGCCGTCCGACGGGGGTGGGCAGTTCGGTCCCTCGGCGCCGGCCGGACCGGCCCGGCCGGCCGGGGGGCCGCCGCAGGACGCGCGGCCGGGCGCCGCGGGGTCGGGGGGCGGGGCGCGGCGGGGGCGGCGGCTCACGATGTTCCTCGCGGGGATCGTCGGCGCGCTCGTGGTGATCGCGGTGGCCGTCTACCTCACCAGCGGCGGGGACAAGAAGAACGCGGGCGACACACCCAAGACGCCCTCGGCCTCGGCCAGCGTCAATCCCGACCTGCCGGCCGGGGTGAAGTGCAGCGGCGCGGGCTGCACCGGCAAGGACCCGGAGAACATGGGCTGCGGCGGCGAGTTGGCCAAGACCACCACCAGTGTCACCGTCGGTACGACCCTCGTCGAGGTGCGCTACAGCGAGACCTGTGGCGCGGCCTGGGCCCGGATCACCCAGGCCGCACTCGGCGACCGGGTCGAGGTGTCGTCGGGCAGCGCGGCCAAGCAGACCGGGTCGGTCATCGCGGACACCGACGCGTACACCCCGATGGTCGCGGTCAAGGACGCCGGTGACGCGAAGGCGTGCGCGACGCTGAAGTCGGGCCAGAAGGGCTGCACGAAGTAGCGGCGCGGCGCGTCGCGGTGTGCCGTCGCGTTCTCCGCCGGTGGGTGGGGCTCGGGTCGGGGTGGGTTTGCGCCGGTGGGTGGTTCCGCCTGCGGCCGGCGGGTGGGGCGGGGCCGTGCCGGTACATCCGCCCCTCGCCGGTGGCAGATCGCTTGGGCTTCACAGCTCGGCCTGTCGGCAACCACGTAAGCGACGGGGCATGTGATGTACGGGCACGGCCCCTTCCGTGCGTCGGCGGGTGCGGGTGGCCGGGGGCGTGCGTTGCCACTGTGGGCGGGCGCGGGCGGGCGTGCGTCGCCACTGTGGGTGGGCGGGCGTGCGGCCTCTTCCGGCCGGGGGCGTGCGTCGACGGCTGCGGGTGTGTTCCACCCGCCCTGCCGGCTCCTTTCCCCCCGGTGTTTCAGCCCGTCCGGCGTTTGAGGACGAGGCCGTTCAGGCCGAAGCGGGGGTCTGGGGGCGCAGCCCCCAGGTACGGGACGGGTAGGGGCGGAGGGGGCGAAAAAAGCATCCCCCGGGAGGGATTGGCCGCACCGCTCCGGGGCAGGCGCACCGTACCCCCACGGGATCCGGAGCCGTCCGGGAGGAGTCACCCCCTTCCGGGCCGGACCTCGGTACCCCCACAGGCGGTCGCCCCGCCCCCTCTCCCGGGCCGGGCGGCCGCCTCTCGGGGGGTTCTGTGGGGTGGGCCACACGGACCCGGACGTCGGGGGTCCCGGATGCGCGATAGCCTGACGGCGGATCTCTCTTGACGCCAAGAGATCGATCATCGGTACCCCTGATCGATCATCGCGGCGGACGCAGGGAAGATCCTGCACCCGGGGCAGGGACGCCCCACCGCCAGCTGTCATACGGAGAACGCCATGACCCGCACTCCCGTGAACGTCACCGTCACCGGCGCGGCCGGCCAGATCGGTTACGCCCTGCTCTTCCGCATCGCCTCCGGCCAGCTGCTCGGCGCGGACGTGCCGGTCAAGCTGCGCCTCCTGGAGATCACGCCGGCGCTGAAGGCCGCCGAGGGCACCGCCATGGAGCTCGACGACTGCGCCTTCCCGCTTCTTCAGGGCATCGACATCACGGACGACCCGAACGTCGCCTTCGACGGCACGAACGTCGGTCTGCTCGTCGGCGCCCGCCCCCGCACCAAGGGCATGGAGCGCGGCGACCTCCTGGAGGCCAACGGCGGCATCTTCAAGCCGCAGGGCAAGGCCATCAACGACCACGCCGCGGACGACGTCAAGATCCTGGTCGTCGGCAACCCGGCGAACACCAACGCGCTGATCGCCCAGGCCGCCGCCCCGGACGTACCCGCCGAGCGCTTCACGGCCATGACCCGCCTGGACCACAACCGCGCGCTGACCCAGCTCGCGAAGAAGACCGGCACGACGGTCGCGGACATCAAGCGCCTCACCATCTGGGGCAACCACTCCGCCACCCAGTACCCGGACATCTTCCACGCCTCGGTCGCCGGCAAGAACGCCGCCGAGGTCGTCAACGACGAGAAGTGGCTGGCCGAGGACTTCATCCCGACCGTCGCCAAGCGCGGTGCGGCGATCATCGAGGCCCGGGGCGCGTCCTCCGCCGCTTCCGCCGCCAACGCCGCCATCGACCACGTCTACACCTGGGTCAACGGCACCGCCGACGGCGACTGGACCTCCATGGGTATCCCGTCGGACGGTTCGTACGGCGTCCCGGAGGGTCTCATCTCCTCCTTCCCGGTCACCACGAAGGACGGCCAGTACGAGATCGTCCAGGGCCTGGACATCAACGAGTTCTCGCGCGCCCGCATCGACGCGTCGGTGAAGGAGCTCGAGGAGGAGCGCGACGCGGTCCGCGCCCTCGGCCTGATCTGATGATCTGAGCCCCTCTCGCACCACATCAGCCCCTGCCCGGTAACCCGGGTGGGGGCTGAGGCGTGCGTACGGAAAGTACGTATCGAACGTACGTGCTTTGTCGCCATAAAAGGGGGTGCAGCGGGAGTAACCCTCGCTATCGTCGGGACGTACGGTCCGCCGGGGAAACGGGGGCGTGGCCGGGGGAGCACGGCGGGGGTGGGTCCCAATGGCGGGATCGCAGAGACGGTACGCGCACAGTGAGGCCACACGGTTGCTGTGTGCCGGGGCGCATCTGGACACGGTCTTCCGGGCGCGGGTCATCGACGAACTCATCGGGCACGAAGAGCGTCCCGCGGCGCCGTCACTCGGTGTCGACGTCGTCGCCGTGCTCGCCCATGCGCTGCGAGCGCGCCGGAGGGAGGCCTCGACCGGGATCGCGCTGCTCGTGATCTGGGTCGTCTTCTTCCTGGTGGAGATGGTTCGGTCGGCTTCCGGACTCGGCGGTTTCGGGGCGCTGTTCGGCGCCGTGGCCGTCCTGTACTACGCGGCCGTCTGCTTTCTCCTGTGGTTCGCGCGGGCCGCGTCCGGGTGGGGCATGACGATGTACGCCGTGAGCCGGGCCGAGACCAGCCGCCTCCACCTGCCGCGCCGGGCGACCGCCTGGGGGTTCACCTTCGTGGCGCGGGCCATGGAACTCGGCTACTGGGGCTATGCCCTCGTCGGGATCGGCCACGATCCGTTCCTGGTGCTGTTCCCGCTCCTGCTGACCCTCGTGATCGGTATCCACCGCTCCCAGGTGGCCGAGGTCATGCGCGTCGAACTGGCCCGGGAGGCCTTCGCCCGGACGTCGGTGGCGCCGCCCAGGGGGAGCGAGCGTCAGCTCCGGGTCGCGCAGGCTGTCACCTGGGAACAGCATGCCTCCGTCGCCCTCTACGATGCCTACCGGCCCTTCGTCGGCGCCGGAAAGCCGTACGAGCCCTGGTCGTTCGCGATGGAGATCACTCCTGCCAAGAAGCCGCGCGAAGGCTGGAACGGGAGCCTGCCGGACCCCCTGGGCGACGGAGCGACGAACGGGCGCCCGGCCCAGGTGAGACTGACCAACCGTCAGATTCTCGATCTGGTCGTGCCGAAGCTCGAGGCGCTGCGCGAGTCCGCCGCGCGCACCAGCCGGGACCGGCTCAAGGACCTGGAGGTGGAGGAGTTCGTCTACCTGCCGTACGGCGTGGGCCGGCACGAAGGGGTGTACGAGCCCTCGTCGGCCCGGCAGCACCTCGACGGGGCGGTGGACGAGGGCGGCGAGGCGCGCCGCCACTTCCTGCGTGTCAGGGTCGGCGCCTGGGACGAGCAGGTGGTGGTCTCGGTGCTGGTCCGCGTGCACACGCAGGGCGGCATGCTGGTCCTCGAGGTCGTGCCGCACGTGCTGGGGCCGATCGACGAGGAGTACCGGCGGGTGGACCTCATCGCGGCCGCCCGGGAGGGCGAGACCGGGCGCGAGGTGGTGCGGACGCTGCTGTCCGCCCCGGCGACGGGCGTCGTGGCAGGGCTGTCCGCGCTGCGCACGCTCGTCCAGTGCCTGCGCGTCTGGCTGGGCCGCCCCGAAGAGGCCCCGCCCGACGCGCCGTTGGTGTCCATCCGGGAGCTGGGCAGCACCGATCGGCTGTCGCTCTTCCAGGAGATGGACGTCAGCCGCTACATCAAGACCGTCCAGGACCGCATCGCGAGCGGGGTGCGCGAGGCGCTGCGACGCAGCGGCTGCGAGACGGGGAGCTTCGAGCAGCACATCGTCAACGTCGCCGCGGGTGGCCAGTTCATCGGGCAGATGAGCGGCGGTACCGCGGTCGGACGCATCACCAAGAGCGCCGTCTCCACAGGCAGTGGCGGCGCGTCGTACCACGAGGGGGAGCAGGGATGAGCGAGAGCACGGGCGGACGGGTCGACCGGATCAACCGCAGCGCGGTGAACTTCGGTGACCACGGCAGCGCCGCCTACCACGAGGCACCGCGCGCGACCGCCGCCGACGAGACGACGGCGGCCCTCCTGGACGCCGTCCGCACTCTGCGCGAGCATCTGCGGCTGCTCACGGAGACGGATGCCACGACCGGGCTGGACGGCGAACTCGCCGTCGTGCAGGGGGAGATCGAGCGAACGGGCCGGGCGGATCCGGCGCGGCTCGGCCGGCTGCGCATGCGCCTTGAGACCGCCGCCGCGGCGGTGGCGGGGCTGGCGTCGACGGCGGCCGTGGTGCAGGTGATCGCGCAGCTCGCGGGCTAGCGGAACCGGAGTGGGAGCGGGGGCGACGAGGTGGCGCAACGGTGGGACGCGGACCGTCAGCGGTGGATCGACGACGGTGCCGGTGGGGGCGAGAGCGGCGGGGCCCGGGATGCCGCCGGCGTCGGCGGGACGCCGCCGGACGCGGAGCAGCAGTGGTGGGCGTCCGCGCCGACCCAGTCGGGGCTCGTTCGACCGGACTGGTATCCGCCCCCGGCTCCGGCACCCGTACCGCAACCGCCACCACCACCACCGTCCGGGCCCGGTCGGGGGACCGCGGACTCGCGCCGGCTCCTTGTGGTGATCGTGGTCGTGGCGCTCCTCGCGGGTGGTGTGGGAGGCGGAGTGTGGGCGCTGACCAGGAAGGACTCGGCGGGGCACGCCGACTCCGGCGCGACACGGCCGGCGGTGACCGTCACGGCCACGCACACTCCTCCCTCGTCGGAGAACGGTTACACGTCGGGGAGTCAGGACACCTACGCCGATCCGGCGCAGTCCGCTGCCCCGGGGCCCTCGCCCGGGTACAGCCGGGCGGTCGACCCCGTCGGTTACACCGTGGACGTGCCGCAAGGGTGGACGCGCAAGGAGGTCCAGGGCAAGCTGGCGCCGGTCGTCACGTACACGGCCCCCGGTGGCAGCGGCAGGCTCATGCTGTTCGAGGTCAAGGAGAGCTCCCTGACCGAGTCGTTGGACCAGGCCGAGGCCATCTGGCAGCAGCTCTCGGGCTACCAGCTCCTGGACCGGCGGACGGGCCCCGACTGGACGGAGGTCACCTACCGCTACGACAGCGAGCAGCACGGAGCCACTCAGGTCATCGACCACCGCTTCACGGCAGCCGACGGCACGCTGTACGCGATCAACGCGAGTGGTCCCGAGGGCGAGGACATGACCGGCACGCTCACGACGGCCCTGAACTCCTTCTGCCCCACCGGTGTCGACTGCGCGAGCAGGTCATAGGCGTAGGGCCGAGAGCAGTTCACGGGCACGCACGGCCGTGAGCGGTTCACGGGCAAGGCGGACGATCACGAGTGGTTCACGGGCGGGGCGGACGGCCGTGAGCGGTTCCCCGGCGGACGGGCGCCTGCACTTCCTGGTCCGAGGCGTGGGGCAGCCGCTTCTCGAACCAGTGGGCGGCATACACGTTCTCGTCGTAGCGCGGGATCTCCGTGTATCCGCACGCCCGGTACATCGCCTGCGCCTCCGTGAGCACCGCATGCGTGTCCAGCCGTACGACCTCGTACCCGCGCTCGACGGCCTGCCGCTCCAGGCCGAGGAGGATCCGCCGCGCGAGGCCGAGCCGCCGGGCCACGGGGTGCACCCAGACGTGCCGGATCTCGCCCACCCCGGCTGCGAGTCGGCGCAGCGCCCCGCAGCCCACGGGCCGCCCTTCCTCGTACGCGACCAGGAAGGCGCCCGAGTCCCCCGACACCTCATGGGGCCGTACGAGGGCGGCGGGGTCGAAGCCTTCCGGGAACCGGTCGTCGAGGTCGGCGGCGTACCCGGCGAGGCAGTCCCGGGCGTCGCGGGACGCGCCGTCGACGAGCTCCACGGTGATCGCGGCCAGCCGCAGCAGCCGCTCGGCGACGGCGACGGCGGCGGTGAGTTCGTCGCGCTGCCGTGCGTCGAGACCGCTCAGCAGCCCTTCGGCCAGCCCGTTGGCCCGCCGGTTCTGCTCCTCGACCTCGACGAGACCGGTCGGCGTGAGCTCCGCCATCCGCAGCCGGCTGTCCGTGGGATGCACGCTCACCCGTACGAGACCCTGCGCCTCCAGCGCCCGGATCATCCGGCTCAGGTATCCGGCGTCCAGGCCGAGTCGGCTCCTGAGCTCCCGCAACGAGGCGCCGTCGTGCCCGATCTCGAAGAGCAGCCGTGCCTCGCCGAGGGGCCGGTCCTGGCCGAGGTAGTGATCGTCGAGTACACCGATGCGGCGCGTGAAGTAGCGGTTGAACCGCCGCAGCGCCTTCACGTGGTTCGCTGACACTGGCTCCATATTCCTTTGACTTTAGTCAAAGGAATATGGAGGTGTCCACGGGCCGGAGGAAACGCGTGAGCGGCGTGTCGGCACCCTTCTTCCGGAACGTCGCGCCCCTCCCTCCGGGATGCCGATCACTCTCGGCATCCGCTTCGGGTGATTTGGCCGCATTTGCAACCATTTTTCAGTGACCCGGCGCACTTTTGGTCACGGGTTGTGCATGCATCCGGGGTCGGGGGGCAGATGCTCCCGGCCCCCGAGGGTGACACGTGTGTGACGCAGGGGCACTGAACAGGAACGGAAGGCAACACCGATCATGGCCGGACAGCAGGCACAACAGACCATTCATGTGGGCGGCGAGTGGCGCGAAGCCGTCTCCCGTGCCACCCGCGAGATCCTCGATCCCGCCGATGCCGAGCCGTTCGCCGTGGTCGCGGAGGGTGACGAGAAGGATGCGGACGCGGCCGTCGAGGCCGCCCGTCGCGCCTTCGACGCGGGCCCGTGGCCGCACACCCCCGTGGCCGAACGCGCCGCCCTCCTGCGTCGCGTCGCCGATCTCCTCGTACGCGACCGTGAACAGCTCGGGCTCCTGGAGAGCCGCGACGCGGGCAAGACCGTCGAGGAGGGGCGCGTCGACATCGACTGTGTCGCCGACGCGTTCCGGTACTTCGCCGATCTCGTCGTGGGCGAAGGCGGCGGACGGGTTGTGGACGCGGGCTCCGACGACATCCACAGCGTCGTGGTGCACGAGCCCGTCGGCGTCTGCGCGATGATCACTCCCTGGAACTACCCCATCCTGCAAGCCAGTTGGAAGATTGCGCCCGCGCTCGCCGCCGGGAACACCTTCGTCGTCAAGCCCAGCGAGATCACTCCGCTGACGACCGTCGCGCTGATCGAGCTGCTGGCCGAGGCCGGGCTGCCCGCCGGAGTCGCCAACATCGTCACCGGACCGGGGCACACGGTCGGCGCCCGCCTCGCCGAACACCCCGACGTCGACCTCGTCTCGTTCACGGGCGGCCTCATCAGCGGTACGAAGGTCGCGCAGGCCGCCGCCGTGAGCGTCAAGAAGGTCGCCCTCGAGCTCGGCGGCAAGAACCCGAACGTCGTCTTCGCCGACGCCTGCGCCACCGAGGAAGGCTTGGACACCGCCGTCGACCAGGCCCTCAACGCCGCCTTCATCCACAGCGGTCAGGTGTGTTCCGCCGGGTCGCGCCTCATCGTCGAGGAGTCGGTGCGCGAGCGCTTCGTCGCCGAACTCGCCCGCAGGGCCGCAAGGATCAGGCTCGGGCGCGGTACCGAGAAGGAAGTGGAGTGCGGGCCGCTCGTCTCCGAGCAGCAGCGTGAGAAGACCGAGGCCTACGTCGCCTCCGCGCTGGCCGAGGGCGCGGTGCTGCGGGCGGGCGGCAAGCGGCCCGAGCCGTCCGAGGTCCGGCCCGCCACCGGGTACTTCTACGAGCCGACCGTCCTCGACCAGTGCCACCGCGAGATGAGGGTCGTCCGCGAGGAGGTCTTCGGGCCGGTCCTCACGGTGGAGACCTTCCGCACCGAGGACGAGGCCGTCGCGCTCGCCAACGACACCGAGTACGGGCTCGCCGGCGCCGTATGGAGCGCCGACGCGGGCCGCGCCCGCCGCGTCGCCGGACGGCTGCGGCACGGCACCGTCTGGATCAACGACTTCCACCCCTATCTCCCGCAGGCGGAGTGGGGCGGCTTCGGCAAGAGCGGGGTGGGGCGCGAGCTCGGGCCCGCCGGTCTCGCCGAGTACCGCGAGACGAAGCACGTGTACCAGAACCTCGCGCCGAAGCCGGTCCGCTGGTTCGCCGGCTGAAGCCGCCGCCCCCGTCCCCCCACCACCACTACGCGCCGCACCTTGCACGCCCCAGAGGAGCACCACTTCATGTCCCAGCACGAGAACACGTACGACTACGTCGTCATCGGCGGCGGCACGGCGGGCTCCGTCATCGCATCCCGCCTCACCGAGAACCCGGACGTCACCGTCGCCGTCATCGAGGGCGGCCCCAGTGACGTCGACCGCGAGGACGTCCTCACCCTGCGCCGCTGGATGGGCCTGCTCGGCGGAGAGCTGGACTACGACTACCCGACGACCGAGCAGCCGCGCGGCAACTCGTACATCCGGCACAGCCGCGCCCGGGTGCTCGGCGGCTGCTCGTCCCACAACACGCTGATCGCCTTCAAGCCGCTGCCGTCCGACTGGGACGAGTGGGAGGCGGCGGGCGCCAAGGGCTGGGGCGCGGTGCCGATGGAGGCGTACTACGCACGGCTCCTCAACAACATCGTCCCGGTCGACGAGAAGGACCGGAACGCCATCGCCCGCGACTTCGTCGACGCGGCGCAGCAGGCGCTCGATGTACCACGCGTCGAGGGCTTCAACAAGGAGCCGTTCACCGAGGGCGTCGGCTTCTTCGACCTGGCGTACCACCCGGAGAACAACAAGCGGTCGAGCGCGTCGGTGGCGTATCTGCATCCGGTGATGGACCAGCGCGCCAACCTGACGCTGCTGCTGGAGACCTGGGCCTACAAGCTGGAGCTGGACGGGACGCGGGCGACGGGCGTGCACGTCCGCACCAAGGACGGCGAGGAGATCCTCGTACGGGCTCGCACCGAGGTCCTGCTGTGCGCGGGCGCCGTGGACTCGCCGCGGCTGCTGCTGCACTCCGGCATCGGGCCGCGCGCGGAACTGGAGGCGCTCGGCATCCCGGTCGCGCTCGACCTCCCCGGTGTCGGCGAGAACCTGCTCGACCACCCCGAGTCCGTCATCGTCTGGGAGACGAACGGGCCCATCCCCGAGAACTCCGCGATGGACTCCGACGCGGGACTGTTCGTGCGCCGCGATCCGGAGCACCAGGGGCCGGACCTGATGTTCCACTTCTACCAGATCCCCTTCACGGACAACCCGGAGCGGCTCGGCTACGAGCGCCCGGCGCACGGCGTGTCGATGACCCCCAACATCCCCAAACCGCGCAGCCGCGGACGCCTGTACCTGACCAGCGCCGACCCGGCCGAGAAGCCCGCCCTCGACTTCCGCTACTTCACGGACGAGGACGACTACGACGGCCGCACTCTCGTCGACGGCATCAAGATCGCCCGCGAGATAGCCAAGGCCGAGCCGCTCGCCGGCTGGCTCAAGCGCGAGGTGTGTCCCGGCCCGGCCGTCACGGACGACGAGGAACTCAGTGCGTACGCGCGCCAGGTGGCGCACACCGTGTACCACCCGGCGGGCACCTGCCGTATGGGCGCGCCATCGGACGAACTCGCGGTCGTCGACCCCGAGCTGCGCATCCGCGGCCTCGACGGCATCCGGATCGCCGACGCGTCCGTCTTCCCGACGATGCCCGCCGTGAACCCGATGATCGGGGTACTCATGGTCGGGGAGAAGTGCGCCGAGCTGATCGGGGGCGGTGCGTGATGAGTACCGCGACCCCGCGTCAGGACCAGGGCACTGAGCCCGTCTTCTCCGTGCACAACCTGTGGAAGGTCTTCGGCCCCAAGGCCGAGCGCGTCCCCGCCGACGCCGAGCTCGCCGCGCTCACCCCCGCGGAGCTGCGCTCCCGCACCGGCTGCACGGCCGCCGTCCACGACGTCAGCTTCGACGTGCGCAAGGGCGAGGTGTTCGTGGTGATGGGCCTCTCCGGCTCGGGTAAGTCCACGCTCGTGCGCTGCCTCACCCGGCTGATCGAACCCACCTCCGGCGGCCTGGCGATCGACGGCGAGGACGTCCTCGCCATGGACAAGACCCGGCTGCGCGAACTGCGCCGCCACCGCGCCGCGATGGTCTTCCAGCACTTCGGCCTGCTGCCGCACCGCACGGTCCTCGACAACGTCGCGTACGGCCTGGAGATCCAGGGCGTCTCGCGTGCGGAGCGCCGCGCGAAGGCGGCCGAAATCGTCGCCAAGGTCGGCCTCGAGGGCATGGAGCAGCGCAGGCCGGGTCAGCTGTCCGGCGGCCAGCAGCAGCGCGTGGGCCTGGCCCGGGCGCTCGCCGTCGACCCCGAGGTGCTCCTCTTCGACGAACCGTTCAGCGCGCTCGACCCGCTGATCCGGCGCGACATGCAGGAGGAGGTCATCCGGCTCCACCGCGAGGAGGGCCGCACGATGGTCTTCATCACCCACGACCTGAACGAGGCCCTGCGCCTCGGCGACCGCATCGCCCTGATGCGCGACGGCCGCATCGTCCAGCTCGGCACCCCCGAGGAGATCGTCGGCTCACCCGCCGACGACTACGTCCGCGAGTTCGTACGGGACGTGCCGCGCGAGCAGGTGATGACGGTGCGTTCGGCGATGCGGGCCGCGTCCGCCAAGGAGGCGGGCGAAGGGCCCGCCGTGACGCCGGAGGCGACGGTCTCGGAAGCCATCGAGGCGGTGGCGCGCACCGGCTCCTCGGCCCGGGTCATGGACCATGGCCGCTGCGTCGGGGTCGTGGACTCCGGGGCACTGCTGGAGGTGGTCGCCGGTACAGCTGCGGGCAGCCGGGCCACCGAAACGGCCGACGCAGCCGCTTCAACGGCGGGCGATCGCGCCGCTGGGGCGGTACCCGTCCCCAAGAGCGGCGGCACCGGTAAAACGCCGGCCCGCGACCCCCGACCCCCGGCCGGCCCCGACGCAGGTTCCTCTGTCGCCAACGGCGAGGAGGTGGCGTGATGGCTACCGCAACAGCGCCGCTGGGCCATACCGGACTGGCCGAGCGAGCCAGAACCGTCGTCCGCCACCGAGCCGCGGGCAAGCTGGCCCTGCTCGCCCTGGCGGCAGCCGTGATCGTGCCCGTCCTCAACGCCCGTTGGGCCAGCGGAACCTGGCCGCACGCGCTCACCGTCGACCTCACCAACCCCCTGGGCAAGGTCAGCACCTGGATCATCGACAACAGGGACAGCCACCCCCTGTTCCTGTACTTCTTCGGCTACATCAGCAACGCCGTCGTCCTTTCCGTACGCGCCGTCTACCTCGTGCTGCTCGCAGTGGGCTGGGCGGGAGTGACCGCCGTAGCGGCCCTCGTCGCCTGGCGAACGGCGGGCGTACGGCTGGCCCTCGGCACTGCTGCCGCGTTCCTCACCTGCGGCCTGCTCGGCATGTGGGTCCCCACCATGCAGACGCTGGCGCTCATGGTGGTCGCCGTGCTCGCGTCCGTGGCACTGGGCACGCTGCTCGGCCTCGCCGCGGGCCTGTCCGACCGCACGTACCGCGCCTTGCGGCCCGTGCTGGACACCATGCAGGTGCTCCCGGCGTTCGCGTACCTCCTCCCCGTCGTCCTGGTCTTCGGCATCGGCGTCCCCGCGGCCGTACTGGCGACCGTCGTGTACGCCGCCCCGCCCATGGCCCGCCTCACCGCGCTGGGCCTGCGCGGCGCGGACACCGGTGTGATGGAGGCCGTCGCCTCGCTCGGTGCCACGGCCCGCCAGCGGCTGCTCACCGCCCGTCTGCCCCTGGCCCGCAAGGAACTCCTCCTCGGCCTCAATCAGACGATCATGATGGCGCTGTCCATGGCCGTGATCGCCTCCGTGATCGGCGCGGGCGGCCTCGGTGACCGCGTCTACCAGGCGCTGGCCTCCGTCGACGTAGGCGCCGCGCTGGCCGCCGGAATCCCGATCGTGCTGCTCGCGGTCGTCCTGGACCGGGTGACGGCAGCGGCGGGGGAGCGGCTCGGCGGCGACTCCCGGAGGAACCCCAGGGCATGGGCGTACGCCGCAGTCGTGGCCGTCGCCGTCGCGCTCGCCGGGCGTCTCACGGACCGCCTGGACTGGCCCGACACCTGGGCCGTCCACATCGCCGAGCCGGTGAACCGCGTCGTCGACTGGATGACCAGCCACCTCTACTCCGGCGTCCCGTACATCGGCGGCACCGCCGACTGGGCGGGCCACTTCACGACCTGGATCCTGGACCCGCTCCGGGACGGCCTCCAGTGGCTGCCCTGGTGGTCGGTCCTCCTGATCGTCGCCGCCCTCGCCTGGCTGATCGGCACCTGGCGCACCGCGCTCACCGCCGTCCTCGCGATGGCCGCGATCGGTGTGCTGGGCGTCTGGAAGCCGTCGCTGGACACGCTCTCGCAGGTGCTCGCGGCGGTCGCCGTGACCCTCGTCCTGGGCTTCGCGATCGGCATCGCCGCCGCGCGCAGTGAGCGCGTCGAGCGCCTGCTGCGCCCGGTGCTGGACGTCTTCCAGACCATGCCGCAGTTCGTGTATCTGATCCCGGTGGTGGCGCTGTTCGGCGTCGGCCGCGCGCCCGCCGTGGCCGCCGCGGTCGTCTACGCCCTGCCGGCGGTCGTCCGCATCACCACCCAGGGCCTGCGCGCCGTCGACCCGGCCGCGCTGGAGTCGGCCCGCTCGCTCGGCGCGACCAGCGGGCAGCAACTGCGCCAGGTCCAGCTGCCGCTGGCCCGCCCCGCACTGCTCCTCGCCGTCAACCAGGGCGTCGTCCTCGTCCTCGCCGTCGTCATCATCGGCGGTCTCGTCGGCGGCGGTGCGCTCGGCTACGACGTCGTCTTCGGCCTCGCCCAGGGCGACCTGGCGACCGGCCTGGTCGCCGGCGCCGCCATCGTCTGCCTCGGCCTCATGCTCGACCGGGTGACCCAGCCGACGGAACGCCGCGCGAAGAAGGGAGCGTGACATGCGACTGCGTACGACTTATGTGGTGGCCGGTGCCTCGGCCCTGATGCTGCTGACCGGCTGCGGCGCCGCCGACATGACCAAGCAGGCCTCGCCCTTCGCGAACGCCCGGGGCGCCAAGACCGTGACCCTGTCCGTGCAGTCGTGGGTCGGCGCCCAGTCCAACGAGGCCGTGGCCCAGTACCTCCTGGAGCACGAGATCGGCTACCGCGTCGACACCGTCCAGGTCGACGAAGTCCCCGCCTGGGACGCGCTCAGCCAGGGCCGCGTCGACGCGATCCTGGAGGACTGGGGTCACCCCGACCAGGAGAAGCGCTACGTCGAGGACAAGAAGACCATCGCGCGCGGCGGCGACCTGGGCGTCACGGGCCACATCGGCTGGTACGTCCCCACGTACTTCGCCCAGCAGCATCCGGACGTGACGGACTGGAAGAACCTCAACAAGTACGCCGATCAGCTCCGCACCGCGGAGAGCGGCGGCAAGGGACAGCTCCTCGACGGCTCCCCGTCCTACGTCACCAACGACAAGGCCCTGGTCGACAACCTGAAGCTGAACTACCAGGTGGTGTTCGCCGGTTCGGAGGCCGCGCAGATCACCCAGATGAAGCAGTTCGCCAAGGAGAAGAAGCCCTTCCTCACCTACTGGTACTCCCCGCAGTGGCTCTTCAAGAAGGTCCCCATGACCGAGGTGAAGCTACCCGCCTACAAGGAGGGCTGCGACGCGGACACGAAGAAGGTCGCCTGCGCGTATCCGCACACCCCGCTCCAGAAGTACCTCAACGCTGACTTCGCGAAGACCGGCGGCAAGGCGGCCCAGTTCCTGAAGAACTTCAAGTGGACGACCGAGGACCAGAACGAGGTCTCCCTGATGATCGCCAACGACAAGCTGTCGCCCCAGGAGGCGGCGAAGAAGTGGGTCCAGTCCCATGAGGCGACATGGCGGCAATGGCTCCCGTCGTAGCCGTCCCGGCCGTGGGCATGCGCGGCGCCAGGGGCGGTACCCGTCCCCAAGAGAGCGGCACCCCGTAAGCGCTGGGCTGCGCGACCCACCCCGAGTTCGGTCCCACGCCGGGCGCCCCGGAAAGAGGCGCCCGGCGTGGGCCTATCGCAGGCCGGCCACGATCCCCCGCACTGCCTCGGCAGCGCGCCGCTGCAGCCCCGGCCCGAACGTGACGCGCGTGGCCCCGAGCTCCCCCAGGTCGGACACCGAGGGCTCGTCGAGCCGGGCGATCACATTCATCGGCCCCTGAATCCCCGCCCGCAGCAGCGGAAGTACGTCGACGGGCGCCCCGATCGGATACACACAGTCGGCCCCGGCAGCCACGTACAGCGCGGCCCGCTCGATCGCCCGCTCCGGATCCGAGTCTCCGTGCACGAAGACATCGACGCGAGCGTTGACGAAGAGCTGCCCACCCGCGGCGCCCCGCACCTCGGCGAGCCACTCGGCATGCCGTGCCGCATCCTTGAGAACACCCCCGACGGAGTCCTCGAGATTGCAGCCGACCGCACCCGCTTCCAGCAGCCGCTCCACCAACTCCTTGGGCGCGAGCCCGTATCCGTCCTCGACATCCGCGGACACGGGGACGTCGACGACTCGTACGATCCGCGCGACCGCCGCGAACATCTCAGCGGCGGGCGTGGCCCCGTCCTCGTACCCGAGCGACGCGGCGACCCCGGCGCTGGGCGTGGCGAGCGCCGGGAACCCGGCGTCCGCGAACGCCCGAGCGCTCGCGGCGTCCCACGGGCCGGGCAGGACCAGCGGCTCGCCCGGGAGACGGCCCTGGTGCAGCGCGCGGAACCTCTCGACCTTCGTCGCGACCTCGCTCACCATTGCGTGCTCCCCGCCGGGATACGACGGCTGACCATCAGCCGGTTCCACCCGTTGATGACAGTGATCAACCCGATGAGATGGGCCAATTGCCCCTCGTCGAAATGCTTGGCCGCCCGCTCGTACACCTCGTCCGGCACGCCTGCCCCGGATTTCGTCCGGGAGGTGCTCCCCGTCAGGACCGTGACGGCCTCGGTCAGCGCTAACGCCGCCATCTCACGCTCGCTGTACAACTCCCCGGTCTCCTCCCACGCGTTGAGGAGCTGGATCCGGTCCTCGTCGATCCCCTGCCTGCGGGCGAGCTTCAGATGCATGTCGAGGCAGAACGCGCAGTGGTTGAGCTGCGAGGCGCGGATTATGACCAGCTCGGCGAGTGCAGGGTCCCCGAGCCCCTTCTTCGCGGCGGCGCTGAGCGCCTGCATCGCGGTACGGACGCCGGCGTCAAGGCGGGTCGTGCGCGCCGTCCCGTGGGCGGCCGTCACTTGTGCTGGCCCGCCTGGTAGTGCCCGGGGACGAGACGGCAGGTCACGCCGAACCTGTTCCACGCGTTGATCACCGTGATCGCGGCGATCAGCTGGGCCAGCTCGGCCTCCTCGAAGTGGGCGGCGGCGCGCTCGTACACCTCGTCCGGCACGAAGCCGTCCGTCAGGACCGTGACCGCGTCGGTCAGTTCGATCGCCGCGAGTTCCTGCTCCGTGTAGAAGTGCTTCGACTCCTCCCAGGCGCTCAGCTGCACGATCCGCTCGACGCTCTCGCCCGCCGCGAGCGCGTCCTTGGTGTGCATGTCGAGGCAGAAGGCGCAGTGGTTGAGCTGCGAGGCGCGGATCTTCACCAGTTCCAGGAGTACCGGGTCCACACCCCGCCGGGCCGCCGCGTCGAGCTTGATCATGGCCTTGTAGACGTCGGGGGCGAGCCGGGCCCAGTTCAGGCGAGGGCCGTGCTCGGGGGCGTACCGCACGGTCGCGGCGATCGTCTCGGGCGTCTGGGCCGTCCCCTGCATCGTGCTCTTCGTGGTCTCGTCCGTGTGGGTCGTCATGTGATCGACCCTATGAGTGGAGTAGCCCAGGAGTATGGTCCATTTCCATGGCGAAAACATGGGCCACTTTGGGGGCCGACGGGGTGGATCTCCACGTCGAGCCGACCGGATCCGGCGTCCGCAAAGGCCTGACGGACGCGCTCCGCGACGCGGTCCGCAGCGGCCGTCTGGCCCCCGGAACCCGCCTCCCGTCCTCCCGCTCGCTCGCCGCCGATCTCGCCATCGCGCGCAACACGGTCGCCGACGCGTACGCCGATCTCGTCGCGGAGGGCTGGCTCACCGCACGCCAGGGCTCGGGCACGAGGGTGGCCGAGCGGACGGTGGTGCGACCGGCGCCGGAGCGGGCGCCGCGCAGACGCGAGCAAGGGCGCCCCACCTACGACCTGGTCCCCGGCAGCCCCGACCTCGCCTCGTTCCCGCGCACCGCGTGGCTCAAGGCGGCCCGTCGCGCGCTCGCCGCCGCGCCGCACGACGCCCTCGGCTACGGCGATCCGCGAGGCCGCCTCGAACTGCGCACCGCCCTCGCGCAGTACCTCTCCCGTGCCCGGGGCGTACGGGCCGACCCGGAGCGCATCGTGATCTGCTCCGGGTTCTCGGACGGCCTGAATATGCTCGGCGCGGTGCTGCGGCAGCGGGGCCTGCGCTCCCTCGCCGTGGAGTCGTACGGCCTGGACGTCCACTGGAACCTTGCGCACCGCTCGGGCCTGCGCACGACGCCGCTCTCCTTCGATGAACTGGGCACGCGCACAAGCGACTTGCCGGGGGCGCGAGCCGTCCTGCTCACCCCCGCTCACCAGTTCCCCATGGGTGTGCCGCTCCATCCGGACCGCCGGGCCGCGGTGGTGGACTGGGCCCGCCGCACCGGCGGCCTGATCCTCGAGGACGACTACGACGGCGAGTTCCGCTACGACCGCCAGCCGGTCGGCGCTCTGCAGGGCCTCGACCCCGACCGCGTGGTCTACCTGGGCACCGCCAGCAAGTCGCTGGCCCCCGCGCTGCGTCTGGGCTGGCTGGTGCTGCCCCCGTCGCTCGCGGACGAGGTCGTCTCCCTGAAGGGCGGCGGGGGCTGGTCCACCGGTGCCCTGGACCAGCTGACCCTCGCCGAGTTCCTCACCTCCGGCGCGTACGACCGACACGTCCGCGCCGCCCGGCTCCGCTATCGGCTCCGCCGGGACGCCCTTGTCGCCGCCCTCGCGACCCGGGCCCCCGCCGTCCACGCAACCGGCATCGCCGCCGGCCTGCACGCCGTGCTCCAACTCCCCCCGGGCACCGAACAGTCGGTGGTCCAGGCCGCCGCCTGGCAGGGTCTCGCCGTCCACGGCCTGTCGCGCTACCGCCATCCCGACGCGGTCCCCGAGCCCCTGGACGCGCTGGTCGTGGGCTACGGCACACCACCGGACCACGCGTGGTCGGGCGCCCTGGACGCGCTGTGCCGGGTGCTGCCTTGAGGGTTCCTGTGACGGTGGGTGGTTTCGCCCCCTCCGCCCCTGCCCGTCCCGTACCTGGGGGCTGCCGCCCCCAGACCCCCGCTCAAAAGACTGCGCAGTTCCCCGCGCCCCTTTTTAAGGGGCGCGGGGAACTGCGCGACAAGCCCCCACCGGCCCGCAGCCGAAAGGCTGGTACGGGACGGGCAGGGGCGGAGGGGGCGAGAAACCCTACGCCTCGCCACCCGGCGCCTCCCCGAACCGCGCCAGCGCCAACGCCCCCGCCACAGCCACCGCAAACCCGAGAACCGCCAGCCACGACAGCCCCTCCCGCGTGCGGTCCCCCAGCCACACCACCCCCACCACCGCGGGCCCGATGGTCTCCCCGATGACCAGACCGGCGGTGGCCGTCGTCACCGAACCCCGCTGCAAGGCCGAGGTGAGCAGCAAAAACGCCGCCCCTCCACCAAGGAGCAGCGCATACGTCGCCGGATTGCTCAGCAAGGCCCCCGGATCGAGGTCGTCGATGAGCCGCACCGCCACCTCGACCACCCCGAACCCGAACCCGGCACCCAGCCCGAGGGCGAGCGGCCGTCCCCGCTCGGGCAACCGCCCGCCCGCGAGGCTCAACATCAGCACGGCGACGGCCGTGCCCAACATCGCGTACTTCAACGCCGTGGACCCCGCCACCTCCCCCTCCGTCCCGGACGCAAGCCCCAGCATCGCGAGCCCCGCGCACACCACCCCCACCGAGCCCCACTCGACCCGGCTCAACCGCACCCGCAGGAGCCACGAGGCCACCACCGCCGTCACGGCGAGACTCGCGGCGAGCGCTGCCCCGACCGCGTAGATCGGAATCGACCGCAGCGCGGCGATCTGCAGCAGAAACCCGACCCCGTCGAGTGCGAGCCCCGCCAGATACCGCCACTGCCGCAGCGCCCGCAGCAGGAGCGCCGTGTCGCCGCCCGGCCCGCTGTCGGCCGCCGCGCGCGCGGCCATCGCCTGCAACACCGTCGCCGTACCGAAGCAGACCGACGCACCAAGGGCGCACATCATTCCAAAGAGCACGAAGTGACTGTAGGGGACGGTGAATCGCGGGGGGCCACTGCGTGCTTCCCGTAAGCGATCTCTAACCTGATCACCTTCAGCAGGCGAATGAACTGAACAGGACACACGCGCATCGCTCAGAAGCAGCGGCGATCACCGCTCGGAAGCAACGGCGACAACGGGGAACGGACATGGCGGACACTCGACGACAACTGCGCTCGGGCACGGTCGTGCTCGGCGGCATGGGACTCCTCGCGGCGGCGCTCACCGCCTGCTCCTCGGACCCCGACAAGCGCTGCGTCGACCGCGACAGCTACAACCTCACCAAGGGCTACAAGGTCGTCGCCGACAAGAACTGCAAGTCCACCAAGACCTCGGCCAACGGCTCCTGGTACTACGGCGGCAAGAAGAAGAGCGGCTGGGTCGACGGCGGCTCCTTCACCAATCCCAGCAAGGGATCAGGCAGTTCGAGCGGCGGGGGCCACGGCAGCGGCGTCGACCGCGGCGGCTTCGGCAGCGGCAAGGGCAGCTCCGGCGGCTGAGCGCGAGACGGCGGAGCAGGCCGGCCTCGACACCGACTGGATCTCCATGGAGGAGATCGGCTGGGACCCCCTCTCCGGCCGCTTCGTCGACAACCAACTCCGCTTCATCCGCAGCTGCTTCAAGCTCAACCCCCGGGAGTGGCTCACCGCCGACCGTTTCGCCGACCACGTCCTGGACACCCTCGACAACGGCGGCGGCACGGGCAGCACCCTGTGGATCGAGCCCGCCTGGAAGATGCTTCTCTCCAACAAGGCCCTCCTCGCCATCCTCTGGGAGCTCTACCCGGATCACCCGAACCTGCTCCCGGCCTACCTCGACGGCCCACGCGAACTGGCGCGCACCAAGGGGTACGTCGCCAAGCCCCTCCTCGGCCGCGAGGGTGCGGGGGTGACGGTGCACGAGCCGGGTGCCGCCCCGGTCGTGCGCGTCGAAGAGCCCGGCCGTTACCAGGAACTGGCGCCCCTGCCGGCCTTCGGCGGCAACCGTGTCGTCCTCGGCGCCTGGGTCGTGGAGGACGAGTCGGCGGGCCTTGGCATCCGCGAGTCCTCCGGCCTGATCACCGACGAGTACGCCCGCTTCCTGCCGCACGTCATCCTCTAGCCCGAAGAGCGCGGGAGCCCGAAGAGCCGAAAAGCCCGAAGAGCCCGAAGAGCCGAAGAGCCGAAGAGCCCGAAGAGCCCGAAGAGCCGAAGAGTCGAAGAGACGAAGAGTGCGGGAGTCTGAAGAGCCCGGAGCCGCTACGCCCTCAGCACGCCGCGGAGTTGGGCGAGCCCCCAGTCCAGGTCCTCCTTGCTGATGACCAGGGGCGGGGCGATCCGGATCGTGACGCCGTGGGTGTCCTTGACGAGAACGCCCCGGTCCATCAGCTTCTCGGAGATCTCCCGCCCGGTGCCGTAGGCCGGGGCGATGTCGATCCCCGCCCACAGGCCCCGCCCGCGTACCTGTGTGACATGGCCGGTGTCCGTCAGCAGGGCCAGCTCCTGGTGCAGATGCTCGCCGAGCTCGGCGGCCCGCCGCTGGAACTCGCCCGACCGCAGCATCGCGATCACCTCGAGCGCCACCGCACAGGCCAGCGGATTCCCCCCGAACGTCGAGCCGTGCTCCCCGGGCCGGAACACCCCGAGCACCTCGCTGGAGGACACCACTGCCGAAACGGGGACGACCCCACCACCGAGCGCCTTGCCGAGCACATACATGTCGGGCACCACACCCTCGTGCTCACAGGCGAACGTACGCCCGGTCCTGCCCAGGCCCGACTGGATCTCGTCCGCGATGAACAGGACATTCCGCTCCCGCGTCACCTCCCGCACCCCCTGGAGATAGCCGGGCGGCGGCACCAGCACCCCCGCCTCGCCCTGAATCGGCTCCAACAGCACGGCTACCGTCTCCTCGGTGACCGCCTCGCGCAGCGCCGCCAGATCCCCGTACGGCACGATGTCGAAGCCCGGCGTGAACGGGCCGAAGTCCGCCCGCGCCTCCGGGTCCGTGGAGAAGCTGATGATCGTCGTCGTACGGCCGTGGAAGTTGTCGCCGGCCACGACGATCCTCGCCCTGCCGTCCGGGACGCCCTTGACCCGGTACCCCCACTTCCGGGCCGTCTTCACCGCGCTCTCCACCGCTTCCGCGCCCGTGTTCATCGGCAGCACCATCTCCATGCCGCACAGTGCCGCCAGCTCCCGGCAGAAGTCCGCGAACCGGTCGTGATGGAAGGCCCGCGACGTCAGCGTCACCCGCTCCAGCTGTGCCTTCGCCGCGTCGAGCAGCCGCCGGTTGCCATGGCCGAAATTCAGCGCCGAGTATCCGGCCAGCAGGTCGAGGAAGCGGCGCCCCTCGACATCCGTCATCCAGGCCCCGTCCGCCGTCGCCACGACGACCGGCAGCGGGTGGTAGTTGTGCGCGCTGTGCGCGTCGGCCGAGGCGATGAACGCCTTCGTCGTCTCCGTAGCGGTCACGGGGTCTCCGTTTCTTGACGTGCGGCACGAGGGGCGCGCGTGCCCGAGCACGGGGGAGTGATGCCCGCGAGTGGCGGGTGGCTTGTGGCCTATTTCCTATCGTCGCTCGCATGGTGGACTCGGGAACCCGGCCGTCCGGCGCGCCCGGTAGGCTGACCGACGGGGCCGTGACTGGCGCGCTGGGATGGGACCGACCATCGGGGAGCGGCTCCAGCAACTGTGTGCCGTGCGCCTGGGCCGACCCGTGAACGCTGAACGCCACGTCCGGAGGCCGTCATGCCAGAGCCCCTTTCCACCGAATCCACCGCCTTCCGCAGCGCTCTCGACGTGATCCGGGCCGTGGAGCCCCGGGTCGCCGACGCCATCGGCCAGGAAATCGCCGACCAGCGCGACATGCTCAAGCTGATCGCGTCCGAGAACTACGCCTCCCCGGCCACCCTCCTGGCCATGGGCAACTGGTTCAGCGACAAGTACGCCGAGGGCACCATCGGCCGCCGCTTCTACGCCGGCTGTCGCAACGTCGACACCGTCGAGGCCCTCGCCGCCGAGCACGCCCGCGAACTCTTCGGCGCCGAGCACGCCTACGCCCAGCCGCACTCCGGCATCGACGCCAACCTCGTCGCCTTCTGGGCCGTCCTCGCCGCCCGCGTCGAGGCCCCCGCCCTGGAGCGGGCCGGCGTCCGCAACGTCAACGACCTCTCCGAGGCCGACTGGGCCGAGCTGCGCCAGGCCTTCGGCAACCAGCGCATGCTCGGCATGTCCCTGGATGCCGGAGGCCACCTCACCCACGGCTTCCGCCCGAACATCTCCGGCAAGATGTTCGACCAGCGTTCCTACGGCACCGACCCCGCCACCGGCCTCATCGACTACGAGGCCCTGCGCGCCTCCGCCCGTGACTTCAAGCCGCTGATCATCGTCGCCGGCTACTCCGCCTACCCCCGCCTGGTGAACTTCCGCATCATGCGGGAGATCGCGGACGAGGTCGGCGCGACCCTGATGGTCGACATGGCGCACTTCGCCGGTCTCGTCGCGGGCAAGGTCCTCACGGGCGACTTCGACCCGATCCCGCACGCCCAGATCGTCACCACCACCACGCACAAGTCACTCCGCGGCCCGCGCGGCGGCATGGTGCTGTGCGACGAGACCCTCGCCGAGCAGGTCGACCGCGGCTGCCCGATGGTCCTCGGTGGCCCCCTTCCCCATGTCATGGCCGCCAAGGCCGTAGCACTCGCCGAGGCCCGTCGCCCCGAGTTCCGCGAGTACGCCCAGGCTGTCGTCGACAACTCCCGCGCCCTCGCCGAAGGCCTGATGCGCCGCGGCGCCACCCTGGTCACCGGCGGCACGGACAACCACCTCAACCTGATCGACGTCGCCTCCTCCTACGGCCTCACCGGCCGCCAGGCCGAGTCCGCACTGCTCGACTCGGGCATCGTCACCAACCGCAACGCCATCCCCGCCGACCCGAACGGCGCCTGGTACACGTCCGGCATCCGGATCGGCACGCCCGCGCTGACCACCCGTGGCCTGGGCACGGCTGAGATGGACGAGATCGCCGGTCTGATCGACCGCGTCCTCGCCGCCGCAGAGCCCGGCACCACCGCCAAGGGCAGCCCGTCCAAGGCCCAGCACGTCCTGGACCCGAAGATCTCCGACGAGATCGCCCACCGAGCCACCGACCTGCTCGCCGGCTTCCCGCTCTACCCGGAGATCGACCTCGGCTGACGCACCCGGCACTCACCGGGGCTACAAGTCGATCAGCTCCTGTCGTGGTTCCCGCGGCGGTCCGGCAGTCTCATGCCGGGCCGCCGCGCGGCGTATCAGAAGGGTGCCGCCGACTCCGATTGCCAGGCCGGCCGCCAGCCCGGGTATCGCCCACCCCGCATGCTCCACCGCATGCGGGTCCGAGTCGGCCACCGATGCGCTTCCGGTGCCGAACAGCGTTCCTTGCTCCGCCAACTGCTCGAATACCGAGCGCGGTGCCCGATGCCAGCGGATGTCGTCGTCCTCCACGTCGGGCGAGGGATCCGACCGCACCCACGGCGTCCCGTCCGCCGCTACGACCACCTGGTCCTGGCGCTCGATGGCGACATCGCCGCCGGGCGCCCTCTGGGTCCGGGGCCAGCCCCCGACCCCGGTCAGCCCCCAGATCACCGTGGCTCGCACCTTCGGGAAGCGGCCCGCCACCCAGGCCTCGGGCACCCGCTCCGTCCCCGTGTACCTGGGCGACAGCAACCGCCAGAGCCGTACGAAGTCCTCCTCTCCCGAGCGCAGGGTGGTCGTCCGCCCCGTGTCACCGGCGATGACCACGGCCACATCCGGGGTGTCGGCCTTCGTGTGGAAAGCGGTGCCCGTCGAGGCGTGAGCGCCCGGTGCACCGAGCGCGGCCAGCGCCACGGAAACCAGAGACAGGAGCCATAACCTCGAACTCGCCCGTCCGACCCGGGACCTCATCCGGCCCCCGTCGTCCGTGCTTCCCTTCATCCGTCCCCCTCGTCATCCGTCCCTTCGTGCGTCCCGCGTCCCCTCGCGCATCCCGCACCTCACACGTCCCGGAGCTCCTGCCGAGGCTCCGTCTCGCGCTCTCGCCTGCCCAGAGGCCGAGCTCCCGGTACCCCGGCGACCAGCGGCCGCAGCACCAGGGCCAGCACCGCTCCGGCCGCTGCCCCCGGTATCGCCCACCACCAGTCGGTGCCGTCGTCGGCCGTGGCACCCGCGGCGGTCGTGGTGCGGGCCTGTTCGGTGGGTGCGGGCGCGGGTGCCGTATTGGAGTCCTCCGGCGTCTGCCAGGGGGCCGGGAAGATTTCCCCGCCGCCCTCGGGCGACGGCTTGCCCAGTACGCCGAGCTTCTTGAACAGCGCCCGCACTTGGGCCGGGTGCTCGGCCCTGTGCCAGTAGCCGTTCATGCTCGGCAGGTCCGTTGTCGTGTGTATCCAGACGTCCTTGCTCCGCGGGGAGTCCGGATAGACGCGGTCGACCCGCCACGGCGACACGTCATGGACCAGCCATGTGACATTGAGCTGATGTCCGCCGGCGGCTCCCAGGCCGGGCGGCTCCTCGCGCGTGCCCGAGCCGGGCTCGCCCAGCAGGCGCATCAACTGCCCATACTCCTGGTCCGAGTAGTACAACGCCGTGGTCTCCGCGCTCTCCGGCGAGACCACCAGCACGCTCGTCGGGCCACCGGCGATCGCGGACGGTGCCCACAGCAGCATCGCCGCGAGAGCCACCGCCAACGCCCCCATCACCGCGAGCAGTTCACGAAGCCTGCGCATCCGAACCCCCAACCAGCCGGTCGATCCACGTGCGGCCCGCCCGCACGCCGTGTGTCACTTCTGGTACACCGCTCGACCCGCCGGGGTTCCCACTCGGCACCGACCAGAATTCGGGTTACTTCAGAGACTTCGCGATCTCCACTGCCCGCGCCTTGGACGCCACCCCCTCGAGCCGGAGGGTCACCTCGCCCTCGTGCATCCACAGCAGCGTGGGCCCCGCCGTCCGCTCGGAGCGGGTGAAGCGGTCGCCGTCCGCGTCGATCAGCCAGAAGCTCAGCACATGCGGCTTCGGAAACCACAGCGCCGGATTGCCGTAGTCCGTGTCTCCGCCCAGTGACACCCACTCCGGTGGCTCCCGTACCGTCTTCGAGAAGCCGAGGTCCAGGCTCGCCGGATACTCGTTCAGCCGGACCGTGTGCCCGTGCTCGCGCCAGCACAGACTCATCAGGAGCCGCCCCTTCGGCTCGCGCGTCACCGTCACCGCGCCCGGAGTGCCGAAAGCGCCGGGCACGAGAGGTTCGAACCCCGCCCGTCGCCCCGCCTGCGCCAAGGTCAGCGAAGGACCGCACCCCGGCACCCGGGCCCCGGGCGAGGGCACCGCCGACGGGTCGTACCGCACCTCGACCCCGCCGAAGCCGAACCAGTCGACGACGGCGGCGCGCACCGGAGGCGTGAGCACGAGGACCGTCAGCACACCGCACAGCCCCGCGGTCAGCGCGCGCCGGCGCACGCGAGCCCAGCGGCGCACCGCCCGGAGCCGCTCGCCCGGTCCCCGGGGCTCGGCCACCGGGACGGGGATCCGCTCGGCGAGAATCTGCTCCAGCACGCGCTCGACCATCGACTCGCTCCCGGCCGCCCCGGGCTGGTCCAGAGAACGCCCGAGCGCCTGCAGCTCCTCGGGCAGGCGCGAGACACCCTCACGGCCACCCCGACCCCGGTCACCGGAAGGTTCCGCGTCCCCCTCCGCGTACGACTCACTCATGCTCATCACCCCCTTCCCGAGGCTCTCCGGGTTCGAAGTCCGGCAGCAGCCGGCCCAGCTTGCGCAGGGCGCGGTTGAGGCGGGACTTCACCGTGCCGCGCGGCCAGCCCAGGGCCTGGGCCGTCTCCGGCTCGTCCATCTCCAGGAGATAGCGGTACGTGACAACGAGGCGGTGCTCCTCGCTCAGCTGGTCCAGGGCGGCCAGCAGCGCCGCGCGGCGCTCTATCTCCAGCGCCGCGACCGCCGGGTCCGCCGATTCCGGTATCAGCGGGTCCGCCTCCGTGAACGCGGCCTCCCGGCCGGCCAGCGTCCGCTGGCGCACCGCCGTCCGCACTGTGTTCCTCGTCTCATTGGCGACGATCGAGAGCAGCCACGGCTTGAACGCCGCGCCGTCCCGAAAGCGCCCCAGCGAGCAGTACGCCTTGATGAAGGCCTGCTGCACCACGTCCTCCGCGTCCGCACCCGCCCCCAGCGCCCTGGCCGCCCTGATCGCGATGCCCGTGTGGGCACGGACCAGCTCCGCGTACGCCTCCGGCTCACCGGCGCGTACGCGTGCGATCACCACGGCCTCGTCGACGACGATGCGGCCCCCCTCCCGCGTCCTCACACTCTTGCTACACCGCCCGAGGCCGATCGGTTCCCACCTGTGTCACATCTGTTTCCGACCAGTTCCGGACCGGGCGCCGACACCTGAGAGAATGGGCCCATGGCCTCTGATCGTCCCCGCGTGCTCTCCGGAATCCAGCCCACCGCAGGCTCGTTCCACCTCGGCAACTACCTCGGCGCCGTCCGCCAGTGGGTGGCCCTGCAGGAGTCCCACGACGCGTTCTACATGGTCGTCGACCTGCACGCGATCACCGTTCCGCAGGACCCCGCGGACCTGCGCGCCAACACCCGGCTCGCCACCGCGCAGCTGCTCGCCGCCGGTCTCGACCCGGAGCGCTGCACGCTCTTCGTGCAGAGTCACGTCCCCGAGCACGCCCAGCTGGCCTGGATCATGAACTGCCTCACCGGCTTCGGCGAGGCATCCCGCATGACGCAGTTCAAGGACAAGTCCGCCAGGCAGGGTGCCGACCGCGCCTCCGTCGGCCTCTTCACGTACCCGATCCTGCAGGTCGCGGACATCCTGCTGTACCAGGCCAACGAGGTCCCGGTCGGCGAGGACCAGCGCCAGCACATCGAGCTCACGCGTGACCTCGCCGAGCGCTTCAACGGCCGCTTCGGCCAGACGTTCACGGTCCCGAAGCCGTACATCCTCAAGGAGACGGCGAAGATCTTCGATCTCCAGGACCCGACGATCAAGATGAGCAAGTCGGCGTCGACGCCCAAGGGCCTCATCAACCTGCTCGACGAGCCGAAGGCGACCGCCAAAAAGGTCAAGAGCGCGGTCACCGACACGGACACCGTCATCAGGTATGACACGGAGCACAAGCCGGGTATCAGCAACCTGCTGACCATCTACTCGACCCTCACCGGAACCGGTATCGAGGAACTGGAGCAGAATTACACCGGCAAGGGCTACGGTGCGCTCAAGACGGACCTCGCCGAGGTCATGGTCGACTTCGTGACGCCGTTCCGGGAGCGCACCCAGCAGTATCTGGACGACCCGGAGACGCTCGACTCGATCCTGGCCAAGGGTGCCGAGAAGGCACGTGCCGTCGCCGCGGAGACGCTCTCCCAGGCGTACGACAGGGTCGGTTTCCTCCCCGCCAAGCACTGACCGCCGGGGCCGTTGCGTACGACAGCCGAAACCGCTGTCATACGCAACGGCACGGCAGCCCCTACCACAGCCCGTTCGGCAGTGAGTACGAGACGAGCGCGACACTCCTACGACCGCCGCCGACGGGCCGCACCGCCGTACAGTCGAAAGCCGGGCAGGCCGAGCAGCCACCCCTGCCCGCGCGAAAACACCGGACCTTCAAAGACAGCGAACCTTCGAAACAACGACAGGAGACGACGTGGGGACCGTAACGATCGGCGTGTCGATCGCGGTCCCGGAGCCTTACGGCAGCCTGCTCCAGGAGCGGCGCGCGGGCTTCGGCGACCCCGCGGCTTCCGGCATCCCCACGCACGTCACGCTGCTGCCGCCGACGGAGGTCGACGACTCGGCGCTGCCGGCGATCGAGGCGCATCTCGTCGAGGTCGCGGGCACCGGGCGCCCCTTCCCCATGCGGTTGTCCGGCACGGGCACCTTCCGCCCCCTGTCGCCCGTCGTGTACGTGCGGGTCGTCGAGGGTGCCGAGGCCTGCACCTGGTTGCAGAAGCAGGTCCGGGACGCCTCAGGGCCGGTCGCGCGTGAGCTCCAGTTCCCGTACCACCCGCACGTCACGGTGGCGCACGGCATCGACGACGAGTCGATGGACCGGGCCTACGAGGCGCTGTCCGGGTACGAGGCCGAGTGGCCCTGCACCGGGTTCGCCCTCTACGAACAGGGCGCGGACGGCGTCTGGCGCAAGCTGCGCGAGTTCGACTTCGGCAGCGCCGTGGTGCCCCCTCAGGCGGGCGCCCCGGAGCGGGACACCACGCTGCCGGCCCGTTAGGACACTCCTCGGCAGGATCCTCCTGTGCGACCGGCAGTAGGCTCCGCCGGCACGACCCCTCGGTGGAGGTGAGATCGGCAGCCCACCGGCCGGCGGTCCCGGATCGTCAGATCGGCAGCCGCCGGAACACCGGCCGGGGAACGTGCCGCAGTGCCGCCATCACCAGACGCAGCGCTCCGGGTACCCACACCGTCTCCGACCGGCGTCGCAGCCCCGTCTCCACGGCCGTCGCGACCGCCTCCGGAGTGGTGGCCAGCGGTGCCTGGGGCAGGCCCGCCGTCATCCTCGTACGGACGAACCCGGGGCGTACGACCATCACGTGCACGCCCGTGCCGTGCAGCGCGTCGCCCAGGCCCTGCGCGAAGGCGTCCAGGCCCGCCTTGCTGGAGCCGTAGATGAAGTTGGAGCGCCGGGCGCGCTCGCCGGCGACCGAGGAGAGCACCACCAGGGAGCCGTGTCCCTGTGTCTGGAGGGCCCGCGCGCACACCAGACCGGCCGACACCGCACCCGTGTAGTTGGTCTGCGCCACGCGTACCGCCGACACGGGCTCGTTCTCGTCCCGCGCCTGGTCGCCGAGCACGCCGAACGCCAGCAGCACCATGTCGACGTCGCCCTCCGCGAAGACCTTGCCGAGCGCGGTCTCGTGGGACTCGCAGTCGAGGGCGTCGAAGGCGACGGTACGGGCGTCCGCGCCCATCCCGCGCAGTTGCTCGGCGGCTTGCTCCAGGGCGGCGGACGGGCGTCCCGCGAGCCACACCGTGCGGGTGCGCCGGACGATCAGACGGCGCGCGGTGGCCAGCGCGATCTCGGACGTGCCGCCGAGGATCAGCAGGGACTGGGGGAGACCGAAGGCGTCCTTCATGACAGCTCCTAGGGGCTGGTGCGACCAGAGACGGGGGCGAGGGGAGATCGGAGGGACTGCGGAGCGCGGGGGCCGGAGGCGGAGGGGGCCATAGATCGAGGGGCCAAAGACTGAGGGGACCAAAGATCGAGGGGCCAAAGACCGGGGGGACTAAAGACCGAGGCGGCGGGACAGGTCCGACGTGAAGACGCCTTGGGGGTCCAACTCCCGTCGCAGGGAACGGAATTCACCGAGCCGCGGATACATCTCGGCCAGTAGTTCGGGCCGCAGCCGTGCGTCCTTGGCGAGGTACACCCGCCCGTCGGCCGCGGCCACCTCCTCGTCCAGCTCGTCGAGGAAGGAGCCGAGCCCCGGCAGGTTCGCGGGGATGTCCAGGGCGAGGGTCCAGCCCGGCATGGGGAAGGACAGCCAGCCCGGATCGCCCTCTCCGAAGCGCTTCAGGACGGCGAGGAAGGACGGGCAGCGGCGTACGGAGATGCGCTGCACGATCCGGCGAAGGGCCTCCTCCTGTCCGTATCCGACGACGAACTGGTACTGCACGAAGCCGCCCCGCCCGTAGACGCGGTTCCAGTGCGGCACCCCGTCGAGGGGGTGGAAGAAGGTCGAGATCTTCTGCAGCTCTCCGCCGCGCGCGCGTGGCGCCTTCCGGTACCAGAGCTCATTGAAGAGGCCCACAGTCGTGCGCCCCAGGAGCCCCTCCGGCAGGAAGGCGGGCGCGGACGGGAACTGCGCGGGGCGGAACGCCAGGGGGTGCCTACGCGCGCGTGCGGGCAGGGCGTCCAGCGGCGCGTGATCGCCGCGGGTCAGCACCGAGCGCCCCATCGACGTCCCGCGTGCGAGCAGGTCGATCCAGGCCACCGAGTACCGGTAGTTGTGGTCCGTGGCGGCGAGGCGGGCCATCAAGTCGTCGAGGTCCGCGGCGCGTTCCGTGTCGACGGACATCAGCGAGGTCGCGACGGGCTGGAGCCGGACGGTCGCCGTGAGGATCACGCCGGTCAGGCCCATGCCGCCCGCGGTGGCGTCGAAGAGGGGCGTGCCCCGGCCGACCGTATGGATCCCGCCGTCCGCGGTCAGCAGCTCGAAGGAGAGAACGTGCCGGGCGAACGAGCCCGACACATGGTGGTTCTTGCCGTGGATGTCCGCGCCGATCGCGCCGCCGACGGTCACATAGCGGGTCCCGGGCGTGACCGGCACGAACCAGCCGAGCGGGAGCAGGACTTCCATGAGCCGGTGCAGGGACACCCCCGCGTCGCACAGGACGGTGCCGCCGTCCGCGTCGATCGCGTGGATCCGGTCCAGGCCCGTCATGTCGAGCACGGCTCCGCCCGCGTTCTGCGCGGCGTCCCCGTAGGCCCGTCCGAGTCCCCGGGGGATGCCTCCGCGTGTCCCGCACCCCCGGACGGCCGCCGCCGCCTCCTCGTAGGTGCGCGGGCGGACCAGACGGGCGGTGGTCGGGGCGGTGCGGCCCCAACCCGTGACGGAGACGGTGTCGGCAGGCATGACCGTGACCGTAGCGTCGGTAAGGGTGCATAACGCCCCAATCTCGCCGGCCCTCACGGCTCCTCACCGAAATGGGTGATTAATGGGATGTCGTCCTACATTGCCGTAATTCTGCGGCCACTCCCTAGAAGAGTGAGATCACATGGACGACCTTGACGACCATGACTACAGGGACAGGGACAGGGACCGCCGGCTCGACGGCATGGACCGCGGGTTCGACGGCATGGATCGCCGACTGTTGTCGGCAGTCCACGAGTGCGGCAGGGATCCGCGCATCGCGGCAGTCGCGCGTGCCCTGTCCTGGAGCGGGGAACACGGCGCGCTGTGGCTCGCGGCGGGGCTGGCGGGGGCGGCCGTCGACCGTGAACGGCGGGGCGCCTGGTTGCGCGCGACGGCGCTCACCACTACCGCGCACCTCGCCAGCATGGGGGTGAAGCGCATCGTGCGCCGCCCGCGCCCCGCGCACGTGGTGCCGTTGGTGCGCACGGCCGGACGGCACTCCTTCCCGAGCTCGCACGCCACGTCCGCGGCGGCCGCTGCGGTCGCCTACGGCGCGCTCGGCGCGCATGTGGTTTCCCCGCTCGCCGCCGCGATGTGCGTCTCACGGATGGTCGTCGGGGTCCACTACCCGTCCGACATCGCCGCAGGAGCCGCCCTGGGGGCCCTGACAGCCCGCCTGGGCGCACGCTGGGTCGGGGTCGGTCAATGACTGAGCGCACGGCACTCCTGGAGCGCGCACCGGCCGCTGCGGCATCCGCGAAGGGCGTCACCGGCGTCGTCCGGGGCCTGCTCAAGACCACCCGCCCCCGACAGTGGGTGAAGAACCTGCTGGTGGTGGCGGCGCCGGCCGCCGCGGGCCAGCTCTTCTCCCGGCACGCGGGCACCCAACTCGCGCTCGTCTTCGTGCTGTTCACGGCCTGCGCCGCCGCCGTGTACCTGATCAACGACGCCCGGGACGCCGCCGCCGACCGCGCCCACCCGGTCAAGCGCCACCGCCCGGTCGCCGCGGGCCAGGTCCCCGTCGCAGCCGCGTACGCGGTCGGGGGCGTCCTCGCGCTCCTCGCGCCGGGTGCCGCCGCCTGGCTCTGCTCGCCGGCCGTCGCCGCGCTGCTGACGGCGTACATCGGCATGCAACTGGCGTACTGCGTCAGCCTGAAGCACGTCCTGGTGGTGGACCTCGCCGTCGTCACGACCGGGTTCCTCATGCGCGCGATGATCGGCGGTCTCGCCCTCGGCATCCCGCTCTCGCGCTGGTTCCTGATCACCACCGGCTTCGGGGCGCTGTTCATGGTGTCGGCGAAGCGTTACTCCGAGGCCGTGCAGATGGCCGGGAAAGCGGGCGCCACGCGCGCGTTGCTCACCGAATACACCACCGGCTACCTGCGCTTCGTCTGGCAGCTGGCCGCCGGAGTCTCCGTCCTCGGCTACTGCCTGTGGGCCCTGGAGGAGGGCGGTGTGCCCAGCGCCGGTCTGCTGCCCTGGCGGCAGTTGTCCATGGTCGCCTTCATCCTGGCCATCCTGCGGTACGCCGTCTTCGCCGACCGGGGCACGGCGGGCGAGCCCGAGGACGTGGTCCTTCACGACCGTGCGCTCGCGCTCATCGGGCTGGTGTGGCTGGCGATGTACGGCCTCGCCGTGGCGAACTGGTGAGCGTCGCCGAGGGGCCGGTCTCGGGGGAGCCGGTGTCAGGGAAACCGGTCGCCCAAGGGCCGGTCTCACTGAAACCGGTCGCCCCGGAGCCGGTTGCCCCGGAGCCGGTCGCTCACAAGCCCGTCGCCCGGAGGCGACTCGCGCAGGAACTCCTCGGCTTCGCCACCACCGGAATCCTCGCCTACGCCGCCGACCTCGGCCTCTTCGTCTGGCTGCGCGGCCCCGTGGGCCTCGACCCGCTGACCGCCAAGGCGCTGAGCTTCGTCGCGGGTTGCTCGGTGGCGTACGCGGGCAACGCCCTCGGCACTTACCGGCACACGGCCGCGCGCGGCCCGCGCCAGTACCTGATCTTCTTCGCGGTGAACATCGCGGGCGCCCTCGTCCAGCTGCTGTGCATCGCCGTCAGCCACTACGGCCTCGGGTTCACCTCGCAGCGCGCGGACACCGTCTCGGGCGCCGGAATCGGCATGGCGCTCGCCACTGTCCTGCGTTTTTGGGGTACTCGGACATTGGTTTTCCGGGGCGTTCGAGGTGTGCGAGGCGAGGGCAGAGTCGGATCATGGACTGGCTGAAAAAGCTTCCCGGCGTGGGGCCCTTGGTCACCCGCCTGATGGCCACGCACGCGTGGCGGTCGTACGAGCGTCTGGACCGGGTGAAGTGGACGCGGCTCGCCGCCGCGATGACCTTCATCAGTTTCGTGGCGCTCTTCCCGCTGCTGACCGTCGGCGCGGCGATCGCCGCCGCCACGCTCAGCACCAGCCAGCAGAAGGACCTTCAGGACAAGCTCGCCGAGCAGGTTCCCGGTATCTCCGACCAGCTGGACATCCAAGGCCTCGTCCAGAACGCCGGCACGATCGGCCTGATCGCGGGCGCCGTACTGCTGTTCACCGGCATCGGCTGGGTCGGCTCGATGCGGGAGTGCCTGCGCGCGGTCTGGGAGCTGCCCGACAGCGAGGAGAACCCCTTCCTGCGCAAGCTCAAGGACGGGGGCGTACTGGTCGGGCTCGGCGGCGCCGCGCTCGTCACCGTCGCCGCCTCCACCGTGGCGTCCACGGCGGTGGGGTGGACGACCCGGCAGCTCGACATCGACGAGCACGGCTGGGGGAGCGTGCTGCTGCGGGCCGCCGCGTTCGCCGTCGCCGTACTCGCCGCCTTCCTGCTCCTGCTGTACCTCCTCACGCTGCTGCCCGGCGTCCAGCCGCCGCGGCGTCGGCTGATCGTCGCCGCGCTGATCGGAGCCGCCGGGTTCGAGCTGCTCAAGCTGCTGCTCAGCGGCTATATGCGGGGTGTCGCGTCGAAGAGCATGTACGGCGCGTTCGGGGTGCCGATCGCGCTGCTGCTGTGGATCAACTTCACCGCGAAACTGCTGCTGTTCTGCGCCTCCTGGACGGCGACGCAGAGCGATGAGTCCCCGCTGGACCCGGCGGATCGATCGGACCCGGCGGACCGGGCGGGTCGATCGGACCGGGCGGACCGGGCGGACCGGGCGGACCGGGCGGTCCCGCCGGTCCCGCCGGATCGATCGGTCCCGCCGGTCCCGCCGGTCCCGCCGGACCGCGCGGACCCGGCGGCCCCGGTGGTCAGCGGCGACGGCGCATCAGATCCGGCAGCGGCCAGCGGCGGTTGACGAGGAAGGCACCTGCCGCGAGCAGGACGAGGGAGCCGCCCGTGATGGCCAGCGCCATGCCGATGCCGCTCGAACCGCCCTTCGCGGCGGAGGCGGCCGCCACCGGCTTCGTGGACGCGTCGTCCGCGCCGGGGCTGGAGGCGTTCGCGCCCGGCGGCGCGGTGGTGTCGATGCTCCTCGGCGGCACCAGCTCACCCACCGGCTCGACGTTGCCCGTGGCCTGGAAGCCCCAGTCGAATAGCTTCGCGGTCTCCTTGTAGACCTCGTTGTGCTCGTTCTTCTCCGGGTTCATGACCGTGACGAGCAGCACCTTGCCGCCCCGCTCGGCGACACCGGTGAAGGTGGCGCCCGCGTTGGTGGTGTTGCCGTTCTTCACGCCCGCGATTCCCTGGTACGTGGAGATGTCGCTGTCGCCGGTCAGGAGGCGGTTGGTGTTCTGGATCTCGAAGGTTTCGCGGTCCGTTTTGCCCTTTTCGTTCTTTGTGGTCCCGCCCGGGAACTCGGCCCGCACCGTCGAGCAGTACTCCCGGAAGTCCTTCTTCTGCAGCCCGGAGCGGGCGAACAGCGTCAGGTCGTACGCCGACGACACCTGGCCCTTCGCGTCATAGCCGTCCGGGCTGACCACGTGCGTGTCGAGGGCCTGGAGCTCCTCGGCGTGAGCCTGCATGTCCTTGACCGTCTGGTCGATGCCCTCGTTCATCTGGGACAGCACGTGCACGGCGTCGTTGCCCGAGCGCAGGAAGACGCCGAGCCACAGGTCGTGGACGGTGTAGGTCTCGTTCTCCTTTATCCCCACCATGCTGGAGCCCGCGCCGATGCCCGCGAGGTCGGAGGAGACCACCTTGTGCTTCATCGTCCTGGGGAACTTCGGCAGCACCGTGTCGGCGAAGAGCATCTTCAGGGTGCTCGCCGGGGGCAGCCGCCAGTGCGCGTTGTGGGCGGCCAGGATGTCGCCGGACTCGGCGTCGGCGACGATCCAGGAGCGCGCGGTGAGGTCCTTGGGCAGGACGGGAGCGCCGGTGCCGAGATTCACCTGCGTGCCGGCCTGGCCCAGCCGCTCGCCGCCGACGGTCGACATGTTCGCCGGGGGAGTGGCCGACGGGGTCGTGGTCGGACTCGCTGTCGGACTCGCGTCAGCGAACGCGGGCGCGGCGAGCGAAAGGGACAACAGGGTGGCGGAAGTGACCAGCAAGGATCGCTTGGCGGTCTTTTTGGTGGCGGGCACGGTCGAGAAAGTACAGGGCGTGGGGCGTGAAGTCCTATCACCCTCTCCACCCCGGCGCCGGGCCCCGGCCGGCGGCGGTGATACTGGACCCATGAAGCTCAGCCGCCCCGTCTCCTGGTTCCTGCTCGCCTTCGGGGTGTGGAGCTGGGTCATCTGGATCACTTTCGTCAAGAACCTGTGGAAGGACGGCAGCGGGCTCGCGTTCAACGACGCGGGGGATCCGACGGCGTACTTCTGGGTGCACCTGACGCTCGCCGTCGTCTCCTTTGTCTTGGGGACGGTCGTCGGCGTGATCGGGTTGCGCGGGGTGCGCGCTTTGCGCCAGACGTCATAACGCGGATACGGCAACCGGGGGATACGGCGTCATGGTCATCGTCTTTGTGCTGGTGGGCCTGGTTGCGCTGGCCGTGCTCGGCGCGCTGCACTGGTACGCGTGGCGGCGCCTGGTGCGCGACACCACGTCAGGGCCCGGGGTGGCCCGTCGGGTGGGCGCGGCCGTCTTCGTCGCCGGGCCCCTGCTGATGTTCGGGGCCGTCGCGAGTGAGCGGGCCGGGGCGCCGTTCTGGCTTCAGCGGGTGCTGGCCTGGCCCGGGTTCCTGTGGATGGCGCTGGCGATCTACCTGGTGCTCGCGCTGGTGGTGGGGGAACTCGTACGGCCGGTGGTGCGGCGGGTGGTCGAGCGGCGGGCGGTCGTCTCGTCCGCGCGTGTCGACTCGGCTACGTCTGCCGTCTCGTCCGGCGGTGCCTCTGCGTCTGCCGTCTCGTCCGGCGCTGCGTCTGCGTCTGCCGTCTCGTCCGGCGGTGCCTCTGCGGCAGCCGTCTCGTCTGTCCCTGCCGTCGAGGGTGAGTCGGGGCCGCGCCGGAGCATCCGTCCTCGGCCCGGCGCGGAATCGGCCGGGTTCCAAGAGGCCGGTGTTGATGCGCCGGCCGCTGCGGGCGGACCTTCCGGCGCGTCGCCTTCGGCCGCATCGGCGGGTGCGGGCCGTCCCCCGTCGAGTACCGGTTCCCCCTCGCGTCGGCTCTTCGTCTCCCGGATGGTGGGTGGGGCGGCTGCGGCTGCCGCTGTGGGGACCGTGGGGTACGGGACCTATGGCGTTCTGCGCGGGCCCAGGGTGAAGCGGGTCACGGTGCCGTTGGCCAAGTTGCCGCGGTCGGCTCATGGGTTTCGCATCGCTGTCGTCAGTGACATTCATCTGGGGCCGGTGCTGGGGCGCGGCTTTGCCCAGAAGGTCGTCGACACCATCAACTCCACACAGCCCGATCTCATCGCGGTGGTCGGCGATCTCGTCGACGGCAGCGTGAAGGACCTCGGTCCGGCGGCTGCGCCGCTTGCACGGCTTCGGTCGCGTTTCGGGTCGTACTTCGTCACGGGTAATCATGAGTACTTCTCCGGGGCCGAGCAGTGGGTCCGGGAAGTACGGGGGCTGGGGATCCATCCTCTGGAGAACGCGCGTACCGAGTTGGCCGGATTCGATCTCGCGGGCGTGAATGATGTACAGGGGGAGAGCGAGGGGCAGGCGCCCGACTTCGGCAAGGCGCTCGGGGACCGGGACACATCGCGGGCGTGTGTGCTGCTCGCGCATCAGCCGGTGCAGATTCATGAGGCCGTGCGGCACGGAGTCGATCTTCAGCTGTCCGGGCACACGCACGGCGGGCAGTTGTGGCCGGGGAATTTCATCGCCGGCGCCGCCAATCCGACGCTTGCCGGGCTGGAGCGGTACGGGGACACGCAGTTGTACGTGTCCCGGGGTGCGGGGGCCTGGGGGCCGCCGACCCGGGTGGGTGCTCCCTCGGACATCACGGTCGTGGAGCTGGCCTCGCGGCAGGCCTGAGCCGAGGGCAGACCTCTGCCGGGCCTCTGGTCGGAACGGGGCGCGCGCGGTGTCACGAGCCCATGGGAAGCGGTGTCGGCAGGGCCGAGGTGCCGCGGTACGCGGCTGTGCTCGGCGGCGTCAAGGGGTGGCCAGTTCTCCGCCAGTCGCCTTCTGGCCGCGGCGAAGGTGTCCGTGCGCGGCGCGGAGTGGTGCAGATGGGCATCGTGCGGGGGCAGCCGACGCAACGGTAGCCGGCCGGGGCGCGTGAGCAACGGGATGCGGGGACCCGCCATGTGCGCGAGGCGCTGCTCCGCGATGGCCTGGGTGATGAGGCAGTGAGTCAACTGGCCGACGTACCTGTGAAGTTGACGAAATCGGTCGACGAGGCGAGCGTCGTGCGTGGTGAGTCGCCGAGTCACTGGAGCTCCCGGCGGGAGAGGCCCGGAACCACTTCTGCAGGCAGTGCGACAGGTGGAGACGCCCTGGCGCCGTCCGGAGGTGAAACAGGCCTGAAACGCGCCATCCGAAGACCTTGTTTCATTCTTCAAGTACCTCTTCCCCCGGCTGAAACTCCTGTGGTTAGGTGATCCGCGTCACTAGGGGAGTGACGTGCGGTGGGCCTGGGGAGGGGCACCGATGCGATCGGTTCGCATACGGATTCTCGCGACGCTACTGGTACTGGCGGGCGTGGGCGTGGGTGGCTGGCAGTTGCTGCCCAAGCAGGAGAACAGCAACAGGACGATCAGGGTGGGCACGACGGACGCCGTCACGTCGCTCGACCCGGCGGGCGCCTACGACGCGGGCTCCTGGGCGCTGTTCAGCAATGTGTTCCAGTCGCTGCTGACGTTCGAGCCGGGCGGCGCCGCCCCTGTGCCCGACGCGGCGAAGAGCTGCGACTTCGTGGGTACCGGGCTGCGTACGTACCGTTGTACGTTGCGCGACGACCTGACCTTTCCGAACGGGCGCGGGATGACCGCCGAGGACGTGAAGTTCTCCTTCGAGCGGGTGAAGCGCATCAACTCCCTGGTGGGGCCCGCGTCCCTCTTCTCCACCCTCGGCTCGGTCGACGCGGACGGTCTCACCGTCACCTTCCATCTGTCCTCGCCCGACGCCACGTTCCCGTTCAAGGTGGCCACCGGCGCCGGTTCGATCGTCGACCACACCCGCTACCCGAAGCGCACCCTGCGCACCGGCACCGGCGCCGACGGCACCGGGCTTTATCTGCTGAAGACGTATACGAAGAACAAGCGGGCCGCGCTCGCGGTCAACCCGAAGTACAAGGGTGCCGTCAAGGAGACCGGCCGGCCCATCGTGCTGCGCTACTACGCCGACTCGCAGGCCCTGGAGGCCGGCTGGAAGGCGAAGAAGTTCGACGTCGCCGCCCGCCAGCTGCCCCCCGAGCTGCTGGCCGACCTCTCGCCGAGCGACCCGAACCAGCGCGTCACGGAGGTCGACAGTGCCGAGACCCGCAACCTCGTCCTCAACGTCCGTGCGAACTCGCCGCTGCGCGACCGGCGGGTGCGGCAGGCCATCGCCGCCCTCATCAATCGCGAAGAGCTGGTCAGCCAGACGTACAAAGGCACCACCGATCCGTTGTACGGGCTGATTCCGGCGGGTATCACGGGGCACTCGACGTCGTTCTTCGACGACTATCCCAAGCCTGACCCGAAGAAGGCACGGGTGCTACTGACCGAGGCCGGGGTGCAGTTGCCGGTCCGCTTCACTTATGGGTACGGCCAGGGGCGGGGCGCCGCGGGGCAGGAGGCCGCCGAGCTCAAGCGGCAGCTGGAGGCGAGCGGTCTGTTCAAGGTGGAGACCAAGGGTTATGAGTGGACCGAATTCCAGAAGCGGTACGCCGAGGGGCAGTTGGACGCGTGGGCCGTCGGCTGGGTCGCCGACTACCCCGACCCGGACACCTTCGGCGCCCCGCTCGTCGGCACCGGCAACAGCATGAAGAACGGCTACAGCAGCAAGGCGGTCGACCGGCTGGTTCTGACCACTCAGCAGTACAAGGACCGCAGTCTCGCGAACGGCTCCTTCCGGCAGCTCCAGGAAGTCGTGGCTCAGGACGTTCCGCTGATTCCGCTGTGGCAGCGCAAGGAGTACGTACTCACCAGCGAGGACGTCGGGGGCGGTCAGTATCTGTCCGACGGGACCGGTGTGTTCCGCCTCTGGCGGCTGAGCTGGATATGACAACCGACGTGATCTCGCGGGGTGGAAACCCGCCCCTGTGACATCGCGCTCCTGACCCAACGCAGCACCATGTCGCAGGTGTGTGCGGGGTGAGGAGTGGATGTGGTGCGACGCAACTCCTTGCGGCCGCCCCGGCATCCGGCGTCCGTCGGTCTCGCCCGGCGCAGGGTGCGGGACCATCTCGCCGACTGGGGTCACCGTGGCGACGACCCGGCCCTTGAGGACATCGTGCTTCCCGTCTCCGAGTCGGCGACCAAGGCGGTGCGCCACGGACCGCTTCCTGAAAGGGAGTTCGAGGTCGCCGTGACGGCACTCGCCGACGGGCCCTGCTTCATCGAGGTCTCCGACGAGGGCCTTGCCGAACCCCGTCTGCGGCCGGTCGCCGACTGGGAGGAGACCGGCCGCGGGCTCCATCTCGTGGAGAACATCGCCGCGGCGTGGGGGGTGTGGAGCCGGCGACGCTACGGGAAGACGGTGTGGGCGCTGATGGCCGCGGCCACGTGACTCACGGCCTGGGTGTGGAGCCGTACACCGTCAGGAAGCGGTCGCGGAACGCGCTCATCTTCCAGACCGGCGCGTCGTGCTGGGGCTGCAGGCCGTCCGTCCAGCCCCAGTCGGCGATCTTGTCGAGCACCTTCGGGTCCTTGGCGACGATCGAGACCGGCACGTCACGGCTGGCGTTGTTGCCGCTGACCCGGGCGATGGGCTGGTGGTCGCCGAGGAAGACGAGCACGGTGTCCTTGTTGCCGTACTTCACCAGGTAGTCGATGAGGCTGGTCACCGAGTACTGGATGGACTTGCCGTACTCCTGCTTGGACTTGGTCGAGTCGGTGATGATGTCCGCGGGCTTCTTGCCGGCCTTCTGGATGGCGTCGTAGATCGAGCCGTCGCCGACCTGGTCCTGGGGGACCGTCTTGGGGATCGGCGCCCAGGGCTGGTGGCTGGAGGTCAGGATGATCGTCGACATCAGCGGCTTGTGGTGCTTCTTGCCGTGCACCAGTCGCTCGAACGCGGTCAGGGCGTACTGGTCGGGCATGGTCGACCAGCTGAACTTCGGTCCCTTGTAGCCGAGGTCGCGGGAGTCGTAGAGCTTGTCGATGCCGTAGAACTTCTGTTCCGGCCAGGCCTTCTGGACGCCCGGCATGACCCCGACCGTGTCCCAGTCGCCCGTCTTCTTGAAGGCGCCGGGGAGCGTCAGGTGGTCGCCCGCCGTGACGGTGCGGTAGCGCTGCTGGTTGTTGATCCACAGGCCGGACAGGAAAGTGGAGTGACCCAGCCAGCTGCTTCCGCCGTACGTCGCCGAGGTGAGCCAGCCGCTCTTCGCCGCGAAACCGGCCTTGGTCAGCTTCTCGTTCTCGGCGGTGAGCGTCGCGTCGACGCCCGGCGCCATGACCGGGTCCTCGATCGCGCTGCGGCCGTAGCTCTCGATGAACGTGATCATCATGTCCTTGCCGCGCAGCCCCGTCAGCAGCTGGTCCGGCGGCGTGTCGGCGAAGGCGTCCTTCTTGGCGATCTTCGCGAACGCCGCCTCGTCCCGGATCGTGTTCCGCACCCGCTCGGCACGGTCCTGGACGACCAGCGTGGTGTGTTCGGAGGCGATCGGCACACCGGTGAACTGCACGCCGAGCGCCGCGCAGGTGACCCAGACGATGGCCATCACCAGCGTCGTGCGCGTCGCCCTCTCGGTGTACCGGGCCAGCAGGTTGCCCAGCCGCACGACCGACAGCGTCATGAGGGCGAGCACGGCGAGCACGATCAGTACGACCACGACGACGATGCCGAGGGCGCCCTTCTTGCCCATCGTGTCCTGGAGGTACGCCTGCGCGTCGCCGAACAGCGTCCAGTCGAGGACGACGTTGAATCCTCGTCCGAGGTATTCGTTGAAGCCGATGTCGAGGAAGTTCAGGACGGTCAGCGCGCCGAGACTCAGCCCGGCGAGCGCCGCCACGGCGATCCGCGGCTTGCGCGGCAGGACGATCAGTACGGCCGCGCCGAAGATCGCCTCCACCGGGATGCGGGCGAACTCGGCGGGCCGGAAGTCGTCGATCTTGCTCGGCATGAGCAGCGCGAACAGCACGAGCGCGGCGGCCAGGCCGGTGGTCGTCCACGCCAGGGTGCGGGCCGCGACGGGGTACTTCTCGCGCCAGCCGCGCCAGCGCCGCCGGCCGCGGACGGGGGAGGCGGCGGGGCCAGGGGTGGCAGTGGGAGCGGCTTCGGCCGGGGCTTCAGGGCCGTCCGATGCGGGGGCCGGGGCTGCCCCGTCGCCGGGGGTGGTTTCGGTGTCGTTGGAGGTTGCTTCGGCTGGGGGTCCGGTGTCGCCGGCGGTTGCTTCGGCCGGAGCTTCGGCGTCGCCGGTGGTGGTTTCGGGCGTGGCTTCGGTGTCAGTGGAGGTTGCTTCGGTGGGGGTTTCCGGGAGGCCGGGCGTGGCTTCGACCGGCGCTTCGGGCTCACCGGACGTGGCCTCGGGCACGGCTTCACGCTCACGCGAGGTGGCTTCGGCCGTGGTCTCACCCTCACCCGGAGCGGGCTCCGCGGGCGGCTCCGGCACAGGCCTCGCCTCCGGAGGCATCTCGTCCGTGTTCGGCAGCTGTCGAGAGCTCGTGTTGAACGACAACCCGGCGGTCCTTCCGTGCGAAGCCCGGTGGTGGCGCGGCGGACCAGGCTGGGGACGTCGGGGCCGCCTTCATCTGTACCTGAATCTGTGTACGGTGCCGTGGCGGCCCGTGTTCAATCATCCAGGTCAGCTTCTTCCCAAGTCGGTTTCAGCAGGTCACCGCGCCGGGGGAGTCACCGTCACCACGCCTGAAGCGCGGCGGCACCGTGCCGAAAGCGTGGCAGCACCGCGCGGGGAGTGTCCCCGTCATCGCGCGGGGAGCGCGAGCGTCATCGCGCCGGCAGCGTGAGCCCCCGCGCCGAGGGGGCCAGCCGCACCGCGCCGAACAGCGCGAGCGTCACCGCGTCGGCAGCGTCACCGTCACCGCCAGCCCCTCGCCCGGTGCCGTTCGTACCGCCACCTCGCCCCCGTGTGCCGCCACCACGCCGTGCACGATCGCCATGCCGAGCCCGCTGCCCGCGCCGCCGCCTGCCCGGAAGAACCGGTCGAAGATGCGTGCCGCGTCCTCCTCCGGGAGCCCCGGACCCTCGTCCGTGACACACAGCCGTACGACACCGTCCGCGCGTTCCAGACCGAGCCGCACCGGCACTTCGGCGGGCGTGTGGGTGCGTACGTTGCCCACGAGATTTCCGAGCACCTGGCGCAGCCCCGACTCGTCGGCCTGCACCAGCAGCGTGCCGTCGGCGCCCACGCTCACCGGGCGCCCCGGCTGCTGGGCCCGCAGATCCTCGGCCGCGTCCCGCACCAGGCGGCTCAAGTCGACGTTCTTGAAGCGAAGTTCGGGACGCTGATCGAGGCGGGCCAGGGTGAGCAGCTCGTCCACGAGCCGGCCCATGCGGTCGGCCTCCCCGTTCATCCGGTCCCAGGCCCGCTTGCGCTCGGCCGGATCGGTCAGCATCCCCTTCTCGTAGAGCTGGAGATAGCCGCGTATGGCCGACAGCGGCGTGCGCAGCTCGTGCGAGGCGTCGCCGACGAACCGGCGCAGCTGGGCGGCGCTGCGCTCGCGCGTCCGGTACGCCGACTCGACCTGGTGGAGCATCGAGTTGAGGGCGAGCCGCAACTGCTCGACCTCCTGGGTCGGATGGTGGCTGGAGGGCACACGCCGGGTCAGATCCCCCTCGGCGATCGCCGAGGAGGTCTCCACCATGTCCTCGAGCGGCCGCATCCGACGTCGTACGCTGAACATCGTCAGGCAGGCGAGCAGCGCCAGCAGCAGTGTCCCGATGGTCACATCGAGCTTGAGCGCCTTCGCGATGCCCTTGTGCAGCGCGTCGGTCGAGGTGGCGAGCAGCACGTATGTGCCGTCGGCGAGCCGGGCCCCGGTCGCCCGGTAAGCGGCGCCGTGCACCGTGACGTCGTGCGGTTCGCTGTCGGCGGCGAGGGCGTGCGGGTCGTGCACGGCGGCCGCCAGGGCTCGCTGGGTACCGGTCGGCTTGAAGCCGGCTATGGCGACGGCCTTCCCGGTCCCGTCGACGGCCGTGAAGATCGAGTCCGGTTTCGGTGACTCGTCCGTGGGGGGCAGCATGCGGTCGCGTACGAATGCCAGCGCGCTCAGTGAGTCGATCTGTTGCATGGTGAGCTGCGAACTGCCGAGCGACTCCCGGGTCTTGGCGAGCTCGGTGTCGACCTGGTCGAGCAGATAGTGCCGCATGCCCATCAGGCTCACGGCGGTCGCCACCACTATGCCCAGGGCCAGCAGCCCCACGTTCGCGAGCGTCAGCTGGCCGCGGAGAGAATGGATACCGTGCCGGCAGAGCGGGCGCCGGAGCCTCACGCGCGCCGGGATTTTCAGACGCGCCGGCATCCTCACGTGGCCCGGGATCTTCAGACGAGGCAGGCTTGTCATGCGAGCCCGTATCCGACGCCCCGCCGCGTCTGGATCACCGGCGGCCCCAGCGGTTCGAGCTTGCGCCGCAGATAGCTGATGTACGTCTCCACGACGGTCGACTCGGCCGAGTGCTCGTACTGCCACACGTGGCGCAGGAGTTGCTCCTTGGGCACGATCCGCCCGCCGTTGCGGACCAGGAAGCGCAGCAGGGCGTACTCGGTCGGCGTGAGCTCCACCGTATGGCCCGCGCGATGGACGCTGTACGTCGTCTCGTCCAGCTCCAGGTCGCCGTATCGCAGGGGCGGGCGCTGCGGCAGGACGTCGTCCGCGCGGGTGCGGCGCAGTACGGCCGTGATCCGGGCGACGACCTCGTCGATGTTGAACGGCTTGGTGATGTAGTCGTCGCCGAAGCCGAGCGCTCCCACGATCTCGGCGGGCGCGTCCCGTGCGGTGAGGAAGACGATGGCCAGGTCGGGCTGGCGTACCCGCAGTTCACGGCCGAGCGCCCGGCCGTCGCCGTCCGGCAGCATCACGTCGAGCAGCGCGGCGTCGGGGCGGGTGCGCTCGGCGAGCGTGAGCGCCTGGCGGACGGTGCCCGCCGTCATCACCTCGAAACGGTGATAGCGCAGGGCGATGGCCAGGACGTCCGCGATGCTCGGCTCGTCCTCTACGACGAGCACGGTGGCTCCCTCGTGACCGGTCATGTCCCCAGTATCCGCACCGGCACTGACAGCGAGGGGCGTCCGCCCTTTGGAGTTCCTTGAGAGTCATGGCCACTGCGTGTCCACGCGCGCGTGCCCCCGGAAATCCTGTTGTCCAGGACCTGGGGGACCAACCGACCGACTAAGGAGCGTTGAGCGTGGCGACATTGGCACGGTGGTGCTATCGGCACCGGCTGGTGGTCCTGTTGCTGTGGGTGGCGGCATTGTTCGGACTGGGCTTCGCGGCGTCCACCGCGGGCACGGACTACGCGAATGTCTTCTCCCTTCCGAACACGGACTCCAAGCGCGCGTACGACCTGATGGAGAAGGCGTTCCCGAACAGTGCGGGCGACACCGACACGGTGGTGTGGAAGGTCGACGAGGGAACGGTCCGGGACCAGTCCGTAAGGTCCCGGATCCAGCCCGTACTCGACGAGATCGGGAAGATGAAGGGCGTCGGCGACGTGGCCGGCCCGTACTCGGGCGACCGGGGCGCGGCGCAGATCAGCCAGAACGGCAAGATCGCGTACGCCCAGGTCACCTTCGCGGAGCAGGCGAACGCCGTCCCCAAGGCACTGGTGCAGGACGTCGTCGACACCGCACAGAATGCCGAACGCGGCGGTCTGCAGGTCGAGCTGGGCGGTCAGGCGATCCAGCGGGTGCAGGAACCGCCCACCGGACTCGCCGAAATGGTCGGCATCCTGGCCGCGGCCGTCGTCCTGTTCCTGGCCTTCGGCTCACTGTTCGCGATGCTGCTGCCGATCGCCATCGCCCTGTTCGGCGTCGGCACCGGCCTGTTCTCCACCCAGCTGCTCAGCCACGCCACCGACATCCCCGACCTGGCCCCGCTGCTCGCCACCCTCATCGGGCTCGGTGTGGGCATCGACTACGCGCTCTTCATCGTGACCCGGCACCGACGAGGCATCCTGCGCGGCATGAAACCGGAGGAGTCGGCGGTCACCGCCCTCAACACCTCCGGCCGGGCGGTGCTGTTCGCGGGCGGCACGGTGTGCATCGCGCTCGCCGGGATGCTGGTGACGAACCTGCGGTTCCTGGACGGCGTGGTCATCGGCACCTCGCTCACCGTCGTCTTCAGCGTGCTCGCGGCGGTCACCCTGCTGCCGGCGCTGCTCGGTCTGCTCGGCACCCGGGTGCTCAGCCGCCGCCAGCGGCGCAAGCTGGAGGCTGGGGGCGCCCCCCGGTCGAGCGAAGCCGAGAGTGGGGGAGGGCCTGAGCCGGAGCGGGCGAGCGGTGCCGCGGCGCGCTGGTCGGCGAGCGTCCAGCGGCGCCCTCGTACGATCGCCACCCTGGCCGTGGTCGTCATGGCCGTCCTCGCGCTGCCCGTGCTGTCACTGCGGCTGGGCGCCACCGACCAGGGCAACGACGACGCCTCGACGACGACCAGGAAGGCGTACGACCTGCTCGCCGAGGGCTTCGGGCCCGGTTTCAACGGCCCCTTGCAGGTGGTCGTGTCCAGCGGCGACACGGACAGCCTGGTGAAGGGCATCGGCGACACCGCCGGAGTCGCCCGGGTCGCCGCGCTGCCGCCCGCGCAGGGCGTGACGGTGATCCAGGTGGTGCCGACGACCTCGCCGCAGTCGGAGGAGACCGACCAGCTCATCGACACGCTACGGGACCGAGTGATCCCCGACGCGGGGGCTCAAGCCCACGTCGGTGGCGTGACGGCCGTCTCCAAGGACTTCGCCTCCATCACCGGCGACCGGCTGCCCCTCTTCATCGCCACGATCATCGGTCTCGGCTTCCTGCTCCTGCTGGTCGCCTTCCGCTCCCTCGTGGTGCCGCTGACGGCCGCGCTGATGAACCTGATCGCCGCGGCGGCCTCCTTCGGCGTCCTCACCGCGATCTTCCAGTGGGGATGGGGCCTCGACCTGCTCGGCCTCGGCAAGGAGGGGCCGATCAACGCCTTCCTGCCCGTCATCATGCTGTCCCTCCTCTTCGGCCTCTCGATGGACTACCAGGTGTTCCTGGTGAGCCGGATGCACGAGGAGTGGGTGCACACGAAGGACAACGCGCGCGCGGTGCGGGTCGGGCTGACGGAGACGAGCCGCGTCATCAACAGCGCGGCGCTCATCATGGTCTGCGTCTTCCTTGCCTTCGTCCTGAGCGGCGACTCGGGGGCCGCGATGGCGGGCGTGGGCCTGGCGGCAGCCGTCGCCCTCGACGCCTTCATTCTCCGTACGGCCCTGGTGCCGGCGGCGATGCATCTGCTCGGCAAGTCCAACTGGTGGCTGCCGGCCGGCCTCGAGAAGCGGCTGCCGCATCTGGCGGTGGAGCCGAAGGAGGAGACCCTGGAGGAGCTTCCCGCGGAGGGCGGCGCCTCGGTGGTGCACGGCCTCATCCGCACCGCCGACGGCGATCCGGTCGAGGGGGCGGTGGTGACCCTCCTGTCCAAGGGCGGGCGCCAACTGGACCGCGTCAGCTCGCTGGCGGACGGCTCGTACATCGTGTCGGTGCCCGCGCCGGGTACGTACCTCCTGGCGGCCACGGCGGCGTCGTACGGGGCCCGCGCACGGCACGTGGTCGTGGAGGACGGGCCGCTGGTGTACGACGTGGAGTTGGCGGAGGGGGAAGTCGACGCGGTGAACTGAGTCTCTTGCCCAGGCTCGTCGGCTCCTGGGCCTCATCGCCTACCGAGACTCGTCGGTTCCTGAGGCTCGGCGCTTGCTGAGTCTCCCAGGGGGCCCGTTTTCCGAACGGGCCCCCTGGGACGAGCTCTTCTTGGCCGGATCGGGCAGGGCCTTGGTCATCCCCGGCAAGAAGTCCGTGAACAGCTCGTGCACCTCGTGGACGAGGGGCCGCAGAACGCGGAAGCGGGCCAGCACGACGCCCCGCGCGGTCAGCCGGGCCCCGCGCTCGGCGAGCCGGTAGCTGCGCTCGCGTCCCTCGGTCCGGTCGAAGACCCAGTACAGGACGAGCCCCATCTGGGAGAGCCACATCAATTCGGGCAGCGCGTCCCGCAGTTCCTCCGGCACCTTGGTCTTCGCCCCGGCCAGTACCTCCCGGTGGACGCTGATGGCCTCCACGCGCGCGTGCTCCGACTCGGGGGAGAAGGGACTGAGCGGGCTGTCCGGGTCGGCGGCGTTCTTGAAGAACTGCACCGCGAACTCGTGGTACGGGGTGGCGATGTCCAGCCACGCCTTCAGCACCCCGCCGAGCCGGGCCTCCAGATCCGTCTCGCGATCCAGCACCTCGCGCACCGCCACCTGGTGCTCGGCGGCGATCCGGTCGTAGAAGCCCTGGATCAGGTGCTCCTTGCCGGCGAAGTAGTAGTACGCGTTGCCGACGGAGACCCCGGCCTCCTGGGCGATGGCCCGCATGGTGGTCTTGTCGTACCCCCGCTCCTGGAACAGCCGCATCGCCGTCTCCAGGATCAGGGCACGGGTCTGCTCGCTCTTGGCGGGCGGCTTGTCCGGGCCTTTTTCGGGGGTCACGTCGGAGCCGGAGCTGTCCTGACCGGGGCTGTCTGTTGGTGCTGGCACGGGACGAGCCTAACGAGTGGAACCGGTGGAGCAGTTGCCGCTGTCGCAGGCGGGAGCCTCGTACGTCCATCCCGCGCTCGGGTCGTAACGCCACCCGTCTCCCCACCCATAGGCGTTGCCACTCCACCGGTCGGCGGTGTGGGCCTCCCGCCACTTGGCGGCGGCGAGCGTCGCGCCCTTCGCGAGACGGGCGCCGGCCGGGGTGCTCAGCCGATGGGCGAGAGGCCGGTGCTCGCGCAACGCCCACAGGGTGACGACCCAGGCGGCGGACCCCTGGTAGACCTGCCCGCCGTCCCCCACGACGGTGATCTCGCCGAGGGTGGCCCGGTGATCGAGCCCGGGGAAGCGGCGCCGGGCCTCGTCGGACCCGGCCGGCACGAGCCGGAGCGGCACCAACTGCCGCTGCCTGCCGAGCCAGTCCCTCAAGAAGGTGCACAGCGAGCATTGCGCGTCGTACAGCACGGTGAGCCCGAGAACCGGGACGCGCTCGACGTCCCGGTCCCGTGTGGCCGCGAAGCCGGTCATCGAGGTCACGCTCCGGCCGTCGGCGCGATCCAGTCCGTCGGCGCGACGGGCGGCATCTGCTCCCGCTCCATCACTCCCCGCCGCCGGATCTTGTTGAGTACGTACACGTTCCCCAGGTGCATGACCCCGAGCACGAGCAGCACCACACCGAGCTTGGTCGACAGGGCCTCGAAGATCCCGCGGGCGTTGTCGATCTCGGTGTCCTGGTTCAGATAGAGCGCGACGAAGCCCAGGTTGACCAGGTAGAAGCCCACCACCAGCAGGTGGTTGACGGCCTCGGCGAGCTTCTCGTTGCCGTGCAGCACATCGGCCAGGAAGATCCGCCCGTTGTGGCTCAGCGTGCGCGCCACCCAGATGGTCAGCGCGATGCTGACCAGCAGATAGATGACATACGCGACGACTGTGAGGTCCATGCCCCCACCCCTTCTTGAACGCGTTCAAAACGCTGTCGAGAAAGAATGTAGCCATGCTTTTGAACATGTTCAAGTCGAGTGGGTGGTCACCCCCGACGGCCGAGCTCGGGCCGCTTGCCGTAGTCCGTGAGGCCGATGACGTTGCCCCAGGGGTCGGCGATCTCGACGGTCCATCCGGTGGCCACAGGGAACGGGGCGTCCAGCGGCTGAATACCGGCCGACGTGAGGGCGACCGCCGCGGCCCGGGCGTCCCGCACCTCCAGCCATACTCGCGGCGAGGCCCACGGCGGCGGCCGATGACTCAGCTCCTCGTCCAGCTGCAACAGCACGCCCGGCGTCTCCTTGCCCACCTTCAGCAGCGCGATCCCGGCCTCGTCGAGCCGAAACGCGACCGGGAACCCGGCCCGCTCGTAGAACGCCACGGCCTCGCCGAGGTCCCCGACGGGCAGTACAACGTTGTCGAATCCGAGCAGCTCGTATGACACGTCATCTGACATGCCATCAGATTAGGAGCTGCCGGGGAGAGGGCGAAGCGGGACTGACCGCAGGCCGAACATGTGATCACCCGTTGAGGTGAAGCGCCTGTCATTCCCGCTGGGTACGCTGAAAAAAGAACACGGCGAAGCTGCTCGACAGCGCGCTGGAGACGCGGGCCACCGCGCTAGGACTGAGCCGCGAGGAGATCGAGGAGCTGGCCGTCCCCACGTACGGACTCACCGAGGTCGGCCGGGCCGAACACCGATTCGGGGAGATCACCGCCCTGATCGACGTCCAGGGCCCCCGAGCGGTTCTCAGCTGGCGCACCGCAGCCGGCAAGGCCGTCAAGAGCGTGCCCGCCGCCGTGAAGCGGGACCACGCCGACGAGCTCAAGGAGCTGAAGGCGGCGGTCAAGGACATCGACAAGATGCTGTCGGCGCAGGCGGAGCGGCTCGACCGGCAGTTCCTCGCCAGGCGCACTTGGGCGTACGACGCCTGGCGCGAGCGCTATCTCGACCACCCCCTGGTGGGCACCCTCGCCCGCCGCCTCCTCTGGACCGTCGACGGCAGACCCGCCGGGTACGCGGACGGCGAGCTGCGCACCCTCACCGACGAGCCCGTGACCGGAGGCTCCGAAGTCGGACTCTGGCACCCGGTCGGCCGCGAGCCCGCCGAGGCCGTCGCCTGGCGTCGCTGGCTGGAGCGGCACGCGATCACCCAGCCCTTCAAGCAGGCCCACCGCGAGGTGTACCTGCTCACGGACGCCGAGCGCACCACGGGCACGTACTCGAACCGCTTCGCGGCACACATCCTGCGCCAGCACCAGTTCAACTCGCCGGCAGCGATCAGGGGTTGGCGCAACAAGCTCCGCCTCTGCGTCGATGACGAGGCCCCGCCGGCCACCCGTGAGCTGCCCCAGTGGGGCCTGCGCGCCGAGTACTGGATCGAGGGCGACGGCGAGGAGTACGGCGAGGACACCACCGAGTCCGGCAGCTACCTGCGGCTGCGCACCGACCAGGTCCGCTTCTACCCGATCGACGCACCCGAGAACTCGGCGCACTGCTGCGGCGGCGAGTACCGTATGTGGCTGCGCGACGGAGTGGACCCGGTCGAGCCTCTGCCCCTCACCGACATCCCGCACCTCGTCCTCTCCGAAGTCCTGCGCGACGTCGACCTCTTCGTGGGCGTAGCGAGCGTCGGCAACGACCCCACCTGGCAGGACGGCGGCCCGGGCGGCCGCTTCCAGGAGTACTGGAGGTCGTACGGCTTCGGCGAACTGAACCAGAGTGCGGAGACCCGCCGGGTTCTGCTGGAGCGTTTGATCCCGCGCCTGGCGATAGCCGACCGCTGCACCCTCGAAGGCCGCTTCCTCCAGGTCAAGGGCGACCGCCACACGTACAAGATCCACCTGGGCTCGGGCAACATCCTGATGAGCCCGAACGACCAGTACCTGTGCATCGTCCCCAAGGCGAGCGGCACGGCCTCCGGCACCGGCTATCTGCCCTTCGAGGGCGACCGGACGCTGGCGGTCATTCTCAGCAAGGCGATGATGCTGGCCAAGGACTTGGAGATCACGGATCCGACGATCCTCAACCAACTGGGGACGGGCTGAATTCAGGCCGGAGCCCGAGGCGGCGACCCATACTTGTAGCTCTTCGAGATGCCTTGGGAAGGGCGGGCTTGGTGCGACGGCTGTTGACGGTCAACTTCGTGCCCAGCGCGCTCTTCGTTGCTTGCCTGTGGACGCTGATACGAGCCCGGAGCTACGGCGGCCGGAGCGACTGGAGCGAGGCTCTTCCCCACTCTCTCCTCGACTGGGCCTCGGCCCTTCTCGGGCTAGTGGTGTGTGCCTGCATACTCGCCCTGCTGCTGCACCCGTTCCAAATACGGGCGGTGCGGGTGCTGGAGGGGTACTGGGACAGGTGGTCGGCGACTGCTCGCCTTGCCGGCGTGTTGACGGAGATCCAGCGGCGGAGACGGGCAGCGCTGAGCACACGATCACGACGGGTGTCGTCGGACACGGTTGTCACACGGGTCAACGCGGATGCCCACCGTCGGCTCGCCGCCCGGCCTCCCGCGGATGTTCTTCTGCCCACAGCGCTTGGCAACGCCCTTCGCATGGGTGAGATCACGGCGGGAGAGCGCTACGGCCTCACCACCCTCACGTCGTGGCCTCGCATCTACATGCAGCTGCCCCCGCGCATGACACAGAGCCTGCGGTCAACCCGCGATGCCCTGGACGCCGCGGTCAACCTCTGTTGGAGCTTCCTCGCGATGGGGCTGGCGTCAGCGGTCGCCTTGTACGACGAGCCTGGGTCACGCTGGCTCCCGGCTGGAATGCTGATCACTGCGGCCCTGGCCTACAAGGGGGCGGTGATTGCCGCGCAGGCCTACTCCGGTCTGATGCATGTCGTGTACGACCTTCACCGCTTCGATCTGCTGGAGGCACTCCATCACGGGCTGCCCACCAAGGAGTTGGAACGGGAGATGTTCGAGCAGGTCTCGGACACGCTGGCGGGCGAGTGGGTGGCGGACTTGCCGTACGAGCACCGCAGAGGGCGTGGGTCACACGTGCGCGATACTGACGGCGGCGCAGATGCCCAGTAGATGGAAGGCCACTTCGTCTTGAGCCCCGGATTTCGGACCAAGGCCGGAGCCGTAGCGTGGTGACGTATCCAGGTCTCCGGTGAGTCCCCTGTCCTGTCGACCGGTCTCGCTGACCCGGGTAAGCAGTGCGCCGGAGGCATGAACCTTCACTTGCCATGAGCGTGGCACGATCAGATGTACGTGCCCTGCGACAGCGGTGACATGAACTGTTGTGAGGCCGCTGGCATGAGTGGCTCTCAGGTCGGCGCGGAGTTCGCCGCACACCGCGCGGAAGACAAGCAACTCACCGCCTTCCGCAGGCACATGGACCCGTCTGGTGGATAGGAGGCCGGTCCACCTGGTACGCCCATCGCTCGACCCGGAAGTCATCAGCAACACGGCGCCGGAACCGGCCAATGCCAGCGGGACTGCCAGATTTTGAACGGCCCTCACATCGAGGCCACGTGACACGATCAGGCCGCACACAGCAACAACAGCCAGAACAGCCGGACCAATCAGCGAATCCACTGGGACTACGGCACGCAGCAGATTGAGCAGGGCCAGAGCCAGCAACGTCCACGGCCACCATTCGGCTGCGGCGTCCAGAGCGGCCCTGGCCCGATGAAGCGTGTCGCCTACCAGGAAGCAGCCGACGGCCAGTGCGATCAACCCTGCCCAGATCCGGGAGCGTGTCGTCGTACGTCCTCTGCCCCCGCCGTCCATCATTGCGACCTGTCCCCGGCGTAGCCCTCCTGTCAGGTCGCCATGCTACTCAGGTAACTTCCGGCCCCGCAGCGCCGGTACTGTTGAAGAACCGCCAGAAGACCTCCGCTGCCAGTACTTCGGCCCTGCCCCTGTCGTTCTCTTTCGCCAGCACGCATCCGGGCAGGTACCGGCCCGGACAGTCCTGGGGTTCGTGGGTGATTCCGTCAGCCCCCTGGAGGAGCTCGGTGACGGCATCGGTGCCCTTCTGCTGAGCCTCCGCCCAACGCTTCTTGGCGGACCCGCCGTAGCGCCCCGTGAACACCACTCCGCAGATGGCACATTGATGCAATGTGCCTTCGCCGGGCAGAACCACGTCATGCATCATGCCGACCACTCCTCTCCGCCGTGATCTTGGAGCCTGAGTCGCCCCCAGGGTCATCGGTGAGTTCTTGCAGTGGAAGTGAGTCGCTGCGGGGAGGTGCGGGCCTCGGCGCCCGAACCATGGTCAGCTTCCAGCCCCACACGACTTCGACCAAGGTGGCTACGAGAGCGAGTGCGGCGGCTGCCCACCGATAGTTGGGCTGTTCCGATACGGACGTCGGCATCAGGGCAGAGGAGAGGCCCAGGCCGAGCAGCACAGTCCCGAGATTGTAGGCGTGGACCGCCGGCTGTATTTTTTCGCGCCAGGTGTTGCGGGCCGTTCCGATCGCCCAGTCGCGGTTGGAGTCATCACGGTAGTAGGCGGCCGTTCTTGTGTCGGCGAACCAGATGCCGAGTTCGTCCGATGTGAAGTGGTATCGCCGAGCACGGAAGCCGAGTTGAATGCTCGCTATCAGGCTGACTATGGCCAGCATCAGACAGAGGACGGCGGCACCGGGCCAGCGGAACTTTTCTTCGTCGGCCACTATTACACCCGTGATCGCCACGGCACCACCGGCCAGTAGCGGGGCCGCGACATTGACCGCCGCGTGCACGGAATTCGGATAGCCCGCCTCGGGCAGTGTGGGCCGTTCCTTGGGCGGACTCACGTTGAGTCCGACACCATCCGGGGACTTGCGCTCTCCCATGCATCCGCCTTCCGTATCCCACGTTGTCGGATGTGCCTGGAACGCACTGGTTCGCAGTGTGGCAGGCGGAACGTGACATTCGGTAGACGGCAGGCACGAAGAGACTCGCTGGGGTCCGCTACATGCACGTCGGCCCCGCCTCCGGTGTGCGAAACCGGAAACGGGGCCCACAGGGACGTGCGCGAAAGGTGTCAGAACCGCCGAGTGATCAGCGCCCTCTTCACTTCCTGGATGGCCTTCGTGACCTCGATGCCGCGCGGGCAGGCGTCCGTGCAGTTGAAGGTCGTGCGGCAGCGCCACACGCCGTCCTTGTCGTTGAGGATCTCGAGGCGCTGCTCGCCCGCTTCGTCACGCGAGTCGAAGATGAAGCGGTGGGCGTTCACGATGGCGGCCGGGCCGAAGTACTGGCCGTCGTTCCAGAAGACCGGGCACGAGGACGTGCAGGCCGCGCAGAGGATGCACTTCGTCGTGTCGTCGAAGCGTTCGCGGTCCTCGGCCGACTGAAGGCGTTCCCGCGTGGGCTCGTTCGTGTCCTTCGTGATGAGGAAGGGCATCACATCGCGGTACGCCTGGAAGAACGGCTCCATGTCGACCACGAGGTCCTTCAGGACCGTCAGGCCCTTTATGGGCTCGACCGTGATCGGCTTCTCGGGGCTGAGGTCCTTGATCAGCGTCTTGCACGCCAGACGGTTCTTGCCGTTGATCCGCATGGCGTCCGAGCCGCAGATGCCGTGCGCGCAGGAGCGGCGGAAGGTCAGGGTGCCGTCCTGGTCCCACTTGATCTTGTGGAGGGCGTCGAGGACACGCTCCTTGGGGTCGATCTCCAGCTGGAAGTCTTCCCAGGCCGCCTCCGCCGAGACTTCGGAGTTGAAGCGGCGGATGCGGAAGGTGACCGTGATGTAGGGGGAGTCGGCGAAACCGGGCTCGGGCTGGCCGGCCGCCTCCGCCTTGTCCATAACAGGGGTAGCCATCAGTACTTACGCTCCATCGGCTGGTAGCGGGTCTGGACGACCGGCTTGTAGTCGAGACGGATGGACTCGGTGCCGTCGTCGCCGACCTCGCGGTACGCCATGGTGTGGCGCATGAAGTTGACGTCGTCGCGGTTCGGGTAGTCCTCGCGGTAGTGACCGCCGCGGGACTCCTTGCGGGCGAGCGCCGAGACCGCCATGACCTCGGCCAGGTCGAGCAGGTTGCCCAGCTCGATGGCCTCGAGGAGGTCGGTGTTGAACCGCTTGCCCTTGTCCTGGATCGAGACGTTCCGGTAGCGCTCGCGGAGTTCCGCGATCTTCTCCACGGCCGTCTTGATCGTCTGCTCCGTGCGGAACACCATCACGTTGGCGTCCATGCACTCCTGCAGTTCCCGACGGATGTCGGCGACCCGCTCGGTGCCCGTGGAGCTGCGCAGGCGCTCGACCTGCGACACGACCTGGGAGGCCGGGTCCTCGGGCAGCTCGACGTAGTCGGCCTTCGCCGAGTACTCGGCGGCCGCGATGCCCGCACGACGTCCGAAGACGTTGATGTCCAGGAGGGAGTTCGTGCCCAGGCGGTTGGCGCCGTGCACCGACACGCACGCGACCTCACCGGCGGCGTACAGGCCCGGGACGACGGTGGTGTTGTCCGACAGGACCTCACCCTCGACGTTCGTCGGGATGCCGCCCATCGCGTAGTGCGCGGTGGGCTGGATCGGGATCGGGTCCGTGTAGGGCTCGATGCCGAGGTACGTACGGGCGAACTCCGTGATGTCGGGCAGCTTGGCGTCCAGCTGCTCCGGCGGGAGGTGGGTGAGGTCCAGGTAGACGTGGTCGCCCTCGGGACCGCAGCCGCGGCCCTCGCGGATCTCGGTGTAGATGGAGCGCGAGACGACGTCACGGGACGCGAGGTCCTTCATGACCGGCGCGTACTTCTCCATGAAGCGCTCGCCGTCCTTGTTGCGGAGGATGCCGCCCTCACCACGGGCGCCCTCCGTCAGCAGGATGCCCATGCGCCAGATGCCGGTCGGGTGGAACTGGAAGAACTCCATGTCCTCCAGCGGCAGCCCGCGACGGTAGACCGCCGCCTGGCCGTCACCCGTCAGCGTGTGCGCGTTGGAGGTCACCTTGAAGAACTTGCCGGTGCCGCCGGACGCGTAGATCACGGCCTTCGCCTGGAAGACGTGGATCTCGCCGGTCGCGAGCTCGTAGGCGACGACGCCCGCCGAGCGCTTGACGCCGTCGACCTCGGTGATCAGCTGGTCGAGGACGTAGAACTCGTTGAAGAACTCCACACCCTCCTTGACGCAGTTCTGGTACAGCGTCTGGAGGATCATGTGGCCGGTGCGGTCCGCGGCGTAGCAGGACCGGCGGACCGGGGCCTCACCGTGGTTGCGGGAGTGACCGCCGAAGCGGCGCTGGTCGATCGTCCCGTCGGGCGTCCGGTTGAAGGGCAGGCCCATCTTCTCCAGGTCGAGGACCGAGTCGATGGCCTCCTTCGCGAGGATCTCGGCGGCGTCCTGGTCGACCAGGTAGTCACCGCCCTTGACGGTGTCGAAGGTGTGCCACTCCCAGTTGTCCTCTTCCACGTTGGCCAGCGCGGCGGCCATGCCGCCCTGCGCGGCGCCCGTGTGGGAGCGGGTGGGGTAGAGCTTCGTCAGCACGGCGGTGCGGCTGCGCTTCGTCGCCTCGATGGCGGCGCGCATGCCGGCGCCGCCGGCGCCGACGATGACGGTGTCGTACTTGTGGATCTTCATGGTGGTTGCCTCAGCCCCGTGCCTAGCGGATGTTCGGGTCGAAGGTGAAGATCACCAGCGTGCCCAGCAGAATCGTGAACACCGTGGCGGTGTACAGCAGGCCCTTCAGCCACAGGCGCGTGTTCGCACGCTCCGCGTAGTCGTTGATGACGGTACGCAGGCCGTTGGCGCCATGCAGCATGGCGAGCCACAGCATGGCCAGGTCCCAGACCTGCCACCAGGGGTTCGCCCAGCGGCCGGCCACGAAGGCGAAGCCGATCTTGGAGACGCCGCCGTCGAGGACGAGCTGGATGAGCAGGTGGCCGATGACCAGGACGACCAGGACGATGCCGGACAGGCGCATGAACAGCCAGCCGTACATCTCGAAGTTGCCGCGGGTCGACTTCGGGGTCTTCTTGGTGCGCTTGCGCGGGGCCTCGATGAGCGGCGCCGGGTTGTCGACGCTGTACGCCGAGAACGCGTCCGCGCCCTCGACGGGGCCGATGCCGGATGCGGCGGTTTCAGTGGTGGACATCTGCGTCAGCTCCCGAAGACTTCGCGGAATGCGTGACCGAGGACGGGGTACAGGGCCCCGGCCATCAGCACGACCCAGATACCGACGACGGACCAGAGCATCTGCTTCTGGTAGCGCGGGCCCTTCGACCAGAAGTCGACGGCGATGACTCGCAGGCCGTTGAGCGCGTGGAAGAGGATGGCGGCCACGAGGCCGTACTCCAGCAGCGCGACGATCGGCGTCTTGTACGTGGACACGACCTTGTCGTAGTCCTCGGGGGAGACACGGACGAGAGCGGTGTCCAGCACGTGTACGAACAGGAAGAAGAAGATGAGGACGCCGGTGACTCGGTGAGCCACCCAGGACCACATTCCTTCCCGGCCGCGGTACAGCGTTCCAGCCGGCACGGAAGAACCCTCCGGGAGCGGGGATTGGGGCCTGCCGGCTTCTGTGTCGGTCGGCCCGGCCGGGTACGGTCCACCGGCCCTGGCCATCGTAGCGACGTGTTGTCGGAACGCTTACAGCGGCCCTATCTATGTGATCAAACTGGCAATCAAACAGGCACGTTCGGGCTATTAACGGGTGAGGTGGGGGAGCTTCGGGCTGTCTGCCCGGTGCGTGTTGTGCGTGGTCGCTCCCGGCCAGCCGCACGTGTCACAGCCCCCTAGCCCTAAAGGGGGCGCTCCGGCACGGATGACCCGAAAGAGTGGCGCACCAGGCGGCTCAGACGGCCCTTCGCCAGGCGGCGCAGCTCGTCCGCCGTGGTGACCCGTTCCTCCTCCGGATCGCTGGTCAACCGTGATCGGATGGCGACGAGTACCTGGTCGAGGGCCTCCTCGGGGGTCGCGTCATCCAGACAGATCACGAACACATGCCCGAAGCGGCTCTCGTACGCGGCGTGCGCGGCGCTGAGTGCAGTGTGGGCGGCGGAGTACATGGCGTCCGGGAGCAGCGTGAGCGACTCGCCGGCCAGCGCCTCGGCGAGGTCGGCGGGCGTCAGGTCGTACGCCGCCTCGTCGGCCGCGGCGAGCAGGGCGTCCAGGTCCGGGTAGGGCCGGTGGTCGGCCAGGCGATGGGCCCAGCGCAGGCTGCGGCAACAGGTCAGGAGGGCGCGCACGACCGCGTCGGCGGGTGCGGAGTTGAACCCCTCCAGGCCGGCCGGGGACGGCGCCGCGTTCTTCTGCTCGGGGAGGGCGACCTGGCCGGGGAGGCGTGGGAGACGGTGCGAAGGCAGCGTGGGTCCTCGGCGGTGGGAGGGAGGCGGGGTGACGCTGGATCCGGAGATCCGGATCCTGTGACGCCCGTGGACGTGTGGACGTCACGTGTGTGTCGGCAGGGGAAGAAGTGAGAGTTGTGCTGCTCACGCTATCGAGAAGTGTCAGCAGCTGTCCGATCGATGCCCGAAATTTCACCCGTACGGGAGAGTTTCGAAACGTGCGGTGGACTGCGGCTGCGAGGGCGAGGGTGGGGGCTTAGGTTCATTTACGAGGTGTACGACGTCTACGACGGGATGTGGACCTTGACGGCCGAGGCGAAGGGCGTGATGCGGTGAGCACGGGCAGGCGGCGGGCGCCGGCGCGGAGCAGAAAGCGGCCGACGCTGATCGCGACGGGCGTGGTGGCGGCCGGTGCCGTCGCCGCGAGCGTCGCGCTGTGGCCCTCCGGCGGCGACGGTGAGCCCACCGGAGCGAGCGTGCCGTCGGCCGCCAGGTCCGCCGCTTCGCCCACGACGCCGGCCAGGGCCACGCCCTCTCCCTCGCCGACCCGGACGTACCCGCTGTCCCAGACCCCGCGCACCATCCCGGCCGTACGCGAGCACACGCCGGCCCGCGGCCCCGGCTGGCGCCCCGCCACCGGGGCCCGCGTCGTGGTGGACGACGCCGGCCTCTCCGACGAGGGGCGGCTGCTCGCGGGGGAGCTCAAGCTGACGTACGCGGGGGAGACGAAGGCCAGGGACGGCGATGTCGAGCTGGGCCTGGACAAAGGATCAGCGGGCCCGGAGTCGTACACCCTGACCGTCAAGGACCGGCGGGTCACGATCACCGCCCCCACCGACACCGGCGTCTTCTACGGCACGCGCACCCTCAAGCAGGAGGTGCACGGCGGCGGTACGGCGTCCGAGGGCGTCGTGCGCGACCGGCCCGCGAAGCCGCAGCGCGGTTTCATGCTCGACATCGCGCGCAAGCACTTCACGGCGGCCTGGATCGAGGACCGGGTCCGGGAGCTGGGCGACCTGAAGTTCAACCAGCTCGGGCTGCACTTCTCCGACGACCAGGGCTTCCGCGTCCAGTCGGACACGCATCCCGAGATCGTGTCGAAGGAACACCTCAGCAAGGCGGAGGTGCGCAGCATCATCGACCTGGCGGCGAGCCGGCACATCACCGTCGTCCCCGAGATCGACTCACCCGGCCATCTGGGTGCCGTCCTCGCCGCGCATCCCGACCTCCAACTGCGCAACGTCAACGGGGTCCCCACACGGGGTGCCGTCGACATCTCCAAGCCCGCCGCGGCGACCCTCGTCGACCAACTGCTGAACGAGTACGCGGGTCTCTTCCCCGGCGCGTACTGGCATATCGGCGGCGACGAGTACCAGGCGCTGACGGTGGCGAACCCGGCGGCGTCGTATCCGCAGCTGGCCGCCGCGGCCACGAAGACGTACGGCTCCGGGGCGAGCGTCGCCGACCTGGCGACCGGCTGGCTGAACGACCGTGCCGCGGTGGTGCGCGGGCACGACCGGACCCCGCGGGCCTGGAACGACGGGTTCTTCCGCGGGGGCACGGTCCAGGTGGACGATGACGTGCAGGTGGCGTACTGGACGGGCAAGGAGATCGGGGCCCGGCCGCCGGTCGAATACCTGAGCGCGGGGCGCAAGCTCATCAACTACAACGACGAGTTCCTCTACTACGTGCTCGGGCAGCCGCAGACCTTCGTCTACCCGACCGGGCAGCGCATCTACGAGCAGTGGACCCCGCTCGTGGTGCGGGGCACGACGGCGGTCCCCGCCAAGTACGACGCACAGATCCTCGGCGGTGTCTTCGCGGTGTGGTGCGATCGCTCGGCCGCGCAGACCCAGGACCAGGTGGCGGCGGGGATCAGGATGCCGCTGCGCGCGATGATCCAGAAACTGTGGGATCCGCGCACACCGACGCTGCCCTGGGCCGATTTCAAGACGCTGGCGGACCGGCTGGGCTGACTGCGGGGCGTCGGCGGGACCGCCTGGGCCGACTGCAGGAGGCCGACGGATCGACTGGACGGCTTCGACAGGCCGGCGGACCGGCTGCGCCGACTCGGGAAGCCGGCGAACCGTCCGGGCTCGGGCGGCTACGTCGCGGCCGTGATCTTCGCGATCCTCGTGGTGCTGCTGACCCGCATGCAGAACGAGAAGGCACCAGGGGCCGCTTCCCGGCGGAGTCCGAGGCGCTCAGGGCGCGGCCCGGACCCGACCGGCACGGACGTGGGACCCCGGCGTGGCTCCGACGTGCATCCGACGGGGCCGACGGGGACCCGACCGAATCGTCCGTTTCGCTGGCCAACTCCCGTGACCTGTGGTGTATTCGGCCCGAGCTGAACTGCCAGCCGAACCGTGAGCCGACGAGACACCGGGGGGAACCGGCATGGGCTACTGGGGCTACTACGTCGTGGGCAGAAGCGAGCGCCCGCTCGCGGAGCTGGAGGCGCTCTCCGGGGCGCGGGGCATGGTGCTGCGGACCGCGGCGCCCGATGGCTGGCAGGTGTGGGAGTACCCGAGCGGTGACGGTGACATCGGGAACATGAACACGCTCGCCCGGGAGACCGGCGCGCCCGCGCTCTTCGGATACGTCATGGACAGCGACTGCGTGGCCGTCGAGGCGGCCGCGCCGGACACTGGCGTGTGGACGGCCTGTCTGGCACGGCAGGCGATGGCCGGCTACGTCGGCGGCGAGGGCGAACTCGGCGTCGACGACTACTTCCTGGAGCCGGCCGACGCCGCCGCCCGAGCCGTCTCCTGGGCCGCCGAGGCCGGGCACGCCATCGCCGCCGAGCCCCTCCTCGAGGTGCTGACCGCCGACCCCGACCCGTTGGCCGAAAACCTCTTCTTCCAGTTCCTCGACCGGCTCGGTGTGGTGCCCCTGTGACACTCCTGGACCGTCGCACGCAGTAAGGGGAGGTGCGGGCTCCGTTAGAAACAGGCGCCCTGTCGAGGGATTTCGAGGGAGGCGTGATGAGCCTGGTGGAACTGATCGCTCAGGCTGACGAGCGAGGCCTGGCGGCGAGCGGTCTGGCTTGTTTGGATCGGTGCGTACCTCTGCTGGGCGGCGATGACGACATCCTGCGGCCCCTGTGGGCGAGCCTGGCGGAGCCGGACGCGTGGGGCGCGTGGGGTGAACGCCTGGAGCAGGTGCGCGCCAAGCTCGACGCGGACGCCCCCGAGCCGGCCGTCACCGACGAGGACGAGGCCGCCGTACTCGCCCGCCGCATGCTCGGCGCCGTTCCCGCGGAGCCGTCGGCGACCGCACTGCGCTCCTGGGCCGACGCCTGTTCCGTGGCGGCCCTGCAGATCCACCGGCTCCTCGACGCCGCCGACGACGGCGAGTCCTGTGTGACGGCCCGCCGCGAGGGGCGTACGGACGGCATGTCGCCCCTCGTCGCTGCCGAACTGCGCCGCCAGGTCGCCATCCTGGAACTGCTCGCAGGCCGCGGCACGGGCGGACTCCGGCCGGCGCTGGACGTGTCGACGGAGGGGCGGCGGGTGCTGCGGGCGGTGGTGTCGCGCCGGGCGCGGGGAAGGACATGACGCGGCTCGCCGCGTGCAGGCGTAAACCTGTTTCCCTGCGAGATTCCTGTGACCGTCCTGCGGTGGAGATGGCGGTCCTGAGCCGGTGTCGCGAACACCGCCGGGACGGGTGACGAATTCCGTCCCGAGGGCGCTCTTCCCGATGTGAACGCAACTCAGGAAACCAGGCCCTCAGCTGCGGCGAAGCCGATGCGCTGGGCGGCGGACGCGGTCGCGACGATGCGCGAGGGTGCCCGGCTGCGCCTCGACTATTCGGCGCAGAGCCTGTGGCGCGTCGACCGGCTGATCGAGGAGATACGCCGGGACGGGGCGCCGTATGCCGCCGTGGAGACCGTGTTGCGCGGTTTCGGCGCGTACGCCGGCGAGGTCATCGCCCGGTACACGGGCGCGGAGTGGTGGGAGACGGGCGGCGACCACTGGCTGCGTACCCCGGACGGGCGGCTGTGGGACCCGATCGAGGAGGCCCGGCGCTGCTACGCGGGCGACGGTTCGCTGCGGCTGCTGTGCCGGGAGGCCACGCGGTAAGCGAGCGCCCGGGCCGGGCCCGCCGAGATTGCCTGCTCTTAAGGTACGCGACCGTTCCCAAACGGTTGGCTCCGGAGTGAACATGGGGGCAATCGCCGGACTCGGGAGGCCTCATGGCCGACAACCGCCGTTGGTGGGCGCTGGTCGTCATCGCACTCGCGCAGTTGATGGTCATCCTCGACATGACCATCGTGAACATCGCTCTGCCGTCCGCCCAGATCGATCTGCACATGTCGGACGGGAACCGGCAGTGGGTGATCACCGCGTACACGCTCGCCTTCGGCGGGCTGCTGCTGCTCGGCGGCCGGGTCGCCGATCTCGCCGGGCGCAAACTCGCCTTCATGACCGGCCTGTTGGGCTTCGCGGCGGCGTCCGCGCTGGGCGGTGCGGCGACGGGTTCCGGGATGCTCTTCGGGGCGCGCGCCCTGCAGGGCGTGTTCGCCGCGCTGCTCGCCCCTTCCGCGCTGTCGCTGCTCACCACGACGTTCACCGACCCCAAGGAACGCGGCAAGGCCTTCGGCGTGTTCGGCGCGATCGTCGGCGCGGGTGCGGCGATCGGGCTGCTGGCCGGCGGCCTGCTCACCCAGTACCTGGACTGGCGCTGGTGCCTGTACGTCAATGTCCCCATCGCGTTCGTAGCGTTCGCCGGCGCGTGGGTGCTGCTCGACAGCGGCGGCCGGCACGAGGACGCCCACCTCGACGTGCCGGGCGCGCTGCTCGGCTCCGCCGGAATGCTCTCGGTGGTGTATGGCTTCTCCGAGGCGGAGTCGCGGAGTTGGGGTGACGGGCTGGTGCTCGGGCTGCTCGCCGCCGGGGTCGTGCTCCTCGGCCTGTTCGCCCTCTGGCAGACCCGTGCCCGCGTGCCGCTGCTGCCGGTGTCGGTGGTGAGGGACCGACAGCGCGTCGGGGCGTTCCTGACCATCCTCTTCGTCACCATCGGGATGTTCGGGGTCTTCCTCTTCCTCACGTACTACTTCCAGCGCGTCCTCGGGTACTCACCGCTGAAGACCGGGCTCGCCTATCTCCCCATCACCGTCGGCATGATCACCGGCTCCACGCAGGTCGCGGCCCGGCTGCTGAACAGGGTCCCGCCGCGCGCCCTGATCGTCCCCGGGCTGCTGCTCGCCGCGGGCGCTCTGGCGCTCATCGCGCAGGTCGGCGTGGAACCGGCATACGCCTCCCACGTCCTGCCCGGCATGCTGATGCTCGGCCTCGGCATGGGTACGGCCATGATGACCTGCGTCTCGCTGGCCACGGCAGGCGTCGCCCCGCGCGACTCGGGCGCGGCCTCCGCCACCTTCAACACCGCCCAGCAGGTGGGCGGTTCGATCGGCACGGCGCTGCTCAACACGATCGCCGCGAGCGTGACGACGCGGTACGCGACCGCGCACGCCGGGCCCGGGGTGGATCGCCGAGCCCTCGCCTCCCACGCCGCTGTGCACGGCTTCAACGTCGCCACGTGGTGGGCCATGGCGTCTCTGCTGCTGGCGGCGCTGATCGCCGGGATCGTGGTTGACGCGCACCGGGTGCCGACGCCCGAGGGGCGCCCGGCACCCGTGCCGGAGCCGGTGGACAGCAAGCGCTGACCACCGGCCCCGTGCGGGTCAGGGGGTGAGTGTCTGCCCCAGGTGCGCACCGGTCGGCGTACCGAGCTGGCTCTTGCTGTAGATCACGGCCTGCGTCAGGCCGAGACCCGTGCTGTTGCTGGGCACGTACAGCAGGATGCCGTCGCCTCCGTCCTCGCCCTCGGTGCCGAGGGTCAGGTCGGTGCGCCCGTACCCGGACAGGTCGGTGAGCGAAACGGCCGAGCCCAACTTGTCGTCGGTCTCGGTGGAGCCGGGGACGCCGGAGGTGTCCTGGGAGATGGCGACCGCACCGGAGCCGGTGAGGCCCGTCGACGTGCCCTTCAGGAGGATCGCGGTGCCCGCGTTGGAGCGGTTGACCGAGTCCCGGGTGATGTCCTCGTTCGGGGCGCCGGCGAGGACGTCCGCGTAGCCGTCGAGGTTGTAGTCGCCGACGGACACCGAGGTGCCGAGCGCGTCGCCCGACTCGTTGGCTCCCGGGACGCCCGTGGTGTCCTGCTGGATCGTCGTCATGCCGGTGGTGGTGAAGCCGGTGCTGGTACCGGGGACCATGGTGACCTGGCCGCCGGAGACCGCGCCGGACTCGGAGGTGTACGGCTGACCGATGACGATGTCGTCGTAGCCGTTGCCGTTCACGTCGCCCGCCGCGATGGAGCGGCCGCCCTTGACGCTGAGCGTGGACACCTTCGTCAGGCCCGACGCGCCGCCCTTGAACCAGGTGACCCGGCCGATGCCGCCCGCGTCCCGGTAGTTGAGGGCCACGTCCGCGTAGCCGTCCCGGTTGAAGTCGCCGGTCGTCGCATCGGGGTACGCGATCGCGCCGGTCGACGTGGTGAGAGTGCCGGTCTGGGTGGCGCCGCCGGTCAGGCGGGCGTTCCAGTTGCCGCCCTTGCCGGTGCCCGCGGCGAACACGTCCGCCTTGCCGTCCGCGTTGAAGTCCCCGACGGTGACGGCGGAGCCGAGCTTCGCGCCGGCCGAGGTGACGCCCGAAGTGGCGTACGAGAGACCGGTGTTGAGGGCGGGGCCGTACAGCACGGTGACCGAGCCGCGGTCGGCGTTGCCGCTCGTGTCGTCCTCGCCGGGCGCGCCGACCGCGAGGTCCGCGTAGCCGTCGCCGTTGATGTCGCCCCACGCGGTGGCGGCGCCCCAGTTGTCGCCCGCCTCGGAGGAGCCGGGGACGCCCGGGCTGCTCTGGGTGAGGGTCACCTTCGACGCGGGGACCGGGCCATTGAGGCCGCCCGGCACGAGGGTGACGCTGCCGACGCCGCCCGAGACCTTGGGCGTACCGGCGGCGAGGTCGCTGATGCCGTCGCGGTTGTAGTCGGCGGTCGGGATGGCGGAGTTCTTGCCGGCGCTCGCCGCGTACCGACGGATCTCGGCGAGCTTCGGGTAGAGGTTGGCGCCGGGGCAGGCCGTCGCGTTGGTGTCGCGGTGGCCGAAGACCGTCGGCAGCGTGATCGACGTGCCCTGGTCGACGAGGTTGCCGTCCTGTCCCTTGGGGCTGCCGGACACCAGCGTCACCTTGCCGTTCGGGTCGACGCCGTACATGCCGAACTTCCAGGCGACGATCCGGGCGATGGCCTCCAGGCCCGCGCGGCTCGGCTTGGCCGTCTCGTAGTTGCCTATGTACGAGATGCCGACCGTGTTGGTGTTGAAGCCGACGTCGTGTGCCCCGACCACCGGCAGGTCCATGCCGCCGCTGCGGCCTTCGAAGATCTGGCCGCACTTGTCGACGACGAAGTTGTAGCCGATGTCGAAGTAGCCGCGGGAGAAGTGCTCCTGCTGGATGGTGCGCAGCCGCGCCCGGGACTCGCCGCAGGAGAGCTTGTTGTCACTGTCGACGCCCGTGTGGTGGACCACCGCGGCCTTGATCTCGGTGCCGTACGCGGGGGTGCCGTCGTAGTCGGTGGAGGCGCCCCATTCCGCCTGCGTGATGACCGGTGGCTTGACGACCGTGGAGGGGCGCGGCGCGGGGACGGTGTCGGAGGGGGAGGGGGTCGGGCTCGGCGGCTCCGTGGTGGGTGCCGGGTCGGTCGGCGACCCGGTGTCCGTCGGCGACGCGGTGTCGGTCGGGGCCAGCGGGTCGGTCGGGCTCGCCGAGTCGGTGGGGGTCGCGGAGTCGGTGGGTACCGACGGGTCCGTCGGCGCGGGCGTGGTCTCCTCCGCCGGGTAGGCGTACGCGGCGGGTTCCGCGCCGCCCTTGGCGGCCGGATCGGTGCCCGGGTCGAGCAGCCTGACGTCCATCCCGGACGGCTGGCCCTTGGCCGCGGTGCCGTCCGCGCCGACCACGCGCACCTCGACGCCGTCCGCGTCGCCGGTCCACAGGGACGCGGTGCCGCCGCGGGTTCCGGCCCGCTTCGCCTCCGTACCGTCGGCGGAGAACGGGTCGTCGGGCAGCTTCTGCCAGCCCGACCACTTGCCCGTCTCCAGCTCCCGGTAGCGGACCTCCGGCGTGCCCTTCGGCTTCGCGTCCGGGTCGCTCCAGGTCAGCAGGACGGCGCTGAACCGGTCGGTGCCCTGCTTGTCCAGGCCCTTGCGACCCGCGCCCTTGTCCTTGAGCTTGACGGTGTGCACGGCGGCCTTGCGGCCCTTGGCGCCCTGGTCCGGCTGATCGGTCGGATTCGCGACGGCGTAGGTGACCGCTCCCGCCCCGCCCAACACGACCGCACCGATGGTCAGCCACGCTCTCCGCTTCAGACTCAGCGGCTTGTACGCATGGGTCGTCCTGCGACTCAAATGTCCCACCCCTAGAGAACCTTCACAACTGACCCACCCGCATCAGGGGTGGCTTCTTATGCAGCGCACAGGAAACGCCAAACATCACGGCATTAGATGTGCCGTACATCACTTCGGAACCGCCGCGGCGCCGGTGCTCGCTTCGCCCGTGCGCCGCCCGGCCGACCCCATCAGCTGTCCTCCTGGCCGGTCGCGCCGGCGTCCGACGGCTCCGGCGAGGGCAGCTCGCCCTGGCAGGTGGCCCGCCCGAACTTCCCGAAGGCGGTGGCGGTCTGGACGTGCTTGCCGCGAATGGCGAGTTGGCAGCTGGCCCGCCCGCCCTTCTCGCCGAGGGTGATGGTCACCACGGGCGCCTTGCCGAGCGGCACGCTCACGGTCTTCTTCCAGGGCAGCGTGACTCCGTGGGCCACCACGGCCTCCCCGGACTCGCTGCGCGCCTGGTACGTGATGTCGGCCGTGCCCTCGCCCTCGATCTCGTACGTCACCGAGGCGGTCGGCACGTGGTGCTGCTTCGGCTTCTCGGCGGTGTTGAGCACGCCGTAGACGACGAGTCCGGCGCAGGCGGCGAGGAGGGCGCCGCCCACCACGATTCCGCGGTGGTCCGCGCCCTTCGAGGACTTCTCCCGTGATGTTTCCGGCGAATTGTCCTCGGCGCCTTCGGCTGTTTCGGCGTCGTCCGGCTTCGATGTCGATGGCATGGCGCTCCCGCTTTCGGATCGGCGCGCATTCCGGGAACGAATGCGGGCGGCTGAAGAACCGGGCGGTTATACCTCACGGGGAGCGGCCTGATCCAACGGCAGGAAATATCCGGCCAATCGACCACGCAATTCGCCGCAGTCCAGGGAGAGTTACGTCCTGCTGTGGCTCAACTGCCCCGATTGTGAACTTGGTTGACATGTCCTCATCCACCTGATTAGAACTCGGGCTTCCGCAAAGGGGGGTTCACAGGAAGGGCCGTTCCATCATGACCAGTCGGGAATCCCCGGCTGGTGGTTCGGCGTGCCCGCATTCGGCACGCGCGTCACGCGCGCGATAGGGCTGGAAAGCGGGGGCGCCGTATGAGAAAGGGCATTGGACGTGAAAGTCCGATACGGGAGAGTGATCTCCTGCCTTGTGGTGTCCGCGGTCGTGAGTGCCGCGCTGCCACAATTCGCCTATGCCGCCTCGACTGCGAAGGACGACGGCGACAAGGGCGTTGTCGACACGGTCAAGGGATGGTTTTCGGACGACGGCAAGAAGCTCGACAAGCCGCCGTCCCACGATGAGCTGGGGATTGCCGACCGGCAGAAGCTGCCGAGGGGCAAGAACACGCCAAGAGCGAGACGCGTCAAGGAGCTGACGGCCAAGCGCACACCGAACGCCCGTTTCTGGCGCATGTCGGACGGCCGGATCCAGGCGGAAGTGTCCGCCGTCCCGACGTCGTACAAGGACGCGAAGGCGAAGTCCTGGAAGGTCATCGACACCCAGGTCCGCGGGACCGACGCCAAGGGCTTCGACTACGCCAACACCACCAACTCCGGCAGCAGTTACTTCGGATCCGACCCCGACCGGCTGGTGTCCTTCCGGACGGCGGGCGGCGGCCAGTCGGTCACCTTCGGCCTGGAGGACGCGGGCAGCAGCGGCCTGAAACCCTCGGCCGACGGCAACACCGTCACGTACAGGGACGCCGTCTCCGGCGCCGATCTGTCGTACGAGGTCGGTCCGGGCCGGGTGAAGGAGAACATCGTCCTGGCCGAGCGGCCCACCGGGCCGCTGACGTTCACGTTCGCGCTCGATGCCAAGGGGCTGACTCCGAAGGCGGGCAAGGACGGTTCGATCGGCTTCTACGGCGAGACCGGGCACCCCGTGCTGGTGATCCCGCCGGCGTTCATGACGGACGCGAAGAAGCTCACGGGCGCGAAGAAGTCCACGGCCTCCCCGTACGGCGTCGCGCACAGCTCCGCCGTACGGCAGAAGCTGACCCGGGACGGCAGGGGCTGGCGACTCACGGTCACGCCCGACGCCAAGTGGCTGGCGGCGAAGGACCGGCAGTATCCGGTCACCGTCGATCCGACGCTGACCCTCGCGCCGACCCCGTCCCAGTCGCAGGACACGATGGTGCTGTCCTCGTCCGCCGCTTCCAACTTCGACGGCAACTGGCGGCTGTCGGCGGGCCTGGACTCCACGGGCGCCGCGGCCCGCGCGTTGCTGAAGTTCGGACTGTCGAGCGTGCCCGCCGGGACCCAGCTCGACGATGCGAAGCTCCAGCTCTACTACGACCAGACGCACACCGGCGTGACCAACGGCTCCCCGGTGACGCTCGGCGCCTACCGGGCCACCGGAGACTGGACGGCGTCCCAGGCGACCTGGAACAACACCAACTCGCTGGTGGGCGAGCTGTCCGGCTCGACCACTCAGGTGGACGACGGCGACGCCGGCAAGACGGCCGCGGTGGGCACCTGGCCCGCCTCGTCCAACACGGCGTTCACGCAGTACGCGGTCAACCAGGACTACCTCTACAACAAGGACACGGTCGCCGGTGACACGTACACCTGGCAGCCGAAGATCCCGGAGGACGGCACCTATCAGGTCGACACGCATGTGATCCCGGCCTCCGACCGGTCCACCGCGGCGCCCTACACCGTGACCTACGACGGCGGAACGCGGTCGTACACGGTGGACCAGCAGTCCGGCACCGGCGGGATCTGGAAGCCGCTGGGCGCGCTGCCGTTCAAGGCGGGCACCGCGGGCAAGGTCGTGCTCGGTGACGGACCCGCCTCGGCGTCGACCTCGGTGATCGCGGACGCCGTACGGTTCTCCAAGGCGGGCACCGCCCAGCTGCCGTACGCCACGTACAACAAGTGGCACTCCTTCTCGGTGAAGGACACGGTGCAGTCCTGGCTGGACGGCACGAACGCCAACAACGGCTTCGTCATCAAGGCGACCGACGAGAGCGCCGGTGCCCCGCGTGGCGGCCCCCGCTACGAGGCCTCCGAGTTCGGCTATGGCGGCGAGAGCACCAACTACCCGCGTCTCGTGCTCACTTACGGGCGCCCGGGCGTCGACCTCGACGTGCCGACGACGATCCACGACACGGGCGCGGAGCTGCACTGGTCGGCGTACACCGATCCGTCCACGGCGAGCGGCGACGACATCGTCGAGTACCAGGTGCACCGCAGCGTCTTCCAGACGTTCACGCCGTCGGCCTCCACGCTGGTGGCGCCGGTGGCGTCGGGCACCACCGCGTACACGGACACGTCCGCGGCGCCGACCCCGGCCGACAGCGCGGACCCGTTCGGCCGCGCCTACTACTACATGGTCGCCGTCAAGACCCGGGACGGAAAGGTGACCCCGGCCCCGACCCAGCTGGTACGACTGCCGAAGGCGGGCCGCACCACCAAGGTCTTCGAGGCGTCCCAGGACACCACCCTCTCCTCCACGGAGTCGACGACCGCCCACGACACCGTCACCGACGGCCTGCCGCAGAACTGGCTGACCGTCGGCAACAACTCGCCGTCGTACGGCAAGACCAGGGCCCTGCTGAAGTTCCCCACCCTGGACATCCCCACCACGGCACGCGTCCTCGACGCCAACGTGCGGCTGTGGGGCACCCAGACCACCACGGGCAACACGGGAGCGGTCTACGAACTCCGCCCACTGACCCGGGACTTCGACGAGTCGACGGCCACCTGGACCAAGGCGAACTCCACCACCAACTGGACCACGGCGGGCGGTGACTACGGCGCCACCGTCGCGGACACCGTCCCGGCGATGAGCAACGACCCGTCCCGGCACGACTGGAACGCGACCTCACTCGCGCAGAGCTGGGTGAGCACCCCCGGCAGCACCCAGTCCGTGCTGATCAAGATGCAGGACGAGACGGCCCAGCAGGAGCGCACCGTCTTCCTGTCCTCGGAGGCGGCCGAGCAGCGGCTGCACCCGCGGATGACCGTCACTTACATCGACTCCACCACGGACTCGACGTACTACGCGCCGAAGACTCCTGCGCGGATGACGCCGAACTCCACGTACACGGTCGAGTTCACGCTCACCAACACCACCAACAGCACCTGGACCAAGGCCGACCAGGTCCTGTCGTACAAGTGGGCGCTGCCCGACGGCACCGACAAGACCACCGGCGGCAACCAGGTCCAGACGGCGCTGCCCAAGGACGTCGTTCCGGGCGACACCGTCACGCTCCAGGCTCAGGTCAACACGCCCATCAACTCCGATGAGGGCAACAAGCGCACGGACTACGCGCTGAGCTGGGACCTCTACAACAAGACGGCCGGCACCTGGCTGTCCGCCGGTACCGGCGGCATCCCGGCCCTGAAGCAGAACGTGGCGGTGGAGGACCCGAGCTCCGACTCCCTCGGCCTGGAGAAGTTCTACTCGTACACCGGGAAGAACACGGGCGCGGGCTCGACGGTCATGAACAACCTGGCCTCGGGGAACTCGGTCTGGTCGTACAACGCCTTCACGAACCCGGGCCGGGGCCTGAACACGTTCGCGCGCTTCGCGTACAACTCGCTGGACACGTCCGACACCGTGCTCGGCGCGGGCTGGTCCGGCCAGGCAGCCGGTCCGATCCGTCTCGGCGCGCCGCTGGACTTCCACCCCAACCCGAACCCGACGGAGATCCGCCTCCCCGACGGTGACGGCACGACCCACGTCTTCACCAAGCAGGCGGACGGGTCGTGGAACGCCCCGGCAGGCGTCCACTACAAGGTCTCGATGAAGACGGGCCTGGACTGCACGCCGGACAAGGACCCGGTCCCGGACGCCTGGACCCTCCTGCGCCCGGACGGCACCCGCTTCCTCTTCGGCTGCGACGGCTACATGACGTCCACGGTCGACAAGAACGGCAACACGCAGACGTTCACGTACGAGGAGCGCAAGTCCAACAACAAGCCGACCAAGTTCCTCACGTACATCACCGACCCGGCGGGCCGTCAGTCCCTGAGGGTCGACTACTACAAGAAGGGCGACGCGTCGTACGACTACATCGACGACACGGGCGCCAAGGTCACCGGGTCGAATCTGACCAACTCCAAGATTTACGACCACGTCAAGTCGATCACGGACATCTCGGGGTCCGTCACGGGTCTCCCAACCCGCAAGATCTCCTTCAACTACACGACGAAGGGCCTGCTCGGGCAGTTCGTGGACGGTGACGGCTCGTCGCAGCCGAAGACCTTCAAGTTCACGTACGACGCCACCCAAGGCAACAAGAACGTCAAGCTGGTCAAGGCGACCGATCCGCGCGGGCACGGGACTTCGCTGGCGTACTACGCCCCGCAGACCGGTGACGACCCGAAGTACCACTGGTGGACGAAGACGATCACGGACCGTCTCGGCTACGACGCGGGCTTCGCGTATGCGGCGGACACCGCGAACACGAAGTTCACCGACACGACGGTGACGGATCCCGAGTCGCACGCCACGAAGTACGTGACGGACGACTTCGGCCGCCCGGTCCAGACGACCAACGCCAAGTCGCAGACCACGAAGATGAGCTGGGACGCGGACAACAACGTCACGTACCTGGAGGAGGACAACGGCGCGAAGACCGCGTACTGCTACGACCAGAAGACGGGCTACCCGCTCTGGCAGCGCGACGCGGAGAACAACAAGTCGGGCGTGCCGGACCAGACGGCCACCTGTGTGTCGGACACGTCCAAGTGGCCGGCCAACGCGGCGAAGTACGAGTACCAGACGCGCGCGGACGGCTTCTCGGCCGACCTGTTCCGCAAGACCTCTCCGGAGGGGCGGGCTTCGAAGTTCGGCTACGACTGCTTCGGCAACCTGAAGACGGTCACCGACCCCAAGGGCACCGCGACCTGGACCACAGGGGTCTGCGAGCCGACCACCAGCGGCTACACCACGAAGTACGAGTACGACTCCTACGGTGAGCTGACCAAGGTGACGGACGCCAACGGCAACCCGACGTCGTACAGCGGCTTCGGGCCCACCGGTTACCCGGCGACGATCACGGACGCGAACTCCAACTCGTCGACGTACGACTACGACGAGCGGGGTCAGGTCACCAAGGTCACCGACGCCAACCTCAAGGTGACCACGCAGACCTACGACGTCTACGGGCGCCCGCTGGTCAGCACCGTGCCCAAGGACCAGAACGCAGGGGTCCTGATCACGACTCCCGCCCCGGTGTACGACGAGAACGACAACGTCACCAAGACGACGGCGCCCAACGGTGCGGTGTCGACGGCGGTGTACGACAGCGGTGACCAGGTCACGTCGGCCACGGCGCCGGCGAACAACCAGACCAGCCCGCGTACCACGACGTACACCTACGACAAGGCCGGTGACCTCAAGACGACGACGGAGCCCAAGGGCACGGCGACGACCACGGACACCACCGACTTCGTCACGACGAACAACTACGACGAGATCTACCAGCTCACCTCCGTGGTCAACACGAAGGGCGACAAGGTCTCGTACGAGTACGACAACGTCGGCAACGCCACCAAGGTCATCGACCCCAAGAAGAACGCGACGACCGACACGACCGACTACACGACCAAGACCGACTACGACCTGGACCACCGGGTCACGGTCGTCACGGACGCGGCCGGCAAGACCAGCAAGAAGTCCTACGACAAGGACTCCCTGGTCGTCTCCGCGACGGACGCGGAGAACAACACCACGCTCATCACCTATGACGAGCGCGGCAAGCAGACCGAGGTCAAGGCCCCGCACGACGGCACGTCGACCATCACGTACCGCACGACCAAGTATGAGTACGACCAGGTCGGCAACCCCACCAAGGCGATCAGCCCGCGTGCTGTCGCGGCCGGTACGACCACCGCCTTCACCAGCCGTACCGAGTACGACGCGCTGAACCGGCCGGTCAAGCAGTACCAGCCGTACGACCCGGCGGACAGCCGCTACAACAACCCGAACGTCTACACGGAGACCACCTTCGACAAGGTGGGCCGGGTGGCGAAGACCTCGCTGCCACCGTCGGACGGCGAGACGGTCCGCAACGACACCGACTACGCCTACTTCGACAACGGCTGGGTCAAGTCGTCCACGGACCAGTGGGACATCGCCACGACCTACGACTACAACGAGATGGGCCAGCAGACCAAGCGGACCCTGACCTCGGCGGGCGGCTCCTCGGACCGCACGATGTCCTGGTCGTTCTACCCCGACGGCTCACAGAAGTCGCGGTCGGATGACGGCGTGCCGGTGGGCAAGTCGGTCGTCCTGGTGGACAACTCCGACACCCAGAACACCTCGAAGACCGGTACCTGGACGAAGGGAGACATCGCCGGTCAGCAGGGCTACAACCACGAGACCCACGCGGCGGGCACGGGCACGGACGCCTTCAGCTGGACGCTCAACATCCCCAAGGACGGCACGTACACGGCGTATGTGAAGTTCCCGAAGGTGACGGGCGCCGCGACGACGGCGAAGTACACGCTCACCCATGCGACCGGGACGGTCGACAAGACGATCGACCAGAACGCGACCGCGAACCAGGGCACCTGGGTCTCGCTGGGTTCGTACTCCTTGGCGCAGGGCAACGCCGCCAAGCTGCAGCTGTTCCAGAACAGCGGCGGCGTGGTCGTCGCGGACGGCGTGAAGCTCGTCCGTGACACCAGCGGCGACCCGGCCGACACGGAGAAGAGCAACTTCACCTACTCCTACGACCTCAACGGCAACCTGACTCAGATCGACGACACGTCGTCGACCGCGAAGGTCGACGCGTACGCGATTGCCTACACGGACCTCAACCAGGTCCAGAAGGCGACCGAGTCGCTGTCCGGTACGGAGAAGAAGTCCACGTCGTACACGTATGACGCGGATGGCAAGCCGGACACGATCACACATCCGGATCAGTTCTCCAAGTACACGTACGACCTGCGTGAGTTGGCGAAGACGGTCTCGGTCGGCAAGTCCGCCACGGACGCCTCACCGAAGGTGACGTCGTACACGTACACCGACCGCGGTCTCCAGCTCCAGGAGACCAAGGCCAACGGCAACACCGTCGACTACACGTACTACTTGGACGCCGCGCTGAAGTCGACGAGCGAGAAGAAGCCGAACGGCACCCTCGTCTCCTCGCACGACTACACCTACGACGCCAACGGCAACAAGTCGCAGGACGTGGCGAAGAAGATGAACGCCGACAGTCACTCGGCCTACCTGTCCTCGACGACCGACTACACCTACGACCCGGCCAACCGCCTGGCGCAGTCGGTGAAGACGGGCAACGGCGCGGCGACGGAGAAGTACGTCCACGACGACAACTCCAACGTCATCAGCCAGACGGTCAACAACGTCACCACCAACTACAACTACGACCGCAACCGCCTGTTGACCGCTACCACCGGCAGCTCCACGGGCAACTACAACTACGACCCGTTCGGCCGCCAGGAGTCGGTCACTTCGAACGGCAAGGTCGTCGAGCGGAGCGTGTACGACGGCTTCGACCACGTCGTGGAGTCCCAGAAGGCGGACGACACGGGTGCGATGAAGTCGACCACCTACACCTTCGACCCGCTGGACCGCACCGCGTCCAAGACGGCGGACGGCAAGACGACGGACTTCGAGTACCTGGGCCTCTCCTCCGAGGTCCTGGACGAGAAGGTCGCCGGCGCGCTGACCAAGTCGTACCAGTACAGCCCGTGGGGCGAGCGCCTGTCGCAGGTCACGCACAACAGCGACGGCACGACCGAGGACGGCTACTACGGCTACAACGGCCACACCGACGTCGAGACCCTCACGGACAAGAACGGCGACACGAAGGCGACGTACGGCTACACCGCCTACGGCAAGGACGACGAGTCCGAGTTCACGGGCATCGACAAGCCGAACGCGGCCGATCCGACGAAGGAGGCGTACAACCCGTACCGCTACAACGCCAAGCGCTGGGACGCCCAGTCCGGCACGTACGACATGGGCTTCCGCAACTACAACCCGGGTCTGAACCGCTTCACCACCCGGGACATGTACAACGGCGCCCTGTCCGACATGGGCCTCGGAGCCGACCCCTTCACCGGCAACCGGTACGCGTTCGGCAGCGGCAACCCCATCAGCAACGTCGAAATCGACGGTCACTTCGACGTCGGCGGATTCATCGACTCAGCCGTCGACACCCTTGAGGGTGCTGTCGAAGGGGCAGCAGAAGGGATCGCCGAGGGAGCCGAGACCGTTGCCGGCGGTGGTTCCAGCCTGCTCAGCAAGGCGGGTGGATACGGGCTGGCGGCCTGGGTGTTCCTGGAGGAACTGGGCTGGGACACTCCGACCGCGGCCAACGGATACGAGTCGGACCCCGGTGAGAAGCCGGACTACAGCAAGGGGCTCCTCCTCAAGCCGGACTCCGTCAAGGAGTGGCAACCCGGCGACGCCCGGGTGCCGTTCACCCGGGAGGACTGCGCGAAGAGCCGGTCGAGCATGATCTATTACATGCCGCTCGACTCCCAGGGGCGTGCTCAGGGCGCGATTGCGTGCCTCAACAAGGCGGACATCAACTACACCGATAAAGATGGAAACCTCAAAGACCCGAACAATTCGACCAAGATGGTGGGAAGCACAACCATCTGGCCGATGAGCACTCCGGGGGCTTGGGCTGCGTCTCCTAAGGGGTGGCGTCCGGGTATGGGCCTCGATCGATCGCACCTGGTGGCCCGTCGATTCGGCGGAAGCGGCACTGACCGGAGAAATCTGGTGCCCTTGCCGAGCGATGTGAACCAGGACAGCATGGGCGATTGGGAGGAAGCGATATCCGACCAGTTGGAGCAGGGGAATACCGTCTACTATGAAATCTCGGCGGGCTATCAGGGGGACAGCACCATCCCCTCGCTGCAAGGGTTGGCGGCCTCGTCGGGCGGGGCTGTTTACCCTTGGGGCTATGTGGCCGGGCAGTAGGTGAAGGAAACAAGAAGAGGCGCCATGGACAGGGTTGACGAGATCATCTCCGCCACTCGCTGGGACGCTGAACGGCGGGATGTGGACTGGGATGACATCGAGGAGCAGTTCGGGACGCAATTTCCGGCGGACTACAAGGAGCTCTGTGAGGCGTTTCGGCACGGCGCTTTCAGTGGGTATCTGGAGTTGCTGCCACCGAATGCCATCGACTCGTACGGTCTGCTGGGGCGATGGAAGTCGCAGCGGCGGCGCTGGGAGAGCGGTCAACTGAGCGCGCTCTTCGACCCCTATGAGGTGTTCGACAGCGGCGGTAGGGGACTCATCCTCTGGGGGAACTCCCTCACGGAGGACCAGTACTTCTGGCTGGCCGATGCCGCAACACCACCCGAGCAATGGCCGGTTGTGGCCCGAACCGATCCATTGGAGGACTGGCACCGTTTCGACATCTCGACCACGGAATTCATCTATCGCGTGCTGACAGATCGCGACTTCCGTCCGTTCTCCGTTGCGGGAAAGGTGGAGCGTCCGTTCTTCGAGGCGTACGAATGATGTAGCAGGCGGCGGAATCTCTGCCGTCGTCCGATGAGTGAGGCTCCGCTCCGGTGCGTCCGGGGCGGAGCCTCACCCTCCGTGCAGGAGGGGTGCGCATGGAATGGGCTGATCGTCTGGGGGGCGGAGATCGATGACCGAAGTGCCCGAATGGGAGAGGATTCAGCGGATCATGCTGTCCGCGACCTGATATATCGGTTGACTGGACGCGTATGAGCGAGTCGTGGGGCAAGGAATTCTCGCGCGACTACCGCAAGTTCATTGCGGTGTACGGGTCCGGGACAATCCAGGACTACCTGGCGATCCAGGAGCCCGAACCCAAAGGAGGTCCGCCGAAGTCCGCATTCGGCGGCATACTCCACGAGATGGCGAACGCCGAGCACGCATGGGCGACGAATCGGAAATCGCCCGAGCTGGTCGGGACGAACCCGGAGCTGATCGCTTGGGGGGGTGGACTCCAGCGCGGCCATGCCTTCCATTGGATGGCGGCGGAGCGAGCAATGGATGTCGGCTTCGAGGATTTCACCGTCTCCGAGTCAGCCGACCCATCCTGTCCCCGAGGTCATGGGGCCGTTCCTCCATGGGGTGTAGTTACGTTGATTCATCAGCGACCCCACCCTTACGGGCGAGAGCGAGGCAGGCAGTGACGGAACCAGGCACGGTGGACCTCATCCACCTGGAGGACGCGGACGGCAACCGCTGCATCGTGCGCGTCACCGGGCGTTCCAGGCCTGGTGTGCTGCCCGGTCACGACACCCTCCGGGCCGACGTGTTCGCATCGGCGGACTTCGTCGACGCCCGCCTGGATGTGTATGTCTTCCATCGGGATCTCGATGCCTGGCAGGACGCCTTGACCGGTATCGCGCCCGGGAAGGACGCGAGGATCGGCAGGGACCGCGGACTGGAACTCATTCTCCACATGCTCGACGACCGCTCCCTGGCAGTAACCCTCCACGATCCCGACCGCCTCACCACGATGCTGCGGATCCGACCGGAAGAGAACTGGGTCGCCGAGCACCTTCAGCGACTTGAGCAGGTCCGGCGGACCTGGCCCAGCGAGGTGGTGGAGACGGGGTCCATGACCTACGCGTGGAGCCCCGACCGGCAGTCCTGACTCGCCGCCCTGCCGACCTGTTCAAGCGCGGGGCAGGGCACTGCTCTTGAAAGCGTCGACGACGGACGCGTGACAACGGCCGTTCAAGCCTGAGGGCGATCGGGTGATTAGTCCGGAAGGTTCCCGTGCTCGTATCCCGTCGCGAAACTGCTGTATAACCGGGCCGCCATCGCACTCCCCGTCCCTGTCGAACCTCCCGAAGGGTTGCTTCGTGCCGTCCGGAATACGTTTCAGCGCGCGTGGGCGCCGTACCGTCGTCGTCGCGCTGGTCGCGGCTGCCGTGGCTGTAGCCGGGTGTTCCCCGAAGAACGGCAGCCGGAAGTCGTCGGGGAATCACGGGTCCCCGCGGACAGCGCAGGCCCAGCCAGAGCCGAAGAGGACATCGCGGCCCCCGTCCGCGCCCAAGCCGAGAACGGCCGCCCAGTTCGTGGCACGGGCCCGGCAGGCCATGAGCGCCGAGAAGGGGTGGACGTTCGTCCTGCACGGCAGCGAGTCCCTCGTCATGGCGGGGCAGGCGCCGTCCACCGCCACGTACACCGCGACCGCGCACCGCACCACCGCCCCTGAGGCGCTCCAGCAGACCGGCACGATCACCACCGGCAAGGGGGTCCGCAAGTCCGAGGCGGTGTACGTCGCCGGTGGCACCGGTTACGTCAAGGAGGGCGGCGAGGCCTGGAAGAAGGGGCCGCTGTCCGATCGCGACATCGCCAATGATGTCGAGGATCCCGTGGCCGACCTGGAGGCGTTCGGGGCGTACGCCAAGAGCGCGAAGGTGAGTCGTGCCGGGGCGGGCGGGGCTGACGTACGGCTTCAGGTCGCCGCTTCCGGCTGGCAGTTGTCGGCTGCCCGTAGCCGTCCCGCGCTGAAGCGGGCGGTGCGGGAGATGGAGCCCGCGCTGGTTCAGCTGCGGGGTGCCGGAGTGACGGCGACCGACAGCCGGATCACGCTCAAGAGCCTCACCGAGACCTGGGACCTGGACGCGGCGCAGGGCTACCGGCTCACCTCGCACCGCTACGCGTACACGTTCCTCATCCCGTACCAGGGTGGTGACATCACGGTGAGCCAGGAGGTGCGCGCCGACAACCGTGGCGTGTTCGCCGGAAGCGTGGTCCTGCCCTCCGGCGCCGCAGCAGCAAGGGAAGCAGCCTGATGAGTGAGAACGGCAGCGACACCGAGATCGTCGCCGTCGCCTACGGCGAAGGGTGGGACTCCGGGCGCGGGGCCGTGCTCGGGCCGATCAGCAGCGAGGCCGCGGCCGCGCGGGACGCCGCAGGAGAGCCGTACGCGGTGGTGCTGCGGCAGGCGGACCACCCCGCCGTGGTCGTCGCGCATGTGGCCTGGGCGCGCCACTACCTCGGACTATGGGTGTACGACGCACAGGGGCGGCGCTTCCTCGAACTGGACCTGCGACGCCTTGAGGCGGAGCGGCTCTTCCTCACCTACAGGCGCGCCTGGGCGTACGCGAGTGACCAGAGCCCGGAGTTCGCGGCGGACGCCGGGCGGCTGACGACCCAGCTGCGGCCGGGCGGGCGCGGCTCGCAGATCGTCGAACCGCAGGGCGACAAGGGCGGTTCGCGGCACACGGTAGCGGACGTGCCCGAGGAGCAACGATGGTTCCCCGCACCGGCGTTCGGGCGGTGGAAAGGGCTGTTCGCGCCGCTCGGCATCGACGTCGCCGACCGGTGCGAGCTGCGCGAGGACACGGACGCGGCCGTGGGCGGCGAAGGCGCCGAGCCCAACTGGCGGCCGCCGGAAGGGCTGCGCCCCCGGTACCTGGACGAGCTGTTCACTCCGGGCGCCCGCTTCTCGACGCCCGAGGCGGAGTACGCCGTGTGGGATCCGATCGCGGCGGGGACGTTGCGGCTGTCGAGCGGGCGGCTGGTGGCGCGCGACCCCACGTACGGGCAGTGCGAGCAGGACGCCGGGTTCACGGTGACCATGGCGCCCGGGAGTTACCCCGTGCAGCTCGCCTCCGCGGGGTACACGGTCGAGGGGCGGGGCCGGACGCTGATCTACGAGGAGTACACCGCGGCCCGCGTACTCGTCTCCGAACAGTCGGCAGTGCAGTGGGAGTTGGCGCTGCTCGAAGGTCAGGACGAACGCGTCCTGCGGGACGGGCAGTTCTACGGCTTCGGTGTGGACGCGGGCACCGGCGCCTTCGTCGACGCGACCATGGCCGAGGAGCTCGGCCGGCGGTTCCGGGACGGCCAGGTCGCGGGCGCGCAGGACGAGGACGACCACGGCATCGCGACCGTGGACGACCCGGCCACCGGCACCAACCTGATCGCCTACCCGAGCGGCCGGGGCGACGGCTCCTACCCCGTGTGGATCGGCCGGGACGCGGACGGCGACGTCACGTGCTTCGTGGCGGACATGCTGATCCTCGGCCAGGCGGAGCTACTGCCACAGCAACCTTAAGGTGAACGAATGTTCGAGAATGAAGTGAGCGAGATGCGGGCGGTACTGCCCGGCTACGCGATCGACATCGGAGCCGAGCCCCTGGACCGGCCCGCGCGGAACTCGGTGGGGGGCTGGCCCTTTCTCGACGACGGCGAGGAGTGGCCCGAGTGTTTCTGCGGCGAGCGGCTGGCGCTGTTCTTCCAGTTCGACATACCGCTGAACGTGGAGTCGTTCGGTGGAGACCACCTGTTGGTCTTCCACTGCCGCGCTCACAACGACGCGTCCAACCCTGAGCTGACCGGCGACGGCCGGCTCGTGCCGGCCTACTGGGACGCTCCGCAGCCGCCCTACCCGCGTCCATTCTGGCGTGTGCTGCTCCAGCGCCACGCGACGCGGCCGACGCCGGATCGCGAACCGTCCGTGCGCGCCCTGCCGTTGACGCTGCGGCCTCTGGCGGACACCCTCGACAGGCATGGGCGAGGAGCTCCCGGGTTCAAGGTGGGCGGTACGCCGTCCTGGGCGCAGGATCCCGAGTACTACCGGTGCGCGTGCGGCGCCGATCTGGTGTACCTCTGCCAGGTGCCGGAGGACTGGTCTTTCGACGTCCACCCCGGCTTGCCGGAGCAGCCCTACACCATCCACGCCGACACCTACCTCCTGTTCCTCGGCAATGAGGTCTATCTGCAGGCCTGCCCGGCCCACTGCGACCCGGCGGCAGTCTGGCCCGTGAACCAGAACTGACGACTGGAGCAATCCCGCATGTGCTCGGGAACGATGTACATCAACGGCCGACGACTGTGACGGTACTTGTGGACGCCGTGGTTCTCGCGTCGGTCGTAGCGGCTCTCGCGCTGACCCCGCGTGCCCTGGCCCGCCTCCCCGGTCCTGTCAGGGTGGCGGGCCGCTCCGTCTCCCCGCTCGTGGCACTGGCACTGGTGACCGGCCTGATCTACGTCAACCAGGCGCTGTTCACGGTGTACGTGCTCCGCGTGCACGACGGGGACGTGTCGTTCATCGCGCCCTATCTGCCCGTCGGCTGGTTCGACCTGGCCACGCACAACCCGGTGCTGCGCTCGCTCGCCCGCGGCTTCCCCGCACCGGAACTCCTCGCCCCCTCGGTGTTGCGGGTGCAGGCGTTCCTCGAACTCCCCTTCGTTCTGCTGGCCTTCGCCACGGTGGCGCGGTGGCTGGACCCGGGCCTGTACCGGCGGATCGCCCGGTCCTCGCTGCTGCCGCTCGCCTCGGCGTCGTACACGATCGTGTTCTGCGTCGTCGAATGGGACCTGCGCAACCCCTACACGGCCGACGACATCACGATCCGAGCCGTCTCCGCCGTGCTCACACCGCTGCTCATCGCCCGCATGGCGGCGCATGATTCCGCCGGCGCCCGGCCACTGACCGCCACGCGCCTCTTGCTCCACATCGCCTCACTGGGCGCTCTGGGGGTGCTGGTCCTCGTCGTGTACGACACGGCGTTGCTCTACAACCTGGGCAGGCTGCTCGAGCGAACTCCGTTGGCCCTTAAGGGCGTTGGCGCCCTCGGCGTACTCCGGTTGACGGTTGCCCGACTTCCGGCCCGCCCTCCCGAGCCGGGTCCCGCGGTCAGCCTGGTGGGGCAGGCCGTGCGCCGCTGGCTGGCCCTCTTCTTCGTTCCCGCTCTCGCGATCCGGTACGGCGTCACCTTCGGTACGCCGGCATTGGCCGCGGGCGCAGGCTTGTCGACCATGGCAGTGGCCGGCCTGTACGCCCTGCGGGACGTCTCGACGGTCCAGGATCCTCCCCCGTACCGGCATGTGTTCGGACTGGTGGCGCAACTCGTCGTCGCGTCGCTGGTCGGTGCCGGTGCGGCGTACATGGTCGCTCGTTGGGCCGCGGGCTCGTACTACGAGGCGACGCTGCTCCTGGCGAGCGCCGCGTTCCTGGTCGTGGCGATCACGGCGTGCGGGCTCCTCGACGCGGTGACCAAGCGCCGGGCGTCCATTTCCTCTCGCCCACTCGGCGACAGCCACGCCCCCGGCAGCTCGACCGACCGCAGTTGCACGCCGTTTCAAGGGAGGATTCCAGGTGGGTTCGGTTCATCGGATTCGATGGGGGACGGACCGGTTGGCGGACATCTCCCACGCGGGGAGTCGTGAGTTCCTACGGGGCGTTCTGGTCGTCGTTCGTCCACGACGTCTCCATCGGTGACTTCTCGACCGAGGACGTCGACTGGTGGCCCCCGGATTTCGAGAGGCAGTGAGGGCCCGACGGGGTGCTGATCCGGCTGTTCGAGCCGTTTCCAGGACCAGCCGCTCCGCCGCCGACATCACCTACAGCCGGGACGTGAAGGAGGAGACCTGGGCCCCCGTGCTCGTCGCTCACGTGTATGACAGCGATGTGGTCGCGGTGGAAGCGGAGAGCCCGAGGGGGCAGGTGGGAGTGCGAGCTGTCGCCGGAGATGGCGATGGATTCCTATGGAGCCACGGAGCAGGTGATCGAATGGAACGAGGCGGCACTCGAACCCGCCTTGGCCTGGGTGAGGGAGGCCGGTCGCGAACCGGACGCCGAGGCCGTGACTCCCACGCATGGTCACTTCGCACGGCGTGCCCCGGGCACTCGCACGACCGGCACGCTGCGGGTCTCGCGCGACTGTGGTCGGGCCTGGGGCCGCGGGCGATGTACCGGCACGGGCGCGAGGCTCCGCCGGTCGAATCGGCCGGCCGTTCCGGCCGAGGGAAGCGCCGATGTACCTCCCCGGTCCGGGTCTGACCCAGGGGAACGAGGAACTCGCGCCGCTCAGCCCATGGTGCCGGTCAGTCGCGCGGTACCTCCTCGTCGCCGAGGATCAGCATGTCGGCGACGAAGCAGGTGACCTCGCCGTCGGCGTCGCGCCCGATCCACACCGGGTAGGTGCCGTCGCCCATGCCGCTCGGGTAGGCGATGAGGCTGCCGCCGGACTCCGGGTCGTCGCGGACGAGGATGCCGTCGGGACCGGGGTTCTGGGCGAGCGTGTTCTCGCGGCCGGTGAGCCGGGGGGCCGCAGCGGCGTCCACGAAGCAGCCGGTGCCGCTGTCCACGCCGAAGCCGTAGAACTCGCCGTCCCTCAGGGTGCGCGGGTCCTCGCCGGGACGCAGGGCCAACTCCCATGCCACCGTGGACTTTTCGGAGACGAGGACACGTGCCGCGGTGTAGTCCTCGATGTGGACGGGCGTGTCCTCGTACGCGCTCGTGTAGGCGGCGGTCGCGATCTCTGCACGGTAGTCGCCGGGGGGTACGGCGACCGTGAAGGGCTTGCCGGGAGTGATCCAGTTCGGGTCGCAGGCGATCACCTGGCCTGTCGGGAGGCGCAACACCCCGGCGTCGATGACACGTTGGACGACGTACGGGCCCGCTTCGCCGTCGTACGGCGGGGAGAAGCGCGTGCCGAGCGTGAACATACCGTCGAGGTGGCGAGGGCGGAGGGGAGCGGGCGGCTGCCAGTTCGCGACGGCGAAGGCGGTGGCGAGGGGCGTCGGATTCGTCTCCGGTGCCTCGCGGAGGGCGTCCGGGAACTGCCCGTCGGTCACGAGGGCCACTGTCCACTCCCAGGCACCGAATTCGGGTGCCGGTACCCAGCGCTGTTCGTCCGGCATGCCGGCCATGGTGTGCAGTGAGCCGCCTCCGCTTCCCCGCGGTTCGGACACCTTGCGGCCGCGACCGTCCGGGTAGAGATCGACCCGGACCCGTCCCGCCTGCTCCGCGAACTCCGGCATGTCCTCGCTGTCGTAGCGCCATTGCCCGAGGTGGCGCAGGAAGAGACGTTCGGGCTCCAGGCGGCGCATGTCCACTTCACGGGTGCGCCGGCCCTGGTCGTCGTACGCCCAGATGCCGAAGTAGCCCTGTGCCCAGACGATGTGCAGCACGGCGACCGGCTGCGGGTGTCCCTCCTCGCGCAGCACCACGGCGTACCGCTCGCCGGCCGTGTCCCGGGCCTCGGCCCGCTGTCTGCTCATCGGGCCGAGAACCGTGCGGGACGCGGCGTCCCAGTCCTCCCCGTACGTCACGTCGATGATCACGTATGGTCCAGCGCGCCGCTGTCCGAAACAGTCACAGGGCGGGTGGGCGCGCCCCCTGCGCCGAGCCCGAAGGTGGCGCGCCCGAGTGTCAGAGAACCTCGACCGAGGGCTTGCCGTTCGTCCCCACCGTGATGCGGTGCGCGGTCCACGTGCCGTCCGTCGCCTGGCCGACGGCGATGGCGTCGCCGCCCGGGGTCTGAGCGATCTGGGGCTCCGCGGCGGGGAGGAGGGTGCGCGGGTCGCCGCCTGCCAGCGGGGTGGCCTGGAGGGGGCCGCCGGGGCCCGGAGTGGTGCCGTACGGCGGGCGGTAGGAGGTGAGGAGCCACTCGCCGGCCAGGCCCACGAAGGCGGTGCCGGTCGAGTACTGCGATACGGGTACCACGCTCTGCGCGCCGGCCGGGTCGTCGCGCCGTACGACCCGGGCCTGGGCCGCGCCCTCGTGGTACACCGCGATATGCGTCGGGGAGATCGCCGCCTGGAGGTAGAGCGAGTCGTCGTCCGTCGCGTGCGTCGCGATGGTGGTGATCGTGCCGGTGGCGAAGTCGAGCAGTCCGATGTCGGTCGCGTGGCGGAACCGGATGAGTGCCGAGGTGCCGTCACCCGCCAGCACCGTCTGCTCCTTGGTGAGGGGCTCGGGCGGGTCCACGGGGAGGTCGCTGGTGATGGTTCCGTCGTCCGACACGTGCAGGACGTGGAGGCGGAACGCCTGCCACACCTCGTTGTACTCCTGCGTGATCAGCGTGGACCCGAAGGCGGCGGCGACGTACTGCCCGTCGGGCACGGTGACGTTGATGGTCGTGCCGGTCGCCGGGTTCGTCAGCTGGGCCTGGCCGCCGGCGTACTGCTGCGAGGTGAGGACGGTGTCGCTGCCGGTGCCGTAGTACCCGTACTGGCCAGGCAGTGCGCCGCTGTAGGTGTCGAGCGTCCGCTCGGTTCCGTCGAAGCCGCGCCAGGTGTAGGGCCCGGCCGAACCGTCGGCGTTCGCGCGGCGGTGCAGATAGCCGGTGTCACCGGCGGCGTAGAGGGAGTCCTGTACGTACTGGACCGGAGCCGGATCCGTGGTCTTCGAAGCGGTCGAGGCGGCGATGGTCTGGGCACTGAGGGCGACGCCCGACGCGCTCGCGCTCGGCGCTACGGCGACCACCGTCGCGGCGGCGAGGGTGAGCGCCGTCAGCAAGGCTGCGGTGGGCGGGAGCGGGTGCCTTCGCGGCATACGGACCTCCAAGTGGTGGACAGGGGACGGCGGTTGATGCCGGTGCCCACTCGTCGCGGGCGGCCGTCCGTCGAAAGCGCGCGAAGTTAACACGTGCCGCGGTCGCACTTCCATTCGAATCTCATATGCCGATAATTCAGGGCAAATAGCCCCGTAGACGCTTGAGGGAAGCGAATGGTTGTACGAGACCGTACGGCTCACCGCATGACCTTTGTCACTTCCGTCACACGTGATGTTCCTCGTCGTCGACCCGCTGGGTCTGGTGGACCCATGGGGACGACAGGGGACGACAAGGGGGGCGGAGTCATGGAGGAGCGGACGCCGGTCGAATGGCGGATGCGGCGGTACGCGGAGCAGTTCGTGCAGCAGATCACGGCGCGGAACCGGCTGCCACTGGACTACTCCGTGAACAGCCTCCGCGTGGTCGACTTCATCGTCGACGGGCTGCGCAAGGGGACGCCCGACCGCGGCAGCGTCCAGTCGGTGCTGTTCGGACTCGGCGCCTACGCCGGTGAGGTGCTCGTGCGGCGCGCCGGGGCCGAGTGGGTCGAATTCGACGCCGATCAACGAGAGTTGTTCGGTCAGCCCGTCGGCGTACGGATGCCCGACGGACGCGTGTGGAACCCGCTCGGCAAGGTCGTGAAGCGCTTCGAGGCGGGTGAGCGGGAGTCCTTACGGATGCTGTACCTGCAGCTGCACGGGCGGGCGCCCCGGCCCCTCGCCTGCGAGCAGCGGTCGGCCTGAGAGGCCTGGGAGGCCTGGGAGGCCTGAGAGGTCTGAGATGCGTGAGGTGCCCGGGACGAGTTGCCTGAGGCGCCGGGGACCGAGATACCTGACACGTCCGGGACCGAGATACCTGATACGTCCGGGACGTCTGACGCGCTGTGACATTTCTGTGCGGCCTGGCGCTGATGACCATGGGGGTGTCGACGCGACCGGTCGTGTCGGCAGTGGGAATTCGGGCGAACTCGGTACGAACGAGGACAGTGTTGGGCCAGGGAGGGGAATCCCGCCGCGTGCAGGCGTACGACCGGGAACTGGGCGTGGCCGTCGCGCGGGCGCAGGAAGGCGACGAGGCCGCCTTCGCGGTCGCGTACCGGATCGTGCAGCCGGGACTGCTCGGGTATCTGCGGGGAATCGTCGGCGACGACGCGGAGGACGTGGCGTCCGACGCATGGCTGGAGATCGCGCGGGATCTGGGACGGTTCCGCGGGGACGGCGCAGGGTTCCGCGGCTGGACCGCGACCATCGCCCGGCACCGGGCGCTGGACCACCTGCGGCGGCTGAAGGTACGGCCCCGGGGAACCGCGATCGAACAGGACCTGCTGGAGCTGCCCGGCAGGCACAGCACGCACGACGAGGCGATGGAGACCCTCTCCACGGAGTACGCGCTGGAGCTGGTCTCGCGGCTGCCGCGAGACCAGGCCGAGGCCGTGCTGCTGCGGGTCGTGGTCGGTCTCGACGGGCCCGCGGCGGCACGGGTGCTGGGCAAGCGGCCGGGCGCGGTGCGCACCGCCGCCCACCGTGGCCTGAAGCGGCTCGCGCGGCAGCTCGGCGCCCAAGGTGTGACGGATGAGCGACCCCGGACGCTGGGGGAATCGGGATGAACGGCAAGAAGTCACCGAACGGCAGGACGCCGTCGGGCGGAGAGGGAAATGGGACCGGACATGGGTGAACGACACAGCGACGGCGGATCCTCCGACCGTCGGGTCGCGCATCCGACGCGTCACTTGAGTGAAGCCGGCCCGAGGGTTCCGCGGACGCCGGATTCACAGACCTCGGCTCCTCAGGCGCCCGCTTCGGACGTACCCGCGCTGGAAGCGCTGCTCGCCGCCGCCATGCGCGGCCGTGCGAACGACGCCGAGGCGGAGGCGCAGGCCGTCGCCGCCTTCCGCGCCGCGCGGGACGAGGGTGCGCACGCCGCGCGTACCCGGCGGCGGGACGACTGGCGGCCGCGCGAGCAGCGACGGGTGAGTCGCTCCCTGAAGGCCACGTTCGCCGTGCTGCTGGCGAGTCTGACGCTGGGCGGGGTCGCCGTTGCGGCCATCGGTTCGTCATCGGACGACGACGCGGACGATCGGAGCAGGACCGAGCCGTCGAGCAGCGCCCCGGACCGGTCCGCCCCCGAGTCCACCGGGCCCGACTTTTCCGGTTCCCCAGCCCCCGGCGCCTCTGCGCAGGCCGACCCTTCCGCCCACCCCTCCCAGGCTCAGGACACCGAGGCCCACTGCCGCGCGTACGAATCGGTCAAGGGCCGGGGCAATGCCCTGAACTCGACGGCCTGGCAGCGGCTGATCACCGCCGCGGGCGGCGAGGAGAACGTCGCGGCGTACTGCGCCGAGCAGTTGGGTGAGGACACCGAGCTCCCGAACGGGAAAACGAAGAAGGCGGACAGCACGCCGAGCCCGGCCACCCCGGCGTCGTCCCCGATACCGAAGCCGACGAAGTCCAAGGGCAGGCCGTAGAGCCAAGCGCAGGCCGTAGAGCCAAGGGCAGGCCGTAGAGCCAAGGGCAGGCCGTAGAGCCAAGGGCAGGCCGTAGAGCCAAGGGCAGCACGTAGAGCCAAGGACAGGCCGTAGAGCCACAGGCCGGATTCGGGAAAGTCGCGCCGGAGGGCTCCTTCGGCGCGTCCACGCGCGCCCTCCGCCCTCGCCGATGGCAACGGCCGGGGCCGCCACCCCCCACAGGAGAGGCCCCGGCCGTCGCGCGGCACGGGCCGCGCGGCGGCCCGTACTCTCTACAGCGCCGCGGCTGCGTTTTGTGTCACACCTCGCTCCGTCACGAGATAGTTGCATGCTGTACGAACATGGACGGGGAGCGGTTTCACGCCGTAACGTGCCAATCGCGCCGCGGCGCGGACCAGGGACGGACCGACGAAGGACCCACGACCGCAACCATCGATTGAGCAACCACGATGGCGATCCACCACGTCCGCGAGAGCGGCGCCGGTTGGGGCGCAAAGAGGTGCGGACACGGTCCGCGAGAGCGGCGCCGGTCGAGGCGCAAAGAGGGGCGCGGTGCTGGGGGACGACGCGGAGCTGACCGCCGCGGTGCTTGCGGCACAGGACGGGAACGAGACCGCGTTCCGGACTGTGTACCGCGCGGTGCACCCGCGGCTGCTCGGATACGTACGGACGCTGGTCGGTGACCCGGACGCGGAGGACGTCACGTCCGAGGCCTGGCTGCAGATCGCCCGGGACCTGGAGCGGTTCAGCGGGGACGCGGACCGGTTCCGCGGCTGGGCGGCCCGGATCGCCCGCAACCGCGCCCTGGACCACATACGGATGCGCGGGCGGCGCCCCGCGATCGGCGGCGACGAGACCGAACTGACCGGGAAGGCCGCCGAGTCGGACACCGCGGGCGAGGCCATCGAGGCGCTCGCCACCGACAGCACCCTGTCGCTCATCGCCCAGCTCCCGCAGGACCAGGCGGAGGCCGTCGTGCTGCGCGTCGTGGTCGGCCTCGACGCCAAGACCGCCGCCGAGACCCTCGGTAAGCGCCCCGGCGCCGTCCGCACGGCGGCGCACCGCGGTCTGAAGCGGCTCGCGGAGCTGCTCGGCGGGGATCCGGAATCCGCCGGCGCGCTCGACGCCGTTCCCCCACAAAGAGGCTCGCGCACACGCGCGGTAACGTCGGCGGGTGTGACGCATCTGCGTTCGCGGACGCAGAAGGACATGTGATGGCCGACGAGCAGTACAGATGGCTGGACCGCGATGCCGCGGAGCGTTTGTTGCGCGGAGAGCCGCTGGAAGCCGTCGACGCCGACACCCGCGAGCAGGCGGACCGACTCGCCGACGCGCTCGGCGCGCTCGCCGCCGGACCCGCGCTGAACAGCGCCGAACTCCCGGGCGAGGCCGCCGCGTTGGCCGCGTTCCGCAAGGCGCGCACGGGCCGGGAGAACGAGCCCGCCCAGCTCGGCCGCCGTGGCCTCGCGCACCCCGCGGCCCATGCTTCCGACGCCGGTCTGGTACGTCTCGGACGCGCCGCCGGGAGCGGGCGCCGGGCCCGTTGGGGACGCCCCACCCGCTTCGGACTCGCCGCGGCGCTGGCCGCCGGGATGCTCAGCGGGGTCGCCGTCGCGGCCGGAACCGGAGTGCTGCCGACTCCGTTCAGTAATGAGCGACCCAGCCCTGCCGCCTCGGTCACGGCCGCCGTGACACCGGATCGGCCGCTCGTCTCGCCGTCCCCCGGGGCTTCGGGGAACGGCGACTCCCAGGCGCCGACGCCCGACGGCACCACGCGTGGCCCGTCCGGCGAGGATTCCCCGAACGACGAGGCGGCCGGTGGCGCCGCCAGCGGGCAGCCGCGCTCGGAGAGCACCGGTAAGTCCGGCCGCACCCACGATTGGTGGCGCCGTACCCGCTCGTCCTGCCGTGATGTCCTCGACGGCAAGGATCTGGACGCGGGCCGCAGGCGCGCCCTGGAGGACGTCGCGGGCGGCAGCGGCCGGGTGTGGACGTACTGCCGCGGCCTTCTGGACCGGTTGGACGGCAGCTCCGCGGGCCAGTACGGCGACGGCGGCGACGACAAGGGCACGGACCATGGCGACCACGGGGATCAGGGCGACCAGGGCGGTGACGACGACGGCAACCACATACTGCCGGGCGGCACCGACCATCAAGACAACGGCGGCATCCTCACCCCGTCGCCCTCGGCCCCGGCCCTGAGCCCGCTGCTGCCGAGGAAGACCATCACGACTCCGGCGCCGTCCCCGACGTACAGCCTGCTGGGTCCTCTCGCCGGCAACTGAGTCGCGAGCTCTCACCGACCGCCGAACTGCGGGCTTTCGTCGGCTGCCGAACTGTGACCTCGCGCAGGTGACCGAGCCGCGAGCCTTCACCGGTGACTTGACTGGCGAGCTCTCGCCGGCTGCCGAACCGCGAGCTCTCACCGGCAACTGAGTCGCGAGCTCTCACCGGCCGCCGACCCGCGAGCTCTCACCGCCGCCGACCCGCGGGCCTCATCAACTGCCGAACCACACGGCACCTCGCTGACCTGCGGTTTCGTAATTCTCTGAAGTTTCTCCGGCTCGGGTGTGACGTTTTCGGCCGCCGTGGCGCAGTAATGGGTGAGCCGACTGGTCATCGGCCGTAGCACGGAGCCGGGGTTCCCCCCGTACCCATGGCTCTGTGCAACTGGCGCGGGCGGGACACGTTCCCCCGGTCCCGCCCGCGCCCCACTCTCCTTCTCCGCTCTCCCCGCCGGGCCGGTCGGTCACCAGTAGACGACGACCTTGTCCCCGTTGCGGACCTGCGCGAACAGCGCGGCGATCTTCCCCTCGTCCCGGACGTTGACGCAGCCGTGCGAGGCGCCGTAGTAGCCCCGGGCCGCGAAGTCCGAGGAGTAGTGGACCGCTTGGCCGCCGCTGAAGAACATCGCGTACGGCATGGACGTGTGGTAGATCGTCGACACGTGGTAGCGCGACTTGAAGTAGACGCTGAACACACCCTCGCGGGTCGGCGTGTACTGCGAGCCGAACCGCACCTCCATCGTCGAGACCGTCCTCCCGTCGATCATCCAGCGCAGGGTGCGGCTGGTCTTGCTGACGCACAGCACGCGGCCCGTCATACAGCGCGGATCCGGCGGCGCGGCCGGCTGCCCGCCGTACGGGTAGAGCTCCCAGGCGGCCGGCTTGTGCGTCATCCTCCGCAGCCGCTCCCAGGTGACGGTGTCCAGCCGGCCGGTGCGCGGCAGGCCCCGTTTGCCCTGGAAGCCCTTCACGGCGTCGACCGTCGGGGCGTCGTACGTCCCCGTCGGCGCGGTGATGAGCCAGGCGACCTGGTGCAGCCGGGCCTGGAGCTCACGGATGTCGGTGCCCTTGTCGCCACGGGACCACAGGACTTTGGGGGCGGGGGCGTCGGGCTTGCCGTCCTCGGGCGTGGAGGTGGACGTGGGCGTGCGCGTCGGTGTGGACGTAGCCGAACGGCCGGCCGGAGCGGGCGGCGGCGTCTTCCCGTGCGCGTCCACGGCCTGTGCCGTACATCCGCTCACCGCGACGAGAGCCGCGACGGCGGCCAGTGATCTCTTCATACCTTTCGTCATACCTGTCGTACGCATCCGGCCCCCCCGTTTCGGCGATGTGTCACCTGAGATGCTCCCCGCGCGTGACCGGTTGCGAACTAGGCGGCATGGTGGAGAGCGAGACCATGCAACAGGTCCGTGAAGCGGTCTGTGAGGAAGGTCCCAGCGTGGGCCACTCCACCGGTCGCACGGCCGCGACTACAGTCCGTCGCGAGGGTCGGGTCCTACTAGTCAGTAGCATCAGCGGGAGGCACAGCACATGGCGCGCGAATCCGAGTCCGGTCTGCCCATCGAACCGGTGTACGGGCCGGAGACGCTGGAGAGCTGGGACCCTGCCGAGAAGCTGGGCGCGCCGGGCTCTTACCCCTTCACCCGTGGCGTGTACCCGTCGATGTACACGGGCCGTCCGTGGACGATGCGGCAGTACGCCGGTTTCGGTACGGCCGTGGAGTCGAACGCCCGCTACAAGCAGCTGATCGCCAACGGCACGATGGGTCTCTCGGTCGCCTTCGACCTGCCGACCCAGATGGGCCACGACTCGGACGCCGCCATCGCACACGGTGAGGTCGGCAAGGTGGGCGTGGCGATCGACTCGGTCGAGGACATGCGGATCCTGTTCGGCGGCATCCCGCTGGACAAGGTCTCCACGTCGATGACGATCAACGCGCCCGCGGCGCTGCTCCTGCTGATGTACCAGCTGGTCGGCGAGGAGCAGGGGGTGCCGGCCGACCAGCTGACGGGCACGATCCAGAACGACGTGCTCAAGGAGTACATCGCGCGCGGGACCTACATCTTCCCGCCGAAGCCCTCCCTGCGCCTGATCGCGGACATCTTCAAGTACTGCAAGGCCGAGATCCCGAAGTGGAACACGATCTCGATCTCGGGCTACCACATGGCGGAGGCGGGCGCGTCGCCCGCACAGGAGATCGCGTTCACGCTCGCCGACGGCATCGAGTACGTCCGTACGGCGGTCGCGGCCGGCATGGACGTGGACGACTTCGCCCCCCGGCTCTCCTTCTTCTTCGTCGCCCGCACGACGATCCTGGAGGAGGTCGCCAAATTCCGCGCCGCGCGCCGGATCTGGGCCCGGGTGATGAAGGACGAGTTCGGCGCGAAGAACCCCAAGTCCCTGATGCTGCGCTTCCACACGCAGACGGCGGGCGTGCAGCTGACGGCGCAGCAGCCGGAGGTGAACCTGGTCCGCGTCGCCGTCCAGGGCCTGGCCGCGGTGCTCGGCGGCACGCAGTCGCTGCACACGAACTCCTTCGACGAGGCGATCGCGCTGCCGACCGACAAGTCCGCGCGGCTGGCCCTGCGGACGCAGCAGGTCCTGGCGTACGAGACGGATGTGACGGCGACGGTGGATCCCTTCGCGGGCTCGTACGTCATCGAGAAGATGACGGACGACGTGGAGGAGGCCGCGGTCGAACTCATGGCCAGGGTCGAGGAGTTGGGCGGCGCGGTCAACGCGATCGAGAACGGCTTCCAGAAGTCCGAGATCGAGCACAGCGCCTACCGCATCGCCCAGGAGACCGACTCCGGCGAGCGGGTCGTGGTCGGCGTCAACCGCTTCCAGCTCGACGAGGAAGAGCCGTACGAGCCGCTGCGGGTCGACCCGGCCATCGAGGCCCAGCAGGCCGAACGCCTGGCGAAGCTGCGGGCGGAGCGGGACCAGGCCGCGGTCGACGCCGCCCTCGCCGACCTGAAGAAGGCGGCGGAGGGCACGGACAACGTCCTCTACCCGATGAAGGACGCCCTCCGCGCCCGGGCGACGGTGGGCGAGGTGTGCAACGCGCTGCGGGAGGTCTGGGGGACTTACGTGCCGTCGGATGCCTTCTGACCTGGGTAATTACTCCGTAAGGGTGATCGGGGGCGGAAACCGCACGCCCCCGGTTACGCTCGTGAAGAGTGACCCCGAAAAGGAGGATGCCGTGGCTGTACTGCAGCACGAGCTGACGTTGGGCGAAGCCGCCGATCAGCTTTCCCGTGCACTGCCTGGGCACCGCGTGGAGATTCTCCAGGGGAGGCTCACTGTGACACCGCCGCCGGACGGCTCGCACGCGCTGTCGCTGACGAAAGCGTGCCGGGCGCTCGAACGTGCGGGCATCGACGGGAGCGGGGCCGAATGGGCCCAGGGCATCGGGCTCTGGCTGCCCACACTGCCCGAGGACTTCGCGATTCCTGACCTCTCCGTCGTGGACGAGGACTTCCGCGACGCCCACGTCACGAAGAACTACTACGCCCCGAACGTCTTCCGTCTGGTCGTCGAGGTGACGTCGTCGAACTGGTCCGATGACCTCTACGTCAAGGTCGAGTGCTATGCCCAGGCCGATGTCCCGGCCTATCTGGTCGTGGACCGCAAGCACGACGAGGTGCTCCTCTACACCGACCCGGCCGACGGCAAGTACCCCGATCCGCAGCGCTTCAAGCGCGGCCAGAGCGTGCCGGTGCCGGAAGCCGTCGGTGTCCGTGTCGATCTCTCCGTGGACACCCTGCTCGACGGCTGACTGCCGTCCCCGTCCCACCCGCGAGATCCCGAAGTGGAGTGTCGTACTCGCATGCGACACTCCTTCTTATGCTCGGTGTCACTGATCTCCCCACCTACCTCGCGGGTCTTGTCCTGATCGTCCTGCTCCCCGGTCCCAACTCGCTGTATGTGCTCTCCGTCGCCGCCCGGCGTGGTGTCCGGGCCGGGTACACCGCCGCCGCGGGTGTGTGGTGTGGGGATACCGTGTTGATGACGCTGTCGGCGGCCGGGGTCGCCTCGCTGTTGCAGGCGAATGCCCTGCTGTTCGGGATCGTGAAGTACGCGGGCGCCGGGTATCTGACATGGCTCGCGGTCGGGATGCTGCGCGCCGCGTGGGGGATGTGGCGGACGCGGCGGGAGAAGACCGTCGCGGACGTCGTCGCCGCGCCCCCCGCCGAGGAGCGGCCCTTCCGACGGGCGTTCGTCGTCAGTCTGTTCAACCCCAAGGCGATCCTGTTCTTCGTCGCCTTCTTCGTGCAGTTCGTGGACCCGGGGTACGCCTACCCCGCCCTCTCCTTCGTCGTCCTCGGCGCCTTCGCCCAGCTGGCGAGCTTCCTCTACCTCACCGCGCTGATATTCAGCGGTACGAAGCTGGCGGCGGCCTTCCGCCGGCGCAAGCGGCTCTCCGCGGGCGCCACGACCGCCGCCGGCGCCCTCTTCCTCGGCTTCGCCGTGAAGCTCACGCTGGCCAGCGCCTAGGAAAGACCCACGAGGGTGGCGTACTCCGCCAGCCCCTGCGACGTAGCGCCCGCCCAGCCGACGTAACCGTCGGGCCGGACGAGGAAGACTCCGGCCCCGTACGCCTCGTAGGAGGCGATCCGCACCCTGCGGACGGCGGGGAGCGGCGGCAGCGTCGTGTCCGTGTCCGTGTCGACCGTCACCAGCGTCCAGCGCGGGCCCCGGAACGCGTCGAAGAGGCGGACGCCGTCGCGGACGCCGTCCGGGGCGCGGTCGCCCGCCTGCAGGGCGTCGTCGGGCAGGCCCGTGCGGGTCTCCGCCGCGAGCGAGCGGCCCCGGTAGCCGAGCCCGAGTTGCCGCGTGGCCGCGCCGCGCCGGACCTCGCCGCGGTGCACCCGGGTGGACAGGCCGAGCATGTCGGCGGCGATGGGCAGGCGCTCCTCCTCGTAGGAGTCGAGCAGGGACTCCGGAGCCCCGTCGCGCAGCACCGCGCCGAGCTTCCAGCCCAGGTTGTAGGCGTCCTGGACGCTGGTGTTGAGACCCTGGCCGCCGGCGGGGGAGTGGACGTGCGCGGCGTCCCCGGCGAGGAACACCCGCCCGGCGCGGAAGCGGTCCGCCATCGCGGCGCGCGGCCGGAAGTCCGAGGCCCAGCGCACCTCGGTCACGTCGTCGGGGGACAGGTGCGAGCGGGCGTCGACGACCTTGCGGATGCCGTCGAGGGACAGGTCGACGTCTGTGCCCTCCGGGAACTGCGCCACGACCTGGAAGTCCTCCGTCCCGGCCAGCGGGCAGATCGCGAGGAACCCGTCGTCGTCCCCGCGCGGCGGGAATACATGCCAGTTGTCGCGGTCGAGCCCGGTGATCCGGACGTCCGCCACCAGCATGGGATTCGGGTCCACGGTCTCCCCGGCCATGCCGATCCCGAGCGCGCGGCGCACCGCTGAACGGCCGCCGTCGGCGGCGACGGCGCAGCGGGCGCGGACAGGGCCACCGGAGGCGAACTCCACCGTCACGCCGTCCTCGTCCTGCGTGAGACCGGTGACCTCCCGCCCGAAGGCGACCTTCCCGCCCAGCTCCGCCAGCCGCTCGAACAGGATCTCCTGCGTGCGCCACTGCGGCACCATCCACGGCTCGGTGTACGGCGAGTCGCCGCTCGCCTCGGCAGGGTCGAACATCCGGTGCTCGCCCACCCGCTTGCCGTCCTGCCAGATCATTCCGACCGGGTACGTGCCGCCCGCCGCGCGGATCGCGTCCAGTACGCCGAGGTCGTCGAAGACCTCCATCGTGCGGGGCTGGATCCCCTTGCCCCGCGACCCGGGGAACAGTCCCTCGGCCCGCTCCACGACGAGTGCGTCCACCCCGCGCCGGGCCAGGTCGACGGCGAGGGCGAGTCCGGTGGGGCCGGCGCCGACGACGAGTACGTCCGTGGTGCCGATTCCGTCGGTGCCGATGATTGCGTCCGTGTTCACGCCGGTCTCGTTCACGCCGGTCTCGTTCACGGCAGGCTCCTTAACGTTGTTAAATTCGGTGCCCGGAGCATGCCCTTAACGGCGTTAAACTGTCAAGCGTGGTTACCCAGAGATCCCCCAAGCTGGACAAGAAGCAGGTCGTCGAGACCGCCCTGCGCCTGCTGAACGAGGTCGGTCTCGACGGCCTCACGCTCCGGGCGATCGCCAAGGAGTTGAACGTGCAGGCGCCCGCGCTCTACTGGCACTTCAAGAACAAGCAGGAGCTGCTGGACGAGATGGCGACGGAGATGTACCGGCGGATGGTCGAGCAAGCCCCGCCCGCCCCCGACGCCACCTGGCAGCAGCGCCTCCTGACGGCAAACCACGCACTGCGCGCCGCGCTGCTGAGCTACCGCGACGGCGCGAAGGTCTTCAGCGGCTCCCGTTTCACCGGCACCCTGCACGCCGTCGAGATGGAGCGGACGCTGCGCCTCTTGACGGACGCCGGCTTCACCCTCGCCCAGGCGGTCCGCGCGACGACGACCGCCTATCTGTACACCCTCGGCTTCGTGACCGAGGAACAGGGCGTCCAGCCCCTGCCGGGCGAGCGCCGCGAGGGATACGACGTCGAAGAACGCGCCCGCCGGATGGCCGACTTCCCTCTGTCGGCCGCGGCGGGCGCGGAGATCTTCGAGGACTACGACCACCACTTCGAGGATGGACTGGCCCTGGTGATCGCGGGGATCGAGACGCGGTACGGGGTCGGCTGAACCGACCGCCGGCTGTCAGCGCGCCCCCGAGCCCCTGCCCACGCGGGCGCTGCGGATCGCGCGGGTGAGGACGGGCGGCAGCAGGTCGGCGGCGATCCGGCGGGTGCGGCTGCGACGTGGGGCGGCGGGTCCGCCCTGCCGGGTGAGGGCCCGGTCCGCGGGGAGGTCGGGCGTGCTCGCGTACCGGGAGTGCGGGAAGCGTGGTGCCTGCATGCCCTTCTTCGACTTGAGGCGGACGATGCGGTGTCCGGCCGCCTGCTGGACGCTCAGGTGGCAGTCCTCGCGCCCGCGCACCGCCGCCAGCAGCTCCTCCTGGACGGGCCCGGGGTCGTCCCAGGTCCCGTAGAGCTTCTGCGTGCTCAGGCAGATCGGGCGCAGGCCCCTGGTGAGCACCGCCTCCCAGGCGGCCACGGAGACACCGGGCGTGTGCTCCGAGCGGAAGTCGTCCAGGACGACGACTCCGCCGGGCAGCAGCGCGTCGCGGGCGGCGCCGATGTCGTCGTACACGTGCTCGTAGAGGTGCGAGGCATCGATGTGGACGAACCGGCAGGAGCCGACGGCGATCTCCGCCGGGACCACGCTGCTGGGGCCCTGCAGGACGCGGGGCAGCGCGTCGTGGAAGGAGAGGTAGTTCTCCTCGAAGGCCTGTCGGGTGAGCGCGCCGTACGACTTCGTCGACTCCGCCTTGTTGGCGTCGTCCGGGGCGGAGCCTTCGAAGAGGTCGCACACCGTGTACCGCTCGCGGTCCTGACGATGACGGCCGAGGAAGATCGCGCTCTTGCCCATGTAGACGCCGACTTCCAGCAGATCACCCCGCATTCCCGATGACTCCTGGCGGTCCAGGAACCACTCGAAGAGCATCTGGTCGAGAACGGGGAACCAGCCGGGTACGTCGTCGAGTCGGCGGGGCGGTCGGGTCGTGCCTGGTACGAGGGTCATATGGAGAGAGCACTCCCTTGTACGGACGGGCCTGTACGGACGAGCTCGCGTGGATGAGCCTGCGCGAACTCCCCGGCGTCTGCCCGACGACGCGTGCCCCAACGGACGACCAGGTGAACGACAGGCCAATTCCTGTGCGTCACTTGTGTGGTTCACCGGTAGGCCCGCGCGCCCCATGCCGTCCCTGAGCGCGCCGCGCAGCCGGACGCCGGCGATCCCGGCGAGCAGTCCGTACAGCTCGGCGCGCAGCCCCGGGCGGGACGCAAATGCCTCCGAAGGCGTCGTGCGGAGCGGTCAGCGCCTCGGGGTCGACAGCGCCGACCGTATCTTCGGCGTCAGCCACTCCTCCACGTAGCGGTTCAGCAGCCAGGCCAGCAGCAGCATCGTGGCGACCGTCAGCAGGAATGTGCCGTACGACGGGATGTGCAACGTCTGGTGGTAGGCCTTGATGACGACCCAGCCCAGGTGTTCGTGGACCAGATAGAAGGGGTACGTCAGGGCGCCGGCGACGCTCAGCCAGCGCCAGTTCGCCCAGTTCAGCCAGCCGAGTGCGATGGCGGCCACCGCCACATAGCCGAGCGTGACGACCAGCATGATGCCGAACGACGAGCGGTAGGAGAAGAAGTCCGGGTTCGGGGCGTGCCACAGCTTCACCACGGCGTAGTGCTGGCCGATCAGCCAGCTGACCCCGACGATGCCCCAGGCGTAGGCGTCGCGCCGGTCGCGGTGGATCAGGTAGAGGCCGACGCCGCCGATGAAGTACGACGCGTACTCCGGCATCAGCACGATGTTCAGCAGGGGCTCGTTCGCGGCCTGCGCGAACGCGGCCGCCAGCGTCCAGCCCGCGCAGAAGAGGATCACCCGCTGCCGGTTGGCGCCCGGCAGGACGATGCACAGGGCGAAGAGGGCGTAGAAGCGGACCTCGGCCCACAGCGTCCAGCAGACGCCCAGCACCCGGTCCACGCCCAGGGGTTGCTGGAGCATCGTCAGGTTCACCAGAGCGTCGCTCGGCGAGACCGCCTTGTATGCGACCACGGGCAGCGCGAACACCGCCGTCACGATGATGATCGCCGCCCAGTACGCGGGAAGCAGACGGGAGGCCCGGGAAGCGAAGAACGACCGCAGGGGCCGGCCCCAGCCGCTCATGCAGATCACGAAACCGCTGATCACGAAGAAGACCTGGACGCCCAGACAGCCGTACGCGAAGTACGAGTGGAGCATGGGGAACTGATGCTTCGCGGAACTGCCCCACGCCTGCGCGATCTCGCCGTCGCGGCCGCCGTAGTGGTACGCGGCGACCATCAGCGCGGCGATGAGCCGCAGTCCGTCGAGCGCACGCAGGCGTGGCGCGTGCGCCCGGGGCAGTATCCGGGGTGGGACTCCGTCCGCACCGGTTTCCGGCGCGGACTTCGGGAGCGTGGTGTCCGCCGGAGCGGACGTGGAGGCCGACGCCGCGGCGGAGGCGGTCATCCGAGCGTCGCCCGCTTCAACGACCGGGCGCGGCGCGCCACGCGGCGTACCGTCGCGTTGCGCGGAATGAAGGCGAGCTGCGAGGGGACCGCCCCGGGCAGCGCCAGCGAGGTGAGCCGTCGGCGCTTGAAGTACCGCCAGGTGTACTGGTCCAGATGGTGCGTCAGATAATCCTCGGCGGCCTTGCGCAGGTCCGGGTAGATCTTCGGCTGCATGGCGAATCCAACGGCGCGTACGAGTCCGGTCAGGGCCGTGACGTCCAGACCGCGCCGCTGCTCGGTGACCGCCGCCTTGTCGGACAGCTCGGGCAGCAGGGCGTCCACGATCGTGACGGGGATGCGGTTGCTGTTCTCGTAGGGCGTGAGTCGGTCGAGCAGCGACTCGGTGCCGATGCGGGCGACCGGCAGGCCGTACAGCGCGGACGCGGTGAGCAGCGCGGTGGAGAAGCAGCCGACGACCAGGGCGGGGCGCATCCGCTGGTAGAGCACCTCGGCGAGGACCGGGGTGTCAAGGACGGTGAGGTCCGCGCCCAGCTTCTCGGCCTCCTTCTCCAGCAGCCGCGACCAGCGGGCCGGGGCCGAGGGGTGCGGCTTGAACACCACGCGGGTGTGACCGAGTGCGAGGGCGCCCTTCAGCATCCGCACGTGGAGGTTCTCCTCCTCCTCGGCGGTGAGGATGTCCAGCGCGGAGAGGTACTGGCCGAGCAGCAGGGCCGGTTCGTCGATCGACGGCAACGCGTCACCGGTGTCGACGAGTTCGGCGAGGACCTTCACGAAGGCGTCCGTGGGCACGATCTCCGGCTCGACGTCGAACTCCGTGAGGAGCAGCGGCTTGAGGCCGGGGACCAGGTCCAGGTGGAGCAGCCGGTCCACCCGGGTGCCGACCAGCGGGTCGATCTTGTTGCGGGTGGGGCCGTAGCTCATCAGACCGTCGGCGTACACGGTGACGGGCGCGCCGGTGAAGATCTGCGCGATGCCGAGCGCCGGGTTCACCTGGATCGACTCGACGGCCAGCTCGATGTCGTCGTCGCCGAGGTTCCAGGCGAGCCGCAGATGCCGCTCCCACAGGGGGACGTCGTCGAGCCGTGGGGCCCAACCTCCGGGGTGGAAGGGGGAGATGGTCTCGTTCCAGGAGATCACGTCGTCGAAGCGGCCGCGCAGTCGCTCGAAGCCGGGCATCTCGTCCACGCCGGGCGTCGTCTCGGGTGTCGCCGCGTTGTTGGAGACGAGCAGGATGCGCCGGTCGGCCGGCGCGAAACACTCGGTGTCCAGGGCGGCGGCGAGCGTGGCCGTGCCGTACAGCGTGGACGCCATGAAGATCTGGGTGGTCACGCGGCCACCCCCGCGGCCGGAGCGGGACGGCGGCGCAGCCGGCGCAGGCGCGTGGCGCGCTGGACATCCATCGAGTCGAGGGCGTCGTCGAGCACGTCCTGCGGCATGCGCCGAAGGGCGACTGCACTCATCGACTTGAGTTTCCGTGCCACCGCTGGCTCGAACCTTTCGATGGATCCCAGGTGATGGGAAATAATCGCGCAATACGTGCGCACGGCTTTGGGCAGGAGCTTTTCCGCGTCACGGTCCGTGGCGGTTTCGGCCACCACCTGGTCGAACGCGCGAATGAAATCGAGCTGACGCACATCACCGATCTGGGTGAGAGAGGAGGCTACGCCACGCCGGTAGAACACGCCGAGCAGCCCCACCGTGGCGAAGGATTCCGCCTCCCGGTGCAGCTTCCAGATCCACGGCCGGTCCTCGGCCGTACGCAGCCCGTCGGTGAAGTGGAGCAGGCCGCGGTCGACCAGCCTGCGGTGGTAGATGCCCGCCCAGGCGTAGGCGTAGTCGACGGAGGTGGACCGGTCGGCGGGCAGGATCGCGTCGCGCGGACGCATCACCACTCCCCGCCGGCCGTGTGGAACGCGGTGGATGCTGCGGGCTCGGGCGGTGCACTGGACATGGTCCGTACGGACGAAGTCGCAGCCCAAGTCCTCGATGGAGGCGAGGAGCTGCTCGTAATAGCCGGGGGCGAGCCAGTCGTCCCCGTCGAGGAACGTGAGGTAGTCGCCGCGCGCCTTGTCGATCCCCGTGTTGCGTGCGGTGGCCAGTCCTCCGTTCTCCTCGTGTCTGACATACACCGCGCCCGGGAGCTCGCGCTCCGCGCGCGCGAGAATGTCCGGTGTCTCGTCGCGCGAGCAGTCGTCGACGAGAATGAATTCGAAGTCTGCGCGAGCGTTCGCACGCAGGCTCTTCAGGGTGTCGGGCGCATATTGCTGCACGTTGTAGAACGGCACGATGACGGAGAGCTTGACCACCCACGTGACGTTAGGCGGCGGCCCGGCATTCGTCTTGACCGGCGGCTTGATGTCAGGTGAACGGCGCGTGGCGAAGCTGTGAACCGGGCTTTTTTGCTGTGCGTAACCGGCCCGATTCGCCATTCGTCGATGTGCTGTTAACCCTTTGTTGCATTCAGGTTGGGCCGCAACTCGAAATGGCTTCCTAGCGTCTTGGACGTGCCAGCAAGTACCACGAAGTCCCTGCGGGTCGCCGTCCTCGCGGATTCCGATACTCGGTGGAAATGGGGTTCGCTCACCGCGAACCGCATTTCTCCTGCCGAATCGGACATTCGCCTCGACGGATTCCTCCTGCGCGGCCGTGCCACTCCCACCGCCCGCCAGCTCGAAGAAGTCGGCGTCCGCGCGGATTCTCTCCGCGAGGTCACCGCTGTCGAATTCCTGCGCGAGATGGCGAAGGAGCAGTACGACGTACTGGTCCTCGCCCTCGTCGGCGGCGCCGTCCAGGCGATGCTGCACGGCCTGGCACATGCCTGGCAGGCGCGCGAGAAGCGGCCCGTGGTCGTCACCGGCTATGTCGGTGTCGTCTATGAGAAGCTCGCCGACGGCCTGCTGCTGCGGCACGGCGCGGATCTCGTCCTCGCCAACTCCCGTCAGGACGCGGACCGTTTCCGGGCCGTGTACGAAGGAGTCGGCGCCGACGCCTCGTCGGTGACCGAGGTCGCACTGCCCTTCCTGGGCGGCAACGCGTACCCCGCCGGGGGACACGACCCGTACACGGTCGTGTTCGCCGCCCAGCCCTCCGTACCGGAGAGCCGCAAGGACCGTACGTACCTGCTGAACCGGCTGATCCAGCACGCACGGCTGCACCCGGACCGCGAGGTCCTGCTGAAGCTGCGCTCCAAGCCGGGCGAGCACACCACGCACATCGAGGAGCTGCCCTACCAGAAGCTGGTGCAGAAGGCGGACCCGCCGGCCAACTTCCGCCTGGTCTACGGGCACATGGGCGAGGTCCTCGACCGCACCGACCTGCTGGTCACCATCAGCTCCACGGCGGCCCTGGAGTCCCTGCACCGTCGGGTCCCCACCGTCGTCCTGAGTGACCTCGGGGTGCGCGAGGCGCTCGGCAACCACCACTTCGTGGGCTCGGGCTGCCTCGCCTCCTGGGACCAGCTCGACGCCGGACACCGGCCGTCGCCCGACGCGGCGTGGGTGGCCCGGCAGGGCGTCGCCGCTGGGGGTCCACCCCCTGGGGGAGGGTCGTACGAGACGGCCTTCGACGTGGCCCGGTTCCGCATCACGGAGCTGCTGGAAGCGGACAAGCTCCCGGCCCTCGCCCCCTACTACACGCCCGTCACCGCGCCCGGCTATCTGCCCGGCATCCTCGCCCGCCACCACCTCGGCCCGGACGGCAGCCCGCTGCCCGGCGCGCCCGCGGCGGACAAGCAGCCCAGCCCCGTACGGCAGATCGTGCGCAGAGCGGCCCGCGGCGCCTACCGCCACGGCGTCCAGCGGGTGGCACCGGTGATCCGGCGCATGGGCGAGCTGTGAGCGATGCAGCCCAGAGCCCTGGGACCCCTCGCCCCCCTCGTCTTTCACGCCTCCCTCGTCAAGGAGAACAGCGCATGACCAACTCCGAAGCGGGCCAAGCGGCGCCAGTGCGCCGCGTGCTCGCGGTGATCCCCGCGCGCGGCGGCTCCAAGGGCGTGCCCGCGAAGAACCTCCTCCCGGTCGGCGGTGTGCCGCTGGTGGCCCGCGCGGTGCGCGAGTGCCGCGCGACCCGGCTCGTCACGGACGTCGTGGTCTCCACGGACGACCAGGCGATCGCCTCCGCGGCCCGCGAGGCCGGCGCCGAGGTCGTGCTGCGCCCCGCCGCCATCGCCGGCGACACCGCCACCTCCGAGGCGGCCGTGCTGCACGCCATGGACGCCCACGAGGCGCTGCACGGCGCGGCGGTCGACGTGGTCCTCCTCGTTCAGTGCACCAGCCCGTTCATCGTCCGCGAGGACATCGACGGTGTCGCCGCGGCGGTCGTCGAGAACGGCGCGGACACGGCCCTGACGGTGGCCCCGTTCCACGGCTTCATCTGGCGGGACGCGGCGGACGACCCGCAGGTCGTCGAGACCACCCGCACGGGTGTGGTCGGCGGCGCCACCAAGGTCGCCAACTCCACGACCACGGAGGGTGGTTACGGCGTCAACCACGACAAGTCCTTCCGCCCGCGCCGTCAGGACCGGCCCCAGGACCTCCTGGAGACCGGCGCCGCGTACGCCATGGACGCGGCGGGCCTGCGCGAGCACCAGCACCGCTTCTTCGGGCGTACGGAACTGGTGCGCACCGACCCGGCCCGCGTGCTGGAGATCGACGACCCGCACGACCTCGCCCGTGCCCGGGCCCTCGCGCCGCTCTTCGACGCGAACCGCCCCGGCACGCTCCCGACCGCAGCCGACATCGACGCGGTCGTCCTCGACTTCGACGGCACCCAGACCGACGACAGGGTGCTGATCGACTCCGACGGACGGGAGTTCGTCTCCGTGCACCGCGGGGACGGCCTCGGTATCGCCGCCCTCCGCAAGAGCGGTCTGACGATGCTGATCCTGTCCACGGAAAAGAACCCGGTCGTCGCCGCCAGAGCCCGGAAGCTGCAGATCCCGGTCCTCCACGGCATCGACCGGAAAGACCTCGCACTGAAGCAGTGGTGCGAGGAGCAGGGCATCGCGCCTGAGCGCGTGCTCTACGTCGGCAACGACGTCAACGACCTCCCGTGCTTCGCCCTCGTGGGCTGGCCCGTGGCGGTCGCGAGCGCCCACGACGTCGTGCGCGGCGCCGCACGCGCGGTCACCACCGTCCCCGGTGGCGACGGCGCGATCCGAGAGATCGCCAGCTGGATCCTCGGCCCTTCTCTCGACTCCCTCGACAAGTAAGGAACTTCTCCACCATGAGCACCAACTCCCGTCTGCGCACGTTCGGTTCGAAGACCGCCGGCCCGGGGCACCCCGTCTACGTCGTCGGTGAGATCGGCATCAACCACAACGGCGAGCTCGAGAACGCCTTCAAGCTGATCGACGCGGCCGCCGAGGCCGGCTGCGACGCCGTCAAGTTCCAGAAGCGCACCCCGGAGATCTGCACCCCGCGCGACCAGTGGGACATCGAGCGCGACACCCCCTGGGGCCGGATGACCTACATCGACTACCGCCACCGCGTGGAGTTCGGCGAGGACGAGTACCGCCAGATCGACGACTACGCCAAGAGCAAGAACATCGACTGGTTCGCCTCCCCGTGGGACACCGAGGCCGTCGCCTTCCTGGAGAAGTTCGACGTCCCGGCCCACAAGGTCGCGTCCGCGTCCCTGACCGACGACGAGCTGCTGCGCGCCCTGCGCGCCACCGGCCGCACGGTCATCCTCTCCACCGGCATGTCCACCCCGAAGCAGATCCGCCACGCGGTCGAGGTCCTCGGCTCGGACAACATCCTGCTCTGCCACGCCACGTCGACCTACCCGGCGAAGGCCGAGGAGCTCAACCTGCGCGTCATCAACACCCTGCAGGCCGAGTACCCGAACGTCCCGATCGGCTACTCCGGCCACGAGACGGGCCTGCAGACCACGCTCGCCGCGGTCGCCCTCGGCGCCACCTTCGTCGAACGCCACATCACCCTCGACCGCGCCATGTGGGGCTCGGACCAGGCCGCCTCGGTCGAGCCGCAGGGTCTGACCCGCCTCGTCCGCGATATCCGCACCATCGAGGCCTCCCTCGGAGACGGCGTCAAGAAGGTCTACGAGTCCGAGCTCGGCCCCATGAAGAAGCTGCGCCGCGTCACGGGCGTCGTCGCCGAGGCGGAGATCGCCGCGGCCGCGGGCGAGCCGGTCGCGGTCTGACGGCCCTGATTTCCTTACGACGGGACGGTCGTACGACGATGAGCCCCCGCGCCGGTTCCGCCGGCTGCCACACTCTCGCCTTCGTCGAGAGTCCGGTACAGCTCCTGAACGTGCTGGAGTGGGCGCACGTGCATGCCCACAGCACCACGGCGCCCGGCGCGGGGCCCTCCGAGGCGAGCGGGCCGGTGTCCGGCGCGGAGGCCTTTGGGATGGCCGGGCCGGTGTCCGGCGTGGGGGCCTCCGGGGTGGCCGGGCCGGTGTCCGGCGTGGGGGCCTCCGGGGTGGCCGGGCCGGTGTCCGGCGTGGGGGCCTCCGGGGTGGCCGGGCCGGTGTCCGGCGTGGGGGCCTCCGGGGTGGCCGGGCCGGTGTCCGGCGCGGGGCTCACCCTCGTCGTCCTCTCTCCCAACGACCCGATGACCCGCGGTCAGCTGCGCCGGATGGCGGAACTGGCCCGCGACGAGGGCCACCAGGTCCGCTGGGAGGAGGCGCGCGGCGGCACCACGGCCCCCTTCCACACGATCGGCGGCCTGGCCCCGCTGCTCCGCAAAGCCAAGCGCATCGTCATGGGAGACCCGTTCTCCCGTTACGTTCAGCTGTTGCTGACGATCACCCGCGCCCGCGACCTGGTCGTGGTCGACGACGGCACCGCGACGATGGAGTTCGTCGCCCAACTCGCCCGCGGCGAGCGCCTGGTGCGCTGGCACCGGCGCGGTGGCCGTCCGGGCGCCCGCGACGTGATCTTCGCCCCGGTGTCCGCGTCGGCGCGCCGCCGGCTGACCCCGAACGACCGCCGCACGGTCGAGGTCTTCTCCTCCATGCCGATCGACTCGGCCCCGGACGGCGTCCGCATCACCGCCAACGACTTCTCCTGGACCCGCGCCCGCTTCGGCCCGCCCCGCATCACCAAGGGCGCGGACCTGGTCGGCACCTCGCTCGTGGAGACGGGCGTGGTGGACCCGGACCGCTACCTGGCGGCGGTCAAGAGCCTCGCGGGGGCGCACGGCGCGACCCGCTACTTCGCCCATCGCCGTGAGAGCACCGACAAGCTGCACCGCCTGGCCGCCGAGACGGGCCTCGAAATCGTCCGCCCCGACCTGCCGCTCGAACTGATCGCCCGCCGCGGCCCCATCGGCCGTACGATCCTGAGCTTCCCGTCGACGGTCGTCCACACCCTCCCGCTGGCCCTGGTCGGCACCGAGGTCCGCGTCGCCGTCTGCGACATCGATCCGACCTGGCTGACGGAGAACGCGTCACCGAGGGCGCAGGGATTCCTGTCGGGAGTCACCGGGACGGCTCGGGATGTGCATCGGCTGTCGTCGGTGGCGGCGGTGTAAAGGCGGCTTGCAGAACCTCGGAGGCGGCTTGCAGAAGCTTCACGGGTGACGCACCGAACGGACATATGGTGTCGGGGACGGGTATATCCGTGTCCGGCACACTTTCATCCGGCACACGGTTTTCCCAAGGCCCACTCCCCGGCGGCCGTACGCGGCCCGAGGGTTCGGTGACCGGATCTTCGGGTCCCTCCGGATGCGGCAAGTCGACCTTCCCGCGCACGCTCAACCGCATGCGCGAGGCCGCGAGAAGGACGAGCTGGTCGAGCAGAGCCTGACCAGGGCCGGCCTGTGGACGGAGGTGCGGGACCGGCTGCGGCAGCCCGGCGGCGCGCTCTCCGGCGGCCGACAGCAGCGTCTGTGCATCGCCCGCGCGCTCGCCGTACGCCCCCGGGTGCTGCCCATGGACGAGCCCTGCTCGGCACTCGACCCCACGTCCACCCGCCGAGGAGACCATCCGCGAACTGGCCGGTCAGGTGACCGTCGTGATCGTCACCCACACCATGCAGCAGGCGGCCCGCGTCTCGCAGCAGTGCGCGTGCTTCCTCGCCGAGCAGGGCACCCCCGGCGGCATCGTCGAGCACGGCCCGACGGAGCACGTCCCAGCACCCCCGAGGGCAGGCGAACGGCGGACTACGTGGCGGGCCGCTTCGGCTGAGCACCGGACACGGTCCGTGTCGAAAGCGCAGCGTGGCGGTGGCGCTTCCGGAATCCGCGGAGCGAGATCTGTGGGACTGTGGGGTACGGGAATGGGCTCGGGCACTCCGGGCGTTTCCCGGACTGAGTCCGTGGGTAACCCCCGGCGGATTCGGATCATGGGATGCCCGACCGGGCTGGTTCAAGATCCAATAGCCCGGAAAGCCGGGCGAGTTTACCCATCCCCGCAGAAACCTATGCGCCGTGCGGCCAGATTTTCTTCCCCTAACGGGTTGAAGTTTTGTTGATCGTGGGTCAGTTGGCCGCCCGATCGCCTTACCCTTCAGAGGGTGAACCAACTGATGTCCCGAGAGTCCGAGGCCGATCTCCCCGGGGACCCGCAGCTCCCCGGCGCGCTGCCCGAGGCACTGCGCGCCGAACTTGTCGCGTTCCGCCGCGACTTGCACATGCACCCCGAGCTCGGCAACCAGGAGTTCCGCACCACGGCGGCGCTGAAGGCGCGCCTGGAGCAGGCGGGCCTGAAGCCGCGCGTCCTCGACACCGGGACCGGCCTCATCTGTGACATCGGCGACTGGGACGGCGTACGGCCCATGCTCGCGCTGCGCGCCGACATCGACGCGCTGCCCATTCCGGACACGAAGACCGAATGCGCGTACCGGTCGACCGTGCCCGACCGCGCCCACGCATGCGGCCACGACGTGCACACCGCGGTCGTCCTCGGCGCCGGGCTGGTCCTCGCCGAGCTGCACCGCGAGGGGCGGCTGCCCCGGCCCGTACGGCTGATCTTCCAGCCCGCGGAGGAGGTGCTGCCCGGCGGCGCTCCGGACGCGATCGAGTCGGGCGTCCTCGACGGCGTCGGGCAGATCATCGGCGTGCACTGCGACCCGAGGGTGGATGCGGGGCGCATCGGTCTGCGGCACGGCGCCATCACCTCGGCGTGCGACCGGCTCGAAGTCTCACTCGACGGCGCGGGCGGTCACACGGCGCGCCCTCACCTCACCACCGACCTCGTCACCGCCGCCGCCCGCGTCGTGACCGACGTGCCCGCTCTCGTCGCCCGGCGGGTCGACGCCCGCAGCGGGCTCGCCGTGACCTGGGGACGGATCGAGTCCGGCCACGCCTGCAACGTCATCCCGCAGCACGCCGAACTCTCCGGGACCGTGCGCTGCCTGGACCTCGACGCCTGGCGGGCCGCGCCCGACCTGGTGCACGCGGCCATCGACGAGATCGCGAACCTGTACCGCGCCAAGTCCGAGATCAACTACATCCGGGGTGTCCCGCCGGTCGTCAACGACCCGGCCGTCACGGAACTCCTCCGCGACGCCATGAGCGCCCGGCGCGGGACGCACTCCATCGAGGACACCGAACAGAGCCTCGGCGGCGAGGACTTCTCCTGGTACCTGGAGCACGTACCCGGCGCGATGGCCCGCCTCGGCGTCCGTGCGCCGGGCGACCGGACCAGTCGTGACCTGCACCGGGGCGACTTCGATGCGGACGAGTCGGCCATCACGGTCGGTGTCGAGCTGTTCACGGCGGCGGCGCTGCTGGATGCGGCGGACTGACCGGAGGCCATCGCCGGGAGGGCGGGAGGCCGAGCGCGCGAGGGGCGTGAGGGGCCGAGAGGATACCGATGGGTGGCTGATTCGATGCCCCCGTTGATACCGTTTCATCCACTTGCGTCACTCGGCCGTAACTGGTGGCGCGCAAACGTAACCCGGTGGCGGCACGGTTCGATAACGGCCACGAGAAACACCGTTCCCCTCCCCTTCTACGCGCGTTACTGTGCGCCGAAATCGCTGCGGTGACGGCGAATTGGGGATGCGGTCCGGCGACGGTGCCGTGGGGATGAAGGGTGCTTGCTGTGCGTCTGATATCTCGGAGGACGAGGTTCTCCCAAGCCGCGGTGACCGTAGCGGTCGTCGCCCTGGCCGCCGCCGGTTGCGGCAGCTCCAGCAAAGACAGCGGAAGCAGCTCCGACGAGTCCGGCAAGTACTCCGGCAAGGGCATCGGTCTCGCGTACGACATCGGCGGCAAGGGCGACCAGTCCTTCAACGACGCCGCGTACGCCGGTTTCCAGAAGGCCGAGAAGGAGTTCAAGATCGGCGGCCGGGACATCGAGCCGCAGGACGGCGAGTCCAACGCCGACAAGGTGCAGCGCCTGGAGCAGCTCGCCAAGGCGGGCTACAACCCGGTGATCGGCGTCGGCTTCGTCTACGCGCCTGCCGTCAAGGAGGTCGCGGCGAAGTACCCGAAGACCACCTTCGGCATCATCGACGACGAGCAGGACAAGGCCGCGAACGTCGCCGACATGGTCTTCCACGAGGAGCAGGCCTCCTACCTGGCGGGCGTGGCCGCGGCCAAGGCGACCAAGAAGAACCACATCGGCTTCATCGGCGGCGTGGACATCCCGCTGATCCACAAGTTCGAGGCCGGTTACGTCCAGGGCGCGCAGTCGATCAACCCGAAGATCAAGATCGAGAAGCAGTACCTGACCCAGACGGCCCAGGAGGGCGGCTTCTCGAGCCCCGACAAGGGCAAGGACGCCGCGAGCGGCCAGATCGAGGCGGGCGCCGACGTCCTCTACCACGCGGCCGGTCTCTCCGGTCAGGGCGTGATCTCCGAGGCCGCTTCCAAGAAGGTGTGGGCCATCGGCGTCGACTCCGACCAGTACTCGCAGACGGCGCTGGCCAAGTACAAGGACTACATCCTGGGCTCGGCCCTGAAGAACGTCGGCGGCGCGGTCTATGACCTGGTGAAGTCGGTGTACGAGGGCAAGCCCAAGACCGGCGTGGTCCGCGGCGGCCTCGACAACGGTGGTGTCGGCTTCGCGGACACCAACCCGAAGTACAAGGCCATGACGGACGTCGTCGCAGCCGTCGACAAGGCCAAGCAGGACATCATCGACGGCAAGGTCACCGTCAACACGAAGTGAGTGCCTGAGGGTACGTAGAAGATGCGTGAACGCCGGCGGGGGTGAAGCTCGGGCTTCACCCCCGCCGACGCGTGCCGCGCGCCCACCGCGGTGACTGAGCCCTTGTTCGCCCCCTTCGCCCCTACCCGTCCCGTATGCCTGGGGGCTGCCGCCCCCAGCCCCCCGCTGACGCGCTCGTCCTCGAACGCCGGACGGGCTGAGGATCTCCGGCGGGGTCCGAATCGTCGAGCATCGACTCGATCTTTCGGCCTCGGCAGGTGGTGGTTCAGCCCGTCCGCCGTTGGGGGCCAGGGGGAACTCTGGTGGGGCTGGGGGCGGAGTCCCCGCCGGGGGTTCAGGGGGCGGCGCCCCTGGCGGGGTCTGGGGCGAAGCCCCAGGAAGAAGGGACGGGTGGGGGCGAAGGGGGCGAAAAACCGGCTGCCCCGGCCTCGCCCAGGTACCGGCCAGGCCCCGCCCCCGAACACCCCCCTTGCCTCCCGCAAGCCCCGTCCCCGCTTCCGTACGTTGTTGTCATTCTGTGGCCACAGCTCGATAACGGACCGGACAGAAGGGGTTTTCCGTCTGGTCTACGCGCGTTACGCTGCGGCGGAACCAGCGCCTGGTTTGGGCGCTTGCACAAAGGAGTCTCGTTCCATGCGCCGGTTGTCCCGTATCGCGGTTGCAGGCGCTGCAACCGCAGCCCTTGCTCTCTCCGTGTCCGCTTGTGGTAGCAGCTCGACCAGTTCTTCCTCCTCCGCCAAGAGCGGCAAGAGCAAGGGCATCGGTCTCGCGTACGACATCGGCGGCAAGGGCGACCAGTCCTTCAACGACGCCGCGTTCGCCGGTCTGGAGAAGGCCGACAAGGCCTTCGGTTACACCAGTTCGGACGTGGAGCCGCAGGAGGGCGAGACGGACGCCGACAAGGTGCAGCGCTTGGAGCAGCTCGCCAAGTCGGGCTACAACCCGGTGATCGGCGTCGGCTTCGTCTACGCGCCGGCCATCAAGGAGGTCGCGGCGAAGTACCCGAAGGTCACCTTCGGCATCATCGACGACGAGCAGGACAAGGCCGCGAACGTCTCCGACATGGTCTTCCACGAGGAGCAGGCCTCCTACCTGTCGGGCGTCGCCGCGGCCAAGGCGACCAAGAAGAACCACATCGGATTCGTCGGCGGCGTGGACATCCCGCTGATCCACAAGTTCGAGGCCGGTTACGTCCAGGGCGCCAAGTCGGTCAACCCGAAGATCAAGATCGAGAAGCAGTACCTGACCCAGACGCCTCAGGAGGGCGGCTTCGCCAGCCCGGACAAGGGCAAGGCTGCCGCCGACGGTCAGATCGACGCCGGTGCCGACGTCATCTACGCCGCTGCGGGCCTGTCCGGCCAGGGCGTCATCCAGTCCGCCAACGCGCACAAGGTGTGGGCCATCGGTGTGGACTCGGACCAGTACAAGCAGGACGCGCTGTCGAAGTACAAGGACTCCATCCTGACCTCCGCCACCAAGGATGTCGCCGGCGCGGTCTACAACCTCGCCAAGTCGGTGCACGACGGCAAGCCCAAGACCGGCGTCGTCCGCGCCAGCCTCGCCACCGGCGGTGTCGGCCTGGCCGACTCGAACCCGGTGTTCAAGAACAACGCCGACCTGCAGGCCGCGCTGAAGAAGGCCGAGGCGGGCATCAAGGACGGCTCGATCACGGTCAAGACCTCCTGAACACGACCATGACGCCGGCCATGGTCAAGACGTCGTCACCAGGTGATAACCAGACGTCGAAACCATGGCCAAGGGCAACGCTGTAATGGCAGCGTTATGGCCACGGAACGGGGTGCGGGAAGGATGACCAGCCCGCGCCCCGTTCGCGCGGCAGAATGCTCGGAACGGATCGAGTGCGATCAGGTCCGGGCACTATTTAAAGCAGGGGCGCTACGCGCGTAGATTGGCCCCTTTTCCAAGGAGAGTGCGCCATCGACGCGTCCAGCAGCCCTCCGCTCACCGCGCAGTCGACCGCGGTCGAGCTGGCGGGGATCACCAAGCGCTTCCCCGGTGTGGTGGCCAACCACGACATCCACCTCAGTGTCCGGAAAGGCACCGTCCACGCCCTCGTCGGTGAGAACGGCGCCGGCAAGTCGACGCTGATGAAGATCCTCTACGGCATGCAGAAGCCGGACGAGGGCACCATCGCCGTCGACGGCGAGCAGGTCACCTTCTCGTCGCCCGCCGACGCCATCGCGCGCGGCATCGGCATGGTCCACCAGCACTTCATGCTGGCCGACAACTTGACGGTGCTCGAGAACGTGGTGCTCGGCAGCGAGAAGCTGTACGGCATCGGTGGCGCCGCCCGTAAGAAGATCAAGGAGATCTCCGACCGCTACGGGCTGAACGTCCGCCCGGACGTCCTGGTCGAGGACCTCGGTGTCGCCGACCGCCAGCGCGTGGAGATCCTCAAGGTCCTCTACCGCGGCGCCCGCACCCTGATCCTGGACGAGCCCACCGCCGTACTCGTGCCGCAGGAGGTCGACGCACTCTTCGACAACCTGCGCGAGCTCAAGTCCGAGGGCCTGTCCGTCATCTTCATCTCGCACAAGCTGGGCGAGGTGCTGTCGGTCGCCGACGAGATCACGGTCATCCGCCGGGGTACGACGGTGGGTACGGCCGTCCCCTCCAAGACCACGCCGCGTCAGCTCGCCGAGATGATGGTCGGCAGCGAACTGCCCACCCCGGAGACCGCCGAGTCGACCGTCACGGACAAGCCCGTGATCGAGGTCGAGGCCCTCACCGTCTACGCGAGGGGCGGCGCCTCGCTCGGCGAGCTCGCCGAGCCGAGCGCCACCGGTCTGCTCACCCAGGACACGGCCGAGACCGCCGACGCGGTCAAGCGCGTCCTCGACGACGTCACCTTCACCATCCACGCGGGCGAGGTCATGGGCATCGCCGGTGTCGAGGGCAACGGCCAGACCGAGCTGATCGACGCGCTGATCGGCCTCAAGAACGCCGACTCCGGCGCCATCCGCTTCCTGGGCGACGACATCACGTCCTGGTCCACGCGCAAGCGTCGCGAGGACGGCATCGGCTACATCCCCGAGGACCGCCACCGCCACGGCCTCCTCCTGGAAGCCCCGCTCTGGGAGAACCGCATCCTCGGTCACGTCACCGAGAAGCCCAACGCGAAGGGCGTCTGGCTCGACATCAAGGGCGCCCAGGCGGACACGCGCCGGATCGTCGAGGAATACGACGTCCGCACGCCCGGCATCGACGTCACCGCCGCCTCCCTGTCCGGCGGCAACCAGCAGAAGCTGATCGTCGGGCGCGAGATGAGCCACAACCCGAAGTTCCTGATCGCCGCCCACCCCACCCGCGGTGTGGACGTCGGCGCGCAGGCCGCGATCTGGGACCAGATCCGCGAGGCCCGCCGCGAGGGCCTGGCCGTCCTGCTGATCTCCGCGGACCTGGACGAGCTGATCGGCCTGTCCGACACCCTGCGGGTGATCTACAACGGCAGGCTCGTGGCGGACGCCGACCCGGCGACCGTCACTCCGGAGGAGCTCGGCTCGGCCATGACCGGCGCCGCCTCCGGACACCTGGAGCATGTAGAGGAAAGCGCCGCCCCGGAGGACGAGGCCCGATGAAGAAGTTCGACAAGGAGCGGGTGCTCCTCGCGGTGGCCGGCCCGGTCATCGCACTCGTCGCGGCGATTGCGCTGACCTCGGTCGTGCTGCTCGCCTCGGGCAAGAACCCGTTCGAGCCGTACTCGCTGATGCTCCAGCAGGCGACGTACTCCGACGTCCAGGTGCTGATCATCAACCAGGCGTCGCTGTACTACCTGGCGGCACTCGCGGTGGCCATCGGCTTCCGCATGAACCTGTTCAACATCGGCGTCGACGGCCAGTACCGCCTCGCCGCGATGACGACCGCGGTGGTCGGCGCGCACCTCGCCCTGCCGTCCTTCCTGCAGATCCCGGTGCTGCTGCTCGTCGGCGTGCTCACCGGCGCCTTCTGGGCCGGTATCGCAGGCGTCCTGAAGGTCACCCGGGGTGTGAGCGAGGTCGTCTCGACGATCATGCTCAACGCGATCGCCACCAGCCTCATCGGCTACCTCACCCTCGACAACATCTGGGGCGTGCAGGTCGGCAACAACAACACCACCGGCGTCATGAAGGAGTCCGGCTGGGTCAAGGGCATCAACCTCGGCGCTGACGTCGGCGAGATCTACGGCCTGGTCTTCCTCGCGATCCTCATGGGCGTCATCTACTGGATCGTCCTCAACCGCACCCGCTTCGGCTTCGACCTGCGCGCCACCGGCGCCTCCGAGACCGCCGCCGCGGCCTCCGGCGTCGACGCCAAGCGCATGGTGCTCACCGCGATGCTGATCTCCGGCGCGGTCGCCGGCCTCTCCGGCCTTCCGCTGCTGCTCGGCGACGCCCACACCTACAGCCTGAGCTTCCCGACCGGACTCGGCTTCACCGGCATCACCATCGCCCTGCTCGGCCGCAACAACCCCGTCGGCATCGCCTTCGCCGCCCTGCTGATCGCCTTCCTCGACAAGGCGTCCCCGGCCCTCGACTACGCGACTCCGGTGGCGTACGAGAAGGAGATCGCCACGATCATGCAGGGCCTGATCGTCTTCGCGGTCGTCATCTCGTACGAGGCCGTACGCGTCTGGGGCCTGCGCCGCCAGCAGAAGCGGGTCGGTGAGGAACTGGCCGCGGCCGCCGCCAACAACAACTCCCCGAAGGAGGTGGCTGCCCGATGAGCACCGCGACCGCCGCCAAGCCGCAGGCGCAGCAGCCCGGCAAGGGCCGCCGCCGTATGTCCCTTCCGGTACTCCTGCTCGTCATCGCGGGCGTACTGATCCTGACCTCGATCGTCCGTCTGATCACCGGCGCGGACGGCATCACCTCCACCGGGCAGATGTCCACGGCGCTGCGCCTCGCGGTGCCGATCGGCCTCGCGGGCCTCGGCGGTCTGTGGGCCGAGCGCGCGGGCGTCGTCAACATCGGCCTCGAAGGCATGATGATCCTCGGCACCTGGTTCGGTGCCTGGGCCGGCTACCAGTGGGGTCCGTGGACCGGTGTCGCCTTCGGCATCATCGGCGGTGCCCTCGGCGCCGTCCTGCACGCCATCGCCACGGTGACCTTCAACGTCAACCACATCGTCTCCGGTGTGGCCATCAACATCCTGGCGCTGGGCACCACCCGCTACCTGTCGAAGTTCACCTTCGAGAACGCCCCGCAGGGCTCCTCCAAGCAGTCCCCGCCGATCGACTCGCTGGGCACCTTCGACATCCCGGGACTGTCCAGCTGGCTGGACACGCTCAACGAGAAACACTGGTTCCTGATCTCGGACATCGCGGGCCTGCTCGGCGGTCTCGTCACCGACCTGTCGCCCCTGACGGTCGTCGCGGTGGCTCTCGTCCCCGCCACCTGGTGGGTGCTGTGGCGTACGGCCTTCGGTCTTCGTCTGCGCTCCTGCGGTGAGAACCCGGTGGCCGCCGAGTCCCTCGGCGTCAACGTGTACAAGTACAAGTACCTCGCCGTGATCATTTCGGGCGGCTTCGCCGGCCTCGGCGGCGCCTTCCTGTCGATCGTCGCGTCCAACGTGTACCTCGACGGCCAGACGGCCGGCCGCGGCTACATCGGTCTCGCCGCGATGATCTTCGGCAACTGGATGCCGGGCGGCCTGGCCCTCGGCGCGGGCCTGTTCGGCTACACCGACAGCCTCAACCTGCGCGGTGGCGGCACCAACGTGCACGCGCTGATCCTGCTCCTCGCGATCCTGCTGGTCTTCGGCGCGGCCTACCTGTTGTGGAAGAAGCGGACGGTCCCCGCGCTGATCACCGCCGTGGTCTCGGCGGGGATGTTCGTCTGGTACGCCGCCACCGACACCATCCCGCAGCAGATCGTGAGCGCCACCCCGTACATCGTGACGCTGCTCGTCCTCTCGCTCTCCGCGCAGCATCTGCGGATGCCGAAGGCGGACGGCCTGCCGTACCGGAAGGGGCAGGGCAAGTGACCTCCGCCGACAAGGGTTCAGCGGCCGTCGACTGGGAGGCGCTACGCGAGGTGGCGCGCGCGGCCATGTCCCGCGCCTACGCCCCCTACTCGGGCTACCCGGTCGGCGCCGCGGCCCTCGTCGACGACGGCCGGATCGTCTCCGGCTGCAATGTCGAGAACGCCTCGTACGGGATCAGCCTGTGCGCCGAGTGCGGTCTGGTCTCCCAGCTGCAGAACACCGGGGGCGGCCGCCTGACGCACTTCACCTGCGTCGACGGACGGGGCGAGATCCTCGTTCCGTGCGGGCGCTGCCGCCAGCTGCTGTACGAGTTCGGCGGGGCCGACCTGCTCCTGGAGACCCCGGCCGGAATCCTGCCGCTCTCCGAGATGCTGCCGCAGGCCTTCGGCCCGGGCCATCTCACCAAGTAATGCCCTGCGGCCCCTCCTGATCGACTGATCCCAGGGAGGGGCCGCTCCTCATTCGGAAGGAAAGCCATGGCCATGGACGCCGTCTCCGTCATCCGCACCAAGCGGGACCGCGCCGAGCTGAGCGACGAGCAGATCGACTGGGTCATCGACGCGTACACCCGCGGCGAGGTCGCCGACTACCAGATGGCCGCCCTCAACATGGCGATCCTGCTCAACGGCATGAACCGCCGTGAGATCGCCCGCTGGACCGCCGCGATGATCGCTTCGGGCGAGCGCATGGACTTCTCGTCCCTGTCCCGCCCGACCGCCGACAAGCACTCCACCGGCGGCGTGGGCGACAAGATCACGCTGCCGCTCGCGCCCCTCGTGGCCGCCTGCGGCGCCGCCGTCCCGCAGCTGTCCGGGCGCGGCCTCGGCCACACCGGCGGCACGCTGGACAAGCTGGAGTCGATCCCGGGCTGGCGCGCGCTGCTGTCCAACGAGGAGATGCTGCACGTCCTCGACACCACGGGTGCGGTGATCTGCGCGGCCGGTGACGGCCTCGCCCCCGCCGACAAGAAGCTGTACGCGCTCCGCGACGTCACCGGCACGGTCGAGGCGATCCCGCTGATCGCCTCCTCGATCATGTCCAAGAAGATCGCCGAGGGCACGGGCTCCCTGGTCCTGGACGTGAAGGTCGGCACCGGCGCCTTCATGAAGACCATCGAGGACGCGCGGGAACTCGCCTCCACGATGGTGGGCCTGGGCACGGACCACGGCGTGAAGACGGTCGCGCTTCTGACGGACATGTCGACGCCGCTCGGTCTGACGGCCGGCAATGCCCTGGAGGTCCGCGAGTCGGTCGAGGTCCTCGCGGGCGGTGGCCCCTCGGACGTCGTCGACCTGACCATCGCACTGGCGCGCGAGATGCTCGACGCGGCCGGCATCAAGGACGCCGACCCGGCGAAGGCGCTGGCCGACGGCTCCGCGATGGACGTCTGGCGCCGCATGATCTCCGCGCAGGGCGGCGACCCGGACGCCGAGCTGCCCGTCGCGCGCGAGCGGCACGTGGTCAGCGCCCCGGCCTCCGGCGTCCTGACCCGCCTCGACGCGTACGACATCGGTATCGCCGCCTGGCGCCTCGGCGCCGGACGCGCCCGCAAGGAGGACCCGGTGCAGGCCGGGGCGGGCGTCGAACTGCACGCCAAGCCGGGCGACACGGTGACGGCGGGCCAGCCCCTCCTCACCCTGCACACGGACACCCCGGAGCGCTTCGCGTACGCGCTCCAGGCGGTCGAGGGCTCCTACGACATCGCGGCGGCGGGCACGGAGTTCGCGCCGGCCCCGATCGTGCTGGACCGAATCGCCTGACCCGGGCACGCGGCGGGAGGCCGCTGATGGGCGGCCTCCGCGGGGCGAACGGGATCGGTGGACCTGCGCACGACCATCGGTCCCGTTCGGCATGTCCGGCGATGAGTTCTCGGCTCCCGGCCGGTCTACTGACTGTGGACGCCACGACCCCCGCCGTACTTGTGCTGCCCGGACCCGTCACCCGTGACGAGGTGCCGCGGCTCTGTGACGACGTACGCGCGCAGCTGGAGGCGACCGGGGTTGGGGTCGTGGTCTGCGATGTCGCGGGGCTCGGCCCGCCCGGTCTCGCCGTCGTCGACGTACTGGCGAGACTGGAGCTGACCGCGCGTCGGGCCGGCGGCCGGATCCGACTGAGGAACCCGGACCCTGCCCTGCGTGCCCTACTGGACCTGGTCGGCCTCAGCTTCGACACCATCGATTCCGCCGGCTTCATCGAGTCGGAGGGGAAGCCCGAAGAGCGGGAACCAACGGGCGGTGTCCAGGAAGCAGTGGAACCCGGTGATTCGCCCCTTTGAGATCTCCAGCGCCTGCACCGCCCAGGGTGTGTAGCCCCCCGCTTCCGGGTCGGGCTTGTACTGCGCGAAGCCCGGCAGGCCGTTGACCTCGACCGGCACCAGGCGGGAGCCCGAGCATGCGGCGCCCAGCGTCGTCATGAAGCCGGTGATGTCGTCCGTGCCGCGCAGCCACAGATCGAACGGCGGCATCGTCATGATCGCGTCCTCGTGAAGCAGCGCCGTCAGCGCCGTCATGTCGTACCCCTCGAACGCGGCGACATAGCGCTCCAGCAGCTTCTGCTGCTCTTCGTCGAGCGGATCCGAGGTGGCGGCCTCCGCGCCGGTGCCGTCGCTCTCGGCGAGGGTGGCGCGGGCCCGCTGCAGCGCGCTGTTGACCGATGCCACGGAGGTGCCGAGCAGCTCGGCGACCTCGCTCGCCTTCCATGCGAGGACCTCGCGCAGGATGAGCACGGCCCGCTGCTTCGGCGGCAGTTGCTGCAGGGCCGCCATGAAGGCGAGGCGCACCGACTCCTTCGCGACCGCCGCCTCGGCCGGGTCGCTGACCGTCGGCAGTACGCGGGCGTCCGGCATCGGCTCCAGCCAGGTGTTGTCCGCGCGGGGGGTGAGCGCCGCCTGGGCCAGCGGCGAGGGGGCGGTGAGATCCATGGGGCGGGCCCTCTTGTTGCCCGCGTTCAGCATGTCGAGGCACACGTTCGTCGCGATCCGGTACAGCCATGACCGCATGGAGGAGCGGCCCTCGAACTTGTCGTAGCTGCGCCAGGCGCGGACCATCGTGTCCTGCACCGCGTCCTCGGCCTCGAAGGAGGAGCCGAGCATCCGGTAGCAGTAACCGGTCAGCTCGACCCGGTGCTTCTCCAGCCGGACGTCCAGGTCTGTCGTCGCCGTACCGTCGCTGCTCATAGCCAACCCACCCCTGTGGCTGCGTTCTGTCCCGCGCGTCGTTGCGCCGGCACTTCGGAAGCTACCGCAGCCCACTGACAATGGCGTGCCGAGCGGGAAAAGGCGCAGGTCGCAGGAGGTTGCGCCGGGGAGCGTTTCGCCCCCGCCGCCCCTGCCCGCCCCGTACCGGCCTTTCGGCTGCCGGCCGGTGGGGGCTTGTCGCGCGGTTCCCCGCGCCCCTGAAAGGGGCGCGGGGAACCGCCCAATTTAGGGGCGGCGGGGGCGACAAACCTCTCAGTGGGCCAGGGCCGGCTTCCGGCGGGACTGGGCCCGGGCCGCGTGGGAGCCGAAGACGGTGATGGTCACGACGCCGAGGACGGCGAGCAGACCGAGGGTCACCGTGCCGGCCCAACCACTCGCGTGAAAGGCCACGGCCCCCAGCGTGCTGCCGGCACTGGAGCCGACGTAGTAGGCCGACTGGTAGAGGGCCGAGGCCTGGGCCCGGCCACGCACCGCGGTGTGGCTCACCGAAGAAGACGCCACCGCGTGCCCCGCGAAGAAGCCCGCGGTGATCAGGACCAGACCCAGCAGCACGAGCAGAAGCGAGTCGGCCAGGGACAGCAGCAGACCGGCGGTCGTGGTGCTGCCCGCCAGGTAGAGCGAGCCGCGCCGGCCCAGTCGTCCGACGAGCTTGCCCGCCGTGGACGCCGACACCGTGCCGACCAGATAGACCAGGAAGATCGAGCCGATGACGCCCTGGGGGAGGGAGAAGGGGGCGTCGGTGAGGCGGTAGCCGATGACCGTGTAGACCCCGCCGAAGACCATCATGAACAGTGCGCCGATCGCGTACAGCCGGCACAGCAGAGGGTTCGCGAGGTGGTCGCGGACCGTGCGCGCCAGAACGCGCGGCCGCAGCGAGCCCGCAGTGAAGTGCCGGGGCGCCGGGAGCAGCAGCCGGAAGGCGATCGCGCAGGCCACCGCGATGATCCCGATCGTGCCGACGGCCACCCGCCAGCCCCACTCCTGCGCCACCCAGCCGGTGATGACCCGACCGCTCATCCCGCCGACACTGTTGCCCGCCACGAAGAGGCCGATCGCTGTGATCAGGGCCTTGGGGCGGACCTCCTCGGCCAGGTACGCCGTCGCCGACGCCGGAAGTCCGGCGAGGGCAGCGCCCTGCACTGCCCGCAGCACCACCAGCGCGCCGATCGAGGGGGCGAAGGGGACCAGCAGTCCGACCGCCACCGCCACCGTCAGCGACGCCGTCATCAACGTACGTCGCCCGAACCGCTCCGACAGCGCGCTCATGGGGAGCACGAAGAGTGCCAGTGCGCCCGTCGCGGCCGACACCGTCCAGCTCGCCTCGCTCGCCGTGACTCCGAAGTCCGTGGAGACGAGCGGGAGGAGGGCCTGTGTGGAGTAGAGGAGCGCGAAGGTCGCGACACCCGCGAGGAAGAGGGCGAAACTCATCCGGCGGTAGCCGGGCCCGCCCGGAGCCATACGGGAATCGACGGACGAAGGCGCGGACGGCGCGGAAGGGGCAGTGGCGGTGGTGGCGGCGTCCACGGTGGTGGACGCCCCGGTACTGGCGGAAGGCATGCTTCGAACCTAAGGACCCGCCACTCATCCGTCCAATGCATGGAAACTCCATAATCGTTCCCATGGCGCATCAGCGGAGGTCAGAAGCTCACCTGTCACCGTACAGTGACACAGAAGACATCGTCGCGGTGCTCGCCCCACGCCTCGCGTACTTCGCCGGGGTCGCCCGCACCGAGCACGTCACACGGGCGGCGCAGGAGATGCAGGTCCCGCAGTCGACCCTGTCGCGGGCCATGGTCCGGCTCGAACAGGACCTGGGTGTCGACCTGTTCGCGCGCAGGGGACGGACCGTCTCCCTCACGGCCGCGGGGCGTACGTTCCTCGGCTCCGTCGAGCGGGCCCTGGCCGAGATCGAGCGCGCCGCCGACGAGGTGCGGGCCGACGCCGACCCGGCCACCGGCAAGGTCGCCTTCGGCTTCCTGCACACCATGGGGTCCGAGACGGTGCCGGGCCTGATCCGCGCGTTCCGCGCCGAGCATCCCCGCGTCCGTTTCAGCCTTGTGCAGAACTACGGCGAGGCGATGCTGGAGGGCCTGCGTTCGGGCGAGTTGGATCTGTGCCTCACCTCGCCCGTGCCGGACGCGCCCGACCTGGTGGGCCGCCGCCTCGACGAGCAGAAGCTCCGGCTCGTCGTACCGGCCGACCACCGCCTCGCCGCCCGCAAACGCATCCGCCTCGCCGAGGCCGCCGACGAGATCTTCGTGACCCTGGAACCCGGCTACGGCATGCGCCGGATCACCGACGACCTCTGCAAGGAGGCGGGCTTCAAACCGCGCATCGCCTTCGAGGGCGAGGAGGCGGAAACACTACGGGGCCTCGTGGCCGCGGGGCTCGGGGTCGCCCTGCTGCCACCACCTGCCGTACCCCGCCCGGGGGTTGTGGAGCTGACCGTCACCGCCCCCCGCGCGGTACGCGAAATCGGGGTGGCCTGGATGGACGGGCACCCCGACACCCCACCCGTGGCCGCCTTCAAGAAGTTCCTGCTGTCGAGGAGGGGACATCTGCTCCCCGACTGAGGGCATCGGCGGCGCCCCTGTCTTCAGGGGCGCGGGCTGTGACACATGAGGCTCCGCCGCGTGGGCGCGACCGGTCCGCTGCACCCCGCGGACACCGACGGCCTAGTGACGCAGGGCCTTCCCGAACCCGGAGGCGAGTGGCATCCGCAGCCCGAGCGGCGGAGGCGCCGCAAGCGCATCCTCGAGCGGGCGGGACAAAGTCCGGCCGAACAGCGCCCCCATCACGAAGTTCTCCGCCAGCGCAAGCACTTCCGACCGGTACTGATGCAGGGCGTGCCCGTCGGAGTGGACCTCGAAGCGGCAGATGTCCCGGTTGGCCTTCTTGGCGCGTGCCGCGAGCCGGAAGGACAGCTCCGGGTCGGTGCGCTGGTCATTGGTGCCGTGCACGATCAGCACGCGGCGCCCGGCCAGCTGCTTCACCGGTTCGGGCGGTGCCGCCACATCTTCCTCGGGCAGCCAAGGGGCGAGCGCCAGTACGGAGTTGACGGCCGTGTGCCCGCCCGCCCGCAGTGCCGCGCGGCCGCCCATGTCCACGCCGGCCAGGCACACCGGGACGTCTCCGTAGCGGCGTACGACCTCGTCGGTGGCCCAGGACGCGTCACGCGCCAGATGTGCCTCGCTGCCGTTCCAGCCGCGAAAGCGGTAGTGCACCACGTGGGTGATCAGGCCTTCCGCGTGTCCCGCGCGGGTGAGGCGGCGTCCCAACGCGCGTACGGAGGCGGTCGCCATCATGGGGGACGGTCTGCGGGCGGAGGTCTCCTCGCCGCCCGGGAGCAGCAGAACCACTCCGCTGACCGACGTCGGCTCCGGGCCGAGCGCCCTGCCCAGCCGGGCTCTGCGAACCGGTGTCGCTTGCTGTGCCATGACAGAACAGTGTCAGAAGCAACGGTGTACGCCACCCGTCCGCACGGTCACCGTTACGTATCGACGGATTCGTACAACGGGAGATCTACGCGCGTAGGGCGTACAGTGCGAAAATGACGAGCCAGATCCAGAACACCCCGAGCTCGGAACAGATCCGCCGGGCGCCCAAGGTCCTGCTGCACGATCACCTCGACGGGGGGCTGCGCCCCGGGACGATCGTCGAACTCGCCCAGGAAACGAGTTACTCCCACCTCCCCGAGACCGATCCCGACAAGCTCGGCATCTGGTTCCGCGAGGCCGCCGACTCCGGTTCCCTGGAACGATATCTGGAGACCTTCGCCCACACCTGCGCCGTCATGCAGACCCGCGACGCCCTCGTCCGGGTCGCTGCCGAGTGCGCCGAGGACCTCGCCGAGGACGGCGTCGTCTACGCCGAGGTCCGGTACGCGCCCGAGCAGCACCTGGAGGCCGGGCTCACCCTCGAAGAGGTCGTCGAGGCGGTCAACGAGGGCTTCCGGAAGGGCGAGCGGATCGCCCGGGAGAACGGGCACCGGATCAGGGTGGGTGCCCTGCTGACCGCCATGCGGCATGCGGCCCGCGCCCTGGAGATCGCCGAACTGGCGAACCGCTACCGGGACTTGGGTGTCGTCGGCTTCGACATCGCCGGCGCCGAGGCCGGCTACCCGCCCACCCGGCACCTGGACGCCTTCGAGTACCTCAAGCGGGAGAACAACCACTTCACCATCCACGCCGGTGAGGCCTTCGGGCTCCCCTCGATCTGGCAGGCGTTGCAGTGGTGCGGCGCCGACCGGCTCGGTCACGGCGTGCGCATCATCGACGACATCCACGTCCACGAGGACGGCTCCGTGGAGCTCGGCCGGCTCGCCTCGTACGTGCGTGACAAGCGCATCCCGCTGGAGATGTGCCCGAGCTCCAACCTCCAGACCGGCGCGGCCGACTCGTACACCGCTCATCCGATCGGACTGCTGCGGCGGCTGCATTTCCGGGCGACCGTGAATACGGACAATCGACTTATGTCGGGCACCAGTATGAGCCGGGAATTCGAGCACCTTGTCGAGGCTTTCGGTTATACGCTCGATGATATGCAGTGGTTCTCTGTCAATGCTATGAAGTCAGCATTCATTCCTTTCGATGAACGGCTGGCAATGATCAATGACGTGATCAAGCCCGGATATGCGGAGCTGAAGTCCGAATGGCTGTTCCAGCAGACTGCTTCCACCAGGGGGTCTGTGGAGAATCAGACCTGATCGGAGGGGTCGGAAAGCGGCCGGGTCTTCACTCCTTCTCCATGACTCGATCGCTTTTTGATGTTTGCGGAGGTCGGCTCTGCGTGTTTACGTTTTTGGACCGCTCACATCCCCGTCTCACGGATCCAAGGACGCATCCAAAATGAAGCAGTCTGCTGCCAAGACCCTCGGTGTCGCCGCTCTCGGTGCCGCCTTCGCCGCTGCCGGCGCGGGCGCCGCGAACGCGGCGCCGGCCGTGCCCGACGCCTCCTCGGCGCTGGACACCGTCACCCAGACGCTGCCGGCGGAGAACGTCGCCAAGGCGCTGCCGGGGGCCGGTGAGGCGCTCACCCAGGGAAAGAGCGCGCTCGGCGGGGGTCTGGCCGCGGCCCGGCCCGCCGCCGCGAAGGTGCTCGCCGACGGGCCGGCCGCGCCCGTGGCCGGGCTGCTCGGCGGGCTGCCGGTGCATGGGCTGCCGGTGAACGGGATTCCGCTGGGCTGAGGTCCTCCACTTCTGCGAACGCCGGTGGGGCGCACCCTGGTTGGGTGCGCCCCACCGGCGCGTGTGCGAGGGCAGCTGGGCTCACCAGGCCGTGCGGGCGGCCTTGTCCTCGGACGGGAACAGGATCCACAGCGCTATGTAGAGCAGGAACTGCGGGCCCGGGAGCAGGCAGGAGAGCACGAAGAGCACGCGCATCGTGGTCGCGGAGGTGCCGAAGCGCCGTGCCAGCGCTGCGCACACTCCGCCGATCATGCGGCCGTTGGTGGGGCGGGCAAGGGCGGTCATGGTGGCTCCTTCGCGAACCGTCGTTGAGTGCCGGGGTGTCCGGCTTCGATGTCTTCAACGCTACGGGGACGAAGTGGGCCAAGCCTCGCTCTACGGTGCGATCCCGACCCTGGGAATCGTCGGGGTCCGACCCTGAGCCGTGTCCTCCCGGGGGAGGGCCGCGCGGCGTCGGGTCTCGGCCCGGCGGCGGAGCCTGGCCCTGGCGGCGGGCACGATCGCGATATGGGCGAGTGCCACGCCGACCGTGTTGAGCAGCAGGGAGTCCACGTCCACGACCTGGCCCGGGACGCCGGTCTGCAGGAGCTCGATGCCCAGGGAGAGCAGGGCGCCGGCGGCGACCGTGCGGATGAGGGAGCCGAGCGGGGAGACGGCGAGCTTGCCGCCCGCCATCGGGAGCAGGACGCCCAGCGGCGCGAGCAGGCCCAGGCCTTCCGCGATGCGGCGGGCCGCCACCTCCGGGCCCAGTGTGAGGTCGGCTCTGATGCCCGCGAAGGGCCGCAGGTTGGCGGCGCTCACCCAGGGGACGTCCAAGGGGCGCAGTGTGATCCAGGCGACGAGGGCCAGGTGTGCGACGAGGAGGACACCTCCTGCCACACGGACGCGGGTCACGGCGCTGCCGCCGTCTGAACCTTGACGCTGCACGCCCCCCAAGACGCGGGGTGCGGCACGATCGGTTCCGGGCGGTGTGTTTTCGCCCGGTTCCGCTCGCTCCTTTGTGGGGCGCGGGGAACTGCGCGATCTTTTGAGTGGGGGTCCGGGGGTGCGGCCCCCGGGTACGGGACGGGTAGGGGCGGAGAGGGCGAACAAACTCAGCGCGCCGACACGTCACGCCCCCCCGACCGTCGTCGACGGTGGTGACTTGGTGAGGGGATCGGAGCGGACCTCGGGGGTGCACTCGTAGCTGAGGAGGGGGGACGGGGCGGGGCCGCCGAGGATGACGGAGCCGTCGTCCTGGGCCGCGGCCGAGTCGGAGAAGGTGCAGATGATCTGGGCGAGGGCGGAGGACGTGAGGTCCTCGGGCGACGTGCTCAGCCGGAGCGTGTCCTCGGGATCCTTGTCCCGGGGCCCACTGACCGTCATACCGCCGCGCACGTCCGTCGTGTACCCGGCCTGCTGCTCCGGCGCGGAGGGCGTCTCGGCGAGCTCGTCGAGGAGCCCCTGGGCCACCAGGACCCGCCGCGCCGCCTCCGCCGTACCGTCCGGGATCCGGACCGAGCGGTCGACCGTGACCAGTTGCCCGGAGCAGAGGAGGAAGACCTGGACGGGCACGCCCCGGGAGGACTGGGTGGAGATGTCCGGGCCGGACAGCGCACAGGGCACCCGCGACGGCGCCGGACCGAAGTCCGTCGGGACCTGAGTGGACCGGATGCCGCAGCCCGCCAGCAGCGCGGCGAGCAACGGAACGACCAGCCAGGGCCGCAGGCCCCGAAGACGTGGCAGACCTGCGGGACCTGCCGGACGCGGCAGGCCCGCCGGACCCGCTGAACGCGGCCGACCTGCCGGACGCCGGACACGCGGGAGCCGTGCGACGCGCCCGCCCTGCGAGCGGAGGGATCGTGCGCGTCCCGTGTCACGGAGGTGGACGAGCCGTACCTGGCTCGTGCCCCGGCGGCGAAGGAGCCGTGCGCGGCCCGCGCCTCGGCGGTGGAGGAGTCGTGCGGTCGTCATCCGGCGGTGTCCTCTGTGCTGTTCCCGCTCCCGTGTCCGTTCCCGGGGCCGTTCCCGTGCCCGTTCCCATTCGCGTCGCGGAGGTCGTCGGTGAGCAGTTCCGACGCGTCCTGCGGCAGGCGCAGCGTGAAGACCGCACCCCCCTGGGGCGCGTTCGCCGCGGTGATCTCGCCGCCGTGGATGTGCGCGTTCTCCAGGGCGATGGAGAGGCCCAGGCCGCTGCCCTCCGAGCGGGGGCGGGACGCGCTCGCTTTGTAGAAGCGGTCGAAGACGTGCGGGAGTACGTCTTCGGGGATGCCGGGACCGTGGTCCTGGACCTCGATGATCAGCTCTTCGCCCTCCACGCGCACGGACACCCGTACCGGCGAACCCCCGTGCTTGAGCGCGTTGCCGATCAGGTTCGCCAGGATCACGTCGAGGCGGCGGGGGTCGAGGCGCGCGGTGATGCCGCGCTCGGCGTCCAGGTCCACCGCGTCCAGCCAGGCGCGGGCGTCGATGCACGCGGTGATCTGGTCGGCGATGTCCACGTCGTCGAGGACGAGCCGGGCGGTGCCCGCGTCGAAGCGGGTGACCTCCATCAGGTTCTCGACGAGGTCGTTGAGGCGCCGGGTCTCGCTGACGACGAGCCGTACGGCCGGCTCGATCATCGGGTCGACACTGCCCGTCTCCGCGTCCAGTTCCTCTTCCAGGATCTCCGTCACGGCGGTGATCGCGGTGAGCGGCGTGCGGAGTTCGTGGGACATGTCCGCCACGAAGCGGCGGGACGCCTCGTCGCGGGCGCTCATGTCGTCCACGCGTTTTTCGAGGGCCTCCGCCGTGTGGTTGAACGTACGGGAGAGGTCGGCGAGTTCGTCCGTGCCCGACACCCGCAGTCGCGTGTCCAGCTTGCCCTCGCCCAGGCGGCGGGCCGCGATGCCCAGCCGGTGCACCGGCTTGAGGACCGTGCCCGCGGCGGCCTGGGCCAGCAGCGCCGAGCCGATCAGGGCCAGGCCCGTGGCGATGCCCAGGGACCAGGCGAGCGAATTGAGATCCTTCTCCTCGGGCTCCAGGGACTTGAGCATGTAGCCGGTGGTGGTGCCGCCGATCACCTTCGCGCCGCCCACGAGGTACGGCTTGTCGTGGTCGGTGATCCGCTGCCAGTAGAGGTGGTACGCGGACTTGTTGTTCGAGGACAGCGGCTGCTTCTTGTTCACCGCCTTCTGGAGGGACTTGGGTACGTCCTCCAGCGTGAAGGTGTCCAGCTCGGAATTGCCGACGACGGTCTTGCCGTTCGTGTCCTGGGCGACCAGCAGCACGCTGAAGCGCTGGCTGCTGTTCGCCATCTGTCCGGCCGTGCGCTGGAGTTCGTCCTGCGCGGGGTGCACCGGCAGCATGCTCGCGTGGTTGCGCATCTCCTGCTGGAAGTCGCGCAGCACCGCGTCCTGGGTGCGCGTCAGCACGGCCTCGCGGTTGAGCCAGTACGCGATGCCCGACGCCGACACGGCGGCCGTGAGTGCGACGAGTCCGAACACCACGACCAGCCGCAGTCGCAGACTGGTGAAGCGCAGGCCGGACAGGATCGCCTTGCGCGCCGCGGCCCAGCCGCGGAGCTCGTCCTGCGGTTCTGTCACTGAGGATTGTCCAGCCGGTAGCCGACGCCGCGCACGGTACGGATCAGGGTGGGCGAGGACGGCACGTCCTCGACCTTCGCGCGCAGGCGCTGCACGCAGGCGTCCACCAGACGCGAGTCGCCCAGGTAGTCGTGCTCCCACACCAGACGCAACAGCTGCTGGCGGGACAGCGCCTGCCCGGGGCGGCGGCTCAGTTCGAGGAGCAACCGCAGCTCGGTGGGTGTCAGTTGCAGATCCTCGCCGTTCTTGGTGACCGTCATCGCGGCGCGGTCGATGACGAGCGAGCCGAACGTCGCCGAGTCGTTCGCCTCGCGCTCACCGCGCCGCAGCACGGCACGGATCCGGGCGTCGAGCACCCGGCCCTGCACGGGTTTGACGACATAGTCGTCGGCGCCGGACTCCAGACCGACCACGACGTCGATGTCGTCGCTGCGCGCGGTCAGCAGAATGATCGGCAGCTGGTCGGTGCGCCGGATGCGCCGGCACACCTCGAATCCGTCGATGCCGGGCAGCATCACATCCAGCACGATCAGGTCGGGCCGCTGTTCACGCAGCAGCTTCAGACCGTCCTCGCCGGTGGCAGCAGTGGCCACACGGTGTCCCTGGCGAGTCAAAGAGAGCTCCAGGGCCGTACGGATGGCGTCGTCGTCCTCGATCAGCAACAGGGAAGGCACGAACGTCATTCTGGCCCATGTCATGGCCGGGTATCGACCGTTGGAGCGCTCCCACCCATCTCCCGTACAGAAGGAGGGCCCCTCTCGGGCGACGGCGAGCCCCCGAGTGGTCATCTGCGTAGTCGTACCGCTCTTCTCTGTGATCGGGCTGTGACGCGCCTGCGGATGGGCCCTGTGACAGGTCTGTGACAGTCGGCGGACACGGCCATGAAGTGGCCCGGGCAAGCTTTTCGACACAAGCAAGGAAGCACGACCGAACGAACCGAAGAACCGGGACTCCACGACGGGGGGCGCGAGATGAACACGCTGCACAGCACCAGCACTAGCGCAGTTGTCACGCGGCTCCACGATGTCACCCGGGGCTCGGAGAAGTCCGGTGCCGTGAGCGGGCGGGGGTGCGCTCGCGGCACCGGGCGTCAGCACACCGCGTACATGACGGTGGTTGACGCGTTCACGGGGGAGAGCCCCGCGGCGGCAGCTGCGGGCACGGTCGGGGGGAAGGCTCACGGGGGAGCCGCGTACGGGGAGGACACGGGGGAGCGTCGCTCGGTGTCGGAGGCGGAGTTCACCGCCTACGTCCAGGAGCGCCGCGCCTCCCTGTACGCAACCGCCTACCACCTCACCGGTGACCGGTTCGAGGCCGAGGACCTGCTGCAGAGCGCGCTGTTCTCGACGTACCGGGCCTGGGACCGGATCAGCGACAAGGCCGCGGTCGGGGGCTACCTCCGCCGCACCATGACCAATCTGCACATCAGCGCGTGGCGCCGCCGCAAGCTGAACGAGTACCCGACCGAGGAACTGCCGGAGACGCCCGGTGACACGGACGCGATGCGCGGCACCGAGCTGCGCGCCGTGCTGTGGCAGGCGCTCGCCCGGTTGCCCGAACTCCAGCGCACGATGCTGGTCCTCCGTTACTACGAGGGCCGCACCGACCCGGAGATCGCGGAGATCCTCGACATCAGTGTCGGCACGGTGAAGTCCAGCATCTGGCGGTCGCTCCGCCGCATGCGTGAGGACGAGGTCCTCAGCTTCGGCCGTGACGAGGAGGAGTCCTTCGGGGAGCTTGTCGCCTGAAGGTCTGGGGGGAAGCAAGGGGAAGCAAGGGGTAACAGGTAGTACGGGGGAGCGGTACCGGGGGGGAACCAACGGGGTCACGGGGGACCACGGGGGAAATGAGAAAGGTCCAGGCGGACGGGGGGTCCGCCTGGACCTCTTTTCGTTCTCCGTAGCTTGCCGTCCGGCCTACCGCGCCGCCTTGTCGGCCGCCACGATCGACTCCGCCTTCTCGACCATGCGCCGCTTGCGTTCCTTCACCGCCGCGAGCGTGTCCTCGTGCTCTTCGATGAGCTGCTTCTGGTGGCCGGACTCGACGGCGTGTCGGGTCACGACGTAGTCGGTGGCGGTCTTGCAGCGCACATCGGCCTGCGCCGTGCGGATCTCCTTGGCCGAGGGCGCGGGGAAGTTCGGGTGCGGGCCGTTCGGGCTCGTCTTCTGGGTGCGCCAGGTCGAGTCGTCGACGGCGGAGAGCGGGTCGGGGTAGTTCATGCCGGACTTGCGCATACAGGCGCTCCACCGCTTGTCGAGCGCGACGGTCGCCGGGTCCTCGCGGGTGGTGGCGGAGGCCTGGACGAACAGGTTCTGAACCGTCATCAGGTCGTCGGCGGCCCGGTCGGCCAGGGCCTGGCGCTGAGCCTGCCCTTGGCAGCCGCCCCGGGGAACGCCGGCCGGGACCTCGGCTGCGGCCGCGCCGCTCTTCTTGTCGGCCTGCTGCGCGGTGCCGGTGGAGACGGCCGTGGCGGCGGGAGTGATGGCCTGTTCCCGTGCCGCGTCCCGCTGTTGCGCGGCCACGGCCTCCTGCCTGGTGACGCCGTCGGGCAGCGGCGGCTTGTAGCCGTACACGCGGACCGATGCCAGGTCGGTCGGCCCGTACTTGCGCGCGTTGGTGGGAATGCTGCCCGGGGGCGCCTCGTAGGCGGGCCGGCTCACGCCGAACTTCTTCATGCAGGAACGGGTCAGGACGTCGACCGCGCGATTGACCGTCTCGGTCTCTTCCGTGGTCGGCTTGTAGGCGTCCAGGGGGTACGCCTTGGGAGCGTGGGCGAATGAGGTGGCGACGACCGGCGTGGTGTCCTCGCGGGCCGGTCCGCCCTGTGCGCCTCGGTCCGCCTGCCCGGAGGAGCAGGCCGTGGCCAGGAGGGCGACGGCGGTCGCCAGAGTGATCGTCGCGCCGGTGCGGGCCACCGTGGTCGTCCTGTTACGCATGTTTCAGGTGATCACTCGTGATGCGCACCGTCAAGTGCCCCCAGACGAAAGACAGTTCGAGTATGCGCTTTCCGGTCGTGGTCGACGATCTTTCGGCCATTCACGGGAACGTGATCCCGTACGGCGCCGGTTCCTGTGCCAGGGTCACGTGCGCAGTCGGCGCTCCCGGCCCGCGAGGGCGGGGGGCCTCACGGCGCCGGAAGGAAGGGTACGGAATGAAGAGAGCACGCGGTCTCGCGGTGGCATCGGTGATGTCCGTCGCGGCGGTCTTCGCGGCGATGACCCCCGCTCAGGCGGCCAGCAACGACGGAACGTGCAACACGGACGAAGCCTGCATCTACCGCCTCCTGGACTACTCGGGCGGCATCTACGACACGCTGTCCAGCAAGAAGAGCTACAGCGGCCTCGTCTTCCACGGCACGTCGACCACGATCGACAACAAGGCGAGCTCGGCCAGGAACAAGGACCCCGACAGCAACCTGTGGTTCTACCAGTTGGACAACTGGGCCGGCGACACCTGGGGTCTGCCGGCCGGTTCCTCCACCAACTTCAGCGGTTCGGACGACAACAAGTGGTCCTCCCACTGCTGGACCGGCGCGACCGCGGGCTGCCCGGGCGGCTGACGGAAGCGGCGGCCCCGGGAGCCGGTGACTACGCCGCCGTCGGGCGGGCGGTCGCGCGGCGCCCGGCGGCCGCGGCGGTCAGGCGGCCCAAGGCCTCGTCCTTGTCGCAGGGATGGGCGCCCAGGGCGGCCTGACGGGCCACGATGGAGCGCTCGGCGCGCATCAGGCGCCATCCGCGGCGCAGCAGGAAGGGCACCGACTTGCGGCCCTCCTTGAGATCCCGCAGGAAGCGGCGGCGGAACGTGGTGACCGGGCCCCGCGACAGACACAGGGCGTCGGCCAGCACGCCCAGCTTCCGGCAGCGCTCGACGATCTCGGCGGCGAAGATCCCCTCCGCGATGAACAGCGGCGTCCGCTCGATGCGCAGGGCCTCCGTGCCGGTACGGGCGCTCAGCGAGATGTCGTACACGGGGATCGTCGTACGCCCCGTACGGCACAGTTCCTCGATCGCGGCGACCGCCTTGTCCGCGTCCCAGGACAGCGGGTGGTCCCAGTCGATGTCGGCGCTGCCCTCCACCTGCGGAAGCGTCGCGTCCGTGCCCTCCTTGTAGAAGTCGTCGAGGCGGAGCACGGGGAGCCCGGAGTCGGCCGCGAGAAGGGACTTTCCAGAGCCGGAGGGTCCGCAGAGCAGCACCACGCGGGTGGGTATCGGGGGATGGGAACCCAATTCTCTGTACCTTCTGTGAATCGACTTGGTACGGCCGCGCATCGGACGCGTCGAGGACATTATCCCTTCCTCCGGGCACGCCCCGGACCTGGCGGGTATCGGTCGGTCCGGCTTCCCCTGCGGACTGGCGCTGATATGTCAGTTGACCCGCACAGGGGAATCCGTCGTTCGGGGCGCCCTGAAGTGGAGCCGGTCAACTACGCTGCGTGTCAAACCAGTTGCTCTCTGCTCTTCGAAGAGGAAACCTGATGGCGCGACATGCAGCCCAGCAGACCACCATGGCCCGTACGACCGCGCGCATCGCCGCCGCGGTCGGCGTGGTCGTTGCCGGTGCGGCCGCGGCCGCACCGGCCGTCGCGGACACGGACCCTGTCGTGGACGTCATGCGCACCCGGCCCACCTCGATGGGCAACATCGACCCGCAGGCGGGTCTCGCGGCCCTGACCGGCACGGTCGGCTACGTCACCGGCCCCGTCCAGGGCCTCAAGCCCAATCCGCTGGCGGGCACCGGGGTCGACCCGCTCGACAACGGGGTCGGCACCCAGCTCGCCGACTTCAAGCCGCTCTCCTCGCAGGCCTTGACGCGGCCGGTGGCGCAGGCCTCGTCGGTGGGGAGCATCCCGCTCCTGGGGCAGGCGACGGGACTGCTGCACTGAGCGACACATGAGAGGGCCGCGCTCCCCCTGGACGGAGGGGAAGCGCGGCTCTCCCGTTGACGGGGCCCCGGGGACACTGATCGGGGCCCCGAAACTCGGTGCGCCTCAGTAGGACGATCCGGAGGCGCCCAGAGAACCCGTCGGGTGCCAGACCGTCTTCGTCTCCAGGAAGGCAGTCAGTCGCTCGATGCCGGGAGTCACCGAATAATCCACAGGCTGTGGACGAAGAACGCGCTTCAGGTTGTCCGCGGCCGCGATCTCCAGCTCCTTCGCGAGCACGTCGTCCGCGCCCGCGAGGTCGATCGCGTTGACGTCCTGGTGTGCGGCCAGCGGAGCGGAGATCTCCGCCGTCCTGCCGGAGAGCACGTTGACCACACCGCCGGGCAGATCGGAGGTGGCCAGTACCTCGCCCAGCGACAGCGCCGGGAGCGGGGACTTCTCGGAGGCGATGACGATCGCCGTGTTGCCGGTCGCGATCACCGGTGCGATCACCGAGACCAGGCCCAGGAACGAGGACTCCTGAGGGGCCAGGACGACGACCACGCCCGTCGGCTCCGGGCTGGACAGGTTGAAGAAGGGGCCCGCGACAGGGTTGCCGCCCCCGACCACCTGGGCGATCTTGTCGGTCCAGCCCGCGTACCAGACCCAGCGGTCGATCGCGGCGTCGACGACAGCGGCCGCCTTGGACTTCGACAGCCCCTCGGCGTCCGCGACCTCGCGCACGAACTGCTCCTTGCGGCCCTCCAGCATCTCCGCGACGCGGTAGAGGATCTGGCCGCGGTTGTACGCGGTCGCGCCGGACCAGCCGCCGAACGCCTTGCGGGCGGCGACGACCGCGTCACGAGCGTCCTTGCGGGAGGAAAGAGGTGCGTTCGCCAGCCACTTGCCCTTGGAGTCGCTCACCTCGTACACCCGGCCGCTCTCGGAACGCGGGAACTTCCCGCCCACGTACAGCTTGTAGGTCTTGAAGACGCTCAGACGCTGCTGCTCGGACTTCTCAACTGCGCTCATCTTCATCGCTCGCCCTCCGGGCTCGACGGGGCGAGGTACGCCTCCAGGCCGTGACGACCGCCCTCGCGGCCGAAGCCCGACTCCTTGTAGCCGCCGAACGGCGAGGTGGGGTCGAACTTGTTGAACGTGTTGGACCAGATGACGCCCGCGCGGAGCTTGCTCGCGACGGCCAGGATCCGGGAGCCCTTCTCGGTCCAGATGCCCGCCGAGAGGCCGTACTGGCTGTTGTTGGCCTTGGCGACCGCCTCGTCCGGAGTGCGGAAGGTGAGGACCGAAAGGACCGGGCCGAAGATCTCGTCGCGGGCGATGGTGTGCGCCTGGGTGACGTTCGTGAAGAGCGTCGGGGCGAACCAGTAGCCGGAGGAGGGGAGTTCACAGGCCGGGGACCAACGCTCGGCGCCCTCGGCCTCGCCCTGCTCGACGAGCGAGGTGATGCGCGCGAGCTGCTCGGCGGAGTTGATGGCGCCGATGTCGGTGTTCTTGTCGAGCGGGTCGCCCAGGCGCAGCGTCGAGAGGCGGCGCTTGAGCGAGTCCAGCAGCTCGTCCTGGATCGACTCCTGGACGAGCAGGCGGGAGCCGGCGCAGCAGACCTGGCCCTGGTTGAAGAAGATGCCGGTGACGATGCCCTCGACGGCCTGGTCGATGGGGGCGTCGTCGAAGACGATGTTCGCGCCCTTGCCGCCGAGTTCGAGGGTGACCTTCTTGCTGGTCCCGGCCACCTGGCGGGCGATCGCCTTGCCCACGGCGGTGGAACCGGTGAAGGCGACCTTGTTCACGTCGGGGTGCTCGACGAGGGCGGCACCCGTGTCGCCGTACCCCGGAAGGATGTTGACGACGCCCTTGGGCAGGCCCGCCTGGCGGCAGATGTCCGCGAAGAACAACGCCGACAGGGGAGTGGTCTCCGCGGGCTTCAGGACGACCGTGTTGCCGGTCGCGAGCGCCGGGGCGATCTTCCAGGCGAGCATCAGCAGCGGGAAGTTCCAGGGGATGACCTGGCCCGCCACGCCCAGCGGCCGTGGGTTCGCGCCGAAGCCGGCGTGGTCGAGCTTGTCGGCCCAGCCCGCGTAGTAGAAGAAGTGCGCGGCGACCAGGGGGAGGTCGGCGTCGCGGGTCTCCTTGATGGGCTTGCCGTTGTCCAGCGTCTCCAGGACGGCGAGCTCGCGGGAGCGCTCCTGGATGATCCGGGCGATGCGGAACAGGTACTTGGCGCGCTCGGAGCCGGGCAGCGCCGACCACTTCTCGAAGGCCTTGCGGGCGGCCTTCACGGCGCGGTCGACGTCCTCGGCGCCGGCCTGGGCGACCTCGGCGAGGACCTCTTCGGTGCTCGGGCTGACGGTCTTGAAGACCTTGCCGGCGGCGGCCTCGGTGAACTCGCCGTCGATGAACAGCCCGTACGACGGGGCGATGTCGACGACGGAGCGGGACTCGGGCGCCGGTGCGTACTCGAATGCGGATGCCATGATGATCAGTCCACCGTCACGTAGTCGGGGCCGGAGTAGCGGCCGGTGGCCAGCTTCTGACGCTGCATCAGCAGGTCGTTCAGGAGCGAGGACGCGCCGAAGCGGAACCAGTGGTTGTCCAGCCAGTCCTCGCCCGCGGTCTCGTTCACCAGGACCAGGAACTTGATGGCGTCCTTGGTGGTGCGGATGCCGCCGGCGGGCTTCACGCCGACCTGGATGCCGGTCTGGGCGCGGAAGTCGCGGACGGCTTCCAGCATCAGGAGGGTGTTCGCCGGCGTCGCGTTGACCGCCACCTTGCCGGTGGAGGTCTTGATGAAGTCGGCCCCGGCCAGCATGCCGAGCCAGCTCGCGCGCCGGATGTTGTCGTACGTCGAGAGCTCACCGGTCTCGAAGATGACCTTCAGGCGGGCGGCGCCCGAGGCCTCCTTCACGGCGACGATCTCGTCGTACACCTTCAGGTAATTGCCCGCGAGGAAGGCCCCGCGGTCGATGACCATGTCGATCTCGTCGGCGCCCGCGGCGACGGCGTCACGCACGTCGGCCAGCTTGACGTCGAGCGCGGCGCGGCCCGCCGGGAAGGCGGTGGCGACGGAGGCGACCTTCACGCCGGAGCCGGCGACGGCCTCCTTGGCGACGGCCACCATGTCGGGATAGACGCAGACCGCGGCCGTGGTCGGCGTCGTACGGTCGGTCGGGTCCGGGTGGACCGCCTTGGCGCCGAGCGCCCGGACCTTGCCCGGGGTGTCCGCGCCTTCCAGCGTCGTCAGGTCGACCATCGAGATGGCGAGGTCGATCGCGTACGCCTTCGCGGTGGTCTTGATGGAACGGGTACCGAGCGAGGCGGCGCGCGCCTCCAGGCCGACCGCGTCGACGCCGGGCAGCCCGTGGAGGAAGCGGCGCAGCGTGCTGTCGGACGCGGTCACGTCGCCGAGTGCGTGTGCAGCGTGTGCAGTGGTGGGCATGGTCACCAGACGAGCATATCTACGCGCGTAGCGGCTGTACACCCCCGGGTACGGAGGCGGGAGTTGTTCCGCCCCTCGGGAAGCGCCCCGCAGGGGGCGCGGGGAACCGCGCGACCAGCCCCCACCCACGCACTGCCAAAGACGAACGGGGTCTGGGGGCGGAGCCCCCGGGTGACGGGAATGGGCAGGGACGGAGGGGGCGAAAAACCCACCACCCACCAGCCCCGCCGCAGACGTCCGGCACAATCGGGACCATGAGCACCCCCGACCCCCAGCCCCCCGTACCGGACGCCTCGCGACCCGAGTCGAAGGACCGGATCTACCGGTCGCCCGCCGGTATCGCGGGCGGCGCCCTGCTGCTGATCATCGCGGGCTGGCTCGGCATCGACGCGCTGATCTCGGGCCACGGCCGCACCCCCTGGCTGGCCCTCGCCGCGCTGATCCTCATCGTCCCGTTGGTGTCCGCCTTCACCCTGCGCCCCGCGGTCTACGCGAACGAGGACCGGCTGCGCATCCGCAACCCGTTCCGCGTGATCGTGCTGCCCTGGGGCAAGGTCGCCACCCTGCGCTCCAGCTACTCGAACGAGGTGGTCGACACCTCCGGCACGAAGTACCAGTTGTGGGCGATCCCCGTCTCGCTGCGCGCCCGCAAGAAGGTGGCCAAGCAGCAGGCACGGGGTGCGGCCGCGGGCAACGGCGGCGGCCGGATGTCCCAGATCGGCCGCACGTCCGCGTTCGGCCGTCCGTCGTCGGTCCACGCCGAGCCGACCCGCGCCCAGACCGACCAGATCATGGACGACCTGCGTGAACTGTCCGAGGCCCGGGCGGCCACCGAGGGGGCGCAGGGCGAGGTCAGCGTGCGATGGGCGTACGAGGTGATGGGGCCCGCGATCGCGGGCGCGATCCTGCTGGCCATCCTGCTGGCAGTGGGCTGACCGACCCTTCAGGACGTCGGCGCACGCGTCAGGACGTCGGCACACGCGGAATTCACAGGCGGCTCGGCTACATACGGGACAACCACCCCTCCGGCCCGACTGTCTGGGAAACGATGAGTGCGCATCTTGGCGGGCCGCCGCGGCTGCCCGCGTCCGAGGTACCCGACGGCTGCCGTCCCTGGGACGGCGAGTCCGCGCGACGCTGGACGGACGCGCTGCCGCCGCGCGGGGTGCCCCTGCGGATACGCCCGTGGTTCAACGGGCTGCGCCGGACCCGGCACATCGCCTGGGACCACATAGGGGTCGTCCGGTGCAAAGGCGCCGAACTGAAGGTGGACAGCCACCGCGCGAGCTTCGACGAATGGACGGCCTTCGGACCGAGCTGGCCCTGGCTGGAGCGCAAGCTGCGCCTGATCCACCCGTACGAGAGGACGGCCGCCGAGATCACCGCCATGTGGCGGGACCCGGCCCTGCGGCCGACCGCCGAGAGCGGTGAGCGCGAGCGGGGGCGGCGGTTGTGGCCGCTGGCTGTGGTGCTCGGCGTGGTGTGGGTGGCCACGACCGTGCTGCTCCCTTAGCGGCCGCGGTTCACGGCGCGCTCGGCCACACCAGCGCCATGTACGCGCTGCAGTAGGCCGAGCCCAGTACCGCGGCCGTCAGGCTCAGTGCCCGGAAACGCGGCGAGGCGCGGGCGAGGTACAGGGCCGCCGGGAGCAGGAGCGGGAAGCCGGGGAGGAGGAAACGGGCGCGGGGGAAGTAGACGCCGCCGCTGCCCAGGACGATGAGCAGCAGGACCCCGGTGAAGACGAGCAGCGGGAGCGGCTGGCGGTCCCATGCGGAGAGGACGTAGAGCGCCACCGACGCGAGCAGCGTGACGGTCACCATCACCAGGAACAGCTCGGGCGTCGAGTCGGCCCCGAGCACCTCCCGCAGCCGGCGCACGGTCTCCACGCCGCCGTCCCACTCGTTGTGCCACAGCCGCTGTACGGCGAAGTAGCCGTCCCAGCGGCCCAGGCGCAGGCCGACCCAGCCCACGTACGCGAGCCAGCCGGCCGGGGCGAGGGCGGCGGCCGCGAGGGCGCGTGCCGAGAAGCCGTTGCGGAGCGAGACCAGGGCCGCCACGGTGACCGCCGCCGCCACCGCGATGCCCGTCGGGCGGGTCAGCCCCGACAGCGCCGCCAGCGACCCCGCCCACAGCCAGCGCCCGGTGAGCACCCCGTACAGCGACCACGCGGCGAACGCCGTGAACAGCGACTCCGTGTAGCCCATCCACTCGACCAGGCCCACCGGGAGAGCCGCCCACAGGACGGTCAGCAGCACGCCCGCCCGGTGGCCGTGCAGATGGCTGCCGACCGAGTGGATCCCCCACGCGGCGAGGAACGAGCACGCGATGGCGATCGCCCATCCCGTCGTCGCACGGGTGCCCGGCGTCAGCGCCGCGGCCGCCTTGACCAGTACGGGGTAGAGCGGGAAGAACGCGAGGTTGTTCGCGTCGTACGCGGTGCCCAGGTGGTGGGTGTAGCCGTGATCGGCGATGCCCAGGTACCAGTCCGCGTCCCAGTGTGTCGCCAGGATCGGCCAGACGCCGTGGTGCCGGCGGTGGGCCCACACGGCGAGCGCGAGCAGGCCGGTGACGCGGACGGCCGCGTAGGCGAGGAGGGCGGGGGCCGCGCGGTGCAGATGGGCGCGGACTCTGGCCGCGGGAGTGGCTTTCCGGGGTGGGCGCCGGGTCTTCGGGGTCTTCGGTGCCCTCGGGACGAGTCCGCTTTGGGCGTTCCGGGGTGGGGCGGATGTCGGCCGGGAAGCGGTCGAGGGCACGCGGCAGCTCCTGGGACTCGGTGGTGCGCTACCGGTAACCGTTCCTCGGTCTTCCGGCAGCGCACGGGAGCGCTGCGTCAACTGCCGTGCGGAAATCACCCGCCAGAGCGACCGGGGGTGCCTGGGCGGGCTCGCCGGACAGGGCGATCAGGGTGTGCCCGTGCGGGCCCACTGGACAGTGGGCCCGCACGGGCGGCCCGCAGGTCAGTGGGCCCGTATCGACGCGTCAGATACCGGCCGCCGCCGACAGGTCCCGCTTGATCGCCGACAGCAGCTCGGCGGCCTTCGCGTGGGCGGCGGGGAGGTGGTCCCGGGTGCCCACGGGCACCACGACCTCCAGGTAGCACTTGAGCTTCGGCTCCGTGCCGCTCGGGCGGACGATGACGCGGGCGCCGTCCAGCGTGTAACGCAGGCCGTCCGTCGGCGGCAGCCTGTCCGTGCCCTTGGTGAGGTCCTCCGCCTTCGTGATCGCCAGACCGGCGAGCCGCGTCGGCGGCTGCTCGCGCAGGCGCCGCATGGCGTTCGCGATGATCGACAGGTCCTCCACACGGACCGAGAGCTGGTCGGTGGCGTGCAGGCCGTACGCGACGGCGATGTCGTCGAGGAGGTCGAGGAGGGTCCGGCCCTGCTCCTTGAGCTCGGAGGCCAGCTCGGTGACGAGGAGAGCTGCGGTGATGCCGTCCTTGTCGCGTACGCCGTCCGGGTCGACGCAGTAGCCCAGCGCCTCCTCGTACCCGTACCGCAGACCCTCCACGCGCGCGATCCACTTGAAGCCGGTGAGGGTCTCCTCGTACGGCAGGCCCGCCTTCTCGGCGATCCGCCCGAGGAGGGACGAGGACACGATCGACTCGGCGAAGGTGCCCCGCGCTCCGCGTCGCACCAGGTGCTCGGCGAGCAGCGCGCCGACCTCGTCGCCGCGCAGCATCCGCCAGTCCGCGCCGTCCTTCACGGCCACCGCGCAGCGGTCGGCGTCCGGGTCGTTCGCGATGATCAGGTCCGGGTCTGTCTCGCGGGCCTTCGCGAAGGAGAGGTCCATCGCGCCGGGCTCTTCCGGGTTGGGGAAGGCGACGGTGGGGAAGTCCGGGTCGGGCTCGGCCTGTTCGGCGACGAGGACGGGGGTGGGGAACCCGGCCCGGGCGAAGGCCGCGAGCAGCACGTCCTTGCCGACGCCGTGCATCGCCGTGTAGACGGTGCGGGCGCTGCGCGGCGACCCCTGCGCCAGTACGGCGTCCGTACGGGCCAGGTAGGCCTCCAGGACGCCCTCGTCGAGGGTTTCCCAGCCGGAGTCGGGGCGCGGGACCGTGCCGAGGCCGGTGATGGCGTCGATCTCGGCGGCGATCTCCGCGTCCGCCGGGGGAACGATCTGCGAGCCGTCGCCCAGGTAGACCTTGTAGCCGTTGTCACGGGGCGGGTTGTGGCTGGCGGTGACCTCCACGCCGGCGGCCGCGCCGAGGTGCCTTACGGCGTAGGCGAGTACGGGGGTGGGGAGCGGGCGGGGCAGTACGGCGGCGCGCAGCCCCGCACCCGTCATCACGGCCGCGGTGTCGCGGGCGAAGTCCGCGGACTTGTGCCGGGCGTCGTATCCGATGACGACGAGGCCGTCCGTCTGCCCCTTGCTCTTCAGGTACGCGGCGAGGCCGGCGGCGGCACGGATGACCACGGAGCGGTTCATGCGCATCGGGCCGGCGCCGAGTTCTCCTCTGAGGCCGGCGGTGCCGAACTGGAGGGTGCCGCTGAAGCGGGCGGCGAGCTCTGCGACGTCTTTGGCGTCGATGAGCTTGGCGAGTTCCTCACGGGTCTCCGCGTCGGGGTCCTCGGCCAGCCACGCCTCGGCCCGTGCGATGAGTTCGTCCTGCACCTCGGGTGCACCTCTCTCTTCGTTCGTACGTTGCTGTGTACGCCGGGTTCGTCTCGCCCCCCGCCGCCCCTACCCCATCCCGTCCCCCGAGGGCTCCGCCCCCAGACCCCCGTATCGGCTTGAACGGCCTCGCCCTCAAACACTGGACGGGCTGAAGACCTCCGGCCCCGGCGTGCGGGAGATTCAGCCCCTGCGGCGCATGAGGAGCGGGGGCCAGGGGTCGGCCCCTTGCTCGGTGAGGGGCAGCGCCCCTTGGCGGGTCGTGGGGGCTGAACCCCAGGGGGCACTGGGGGTGCCCCCCCCGGCGGGGACGGGGGCGGAACCCCGGGCAGGGGTCCGGAGGGCAACGCCCCTCGACGGGCTCTGGGGCGGAGCCCCGGGAGGAAGGGACGGGTAAGGGCGGAGGGCGAAGAAACCCGTTGTACGGCGCTCGCGCCCGTTGCCCTCGCTTACAGGCGGTCCAGGACCTGCGTCAGAAGCTCACCCATGCGGGCGGCCGAGTCGCGGCCCGCCTGGAGGACCTCTTCGTGGTTGAGGGGCTCGCCCGTCATGCCGGCAGCGAGGTTGGTGACCAGGGAGATGCCCAGCACCTCGGCACCCGCCTCACGCGCGGCGATGGCCTCGAGGGTCGTCGACATGCCGACGAGGTCCGCACCGATGACCCGCGCCATCCGGATCTCGGCCGGCGTCTCGTAGTGCGGCCCGGGGAACTGCGCGTAGACGCCCTCTTCCAGGGTGGGGTCGACCTCCTTGCACAGGGCGCGGAGACGCGGCGAGTACAGGTCGGTGAGGTCCACGAAGTTCGCCCCGACGATCGGCGACGTCGCCGTCAGGTTGATGTGGTCGCTGATCAGCACCGGCTGACCGGGGCGCATGCCCTCGCGCAGACCGCCGCAGCCGTTGGTCAGCACGACGGTCTTGCAGCCGGCGGCGACCGCGGTCCGCACGCCGTGCGCGACGGCGGCGACTCCGCGGCCTTCGTAGTAGTGGGTGCGGCCCAGGAAGACCAGGGCACGCTTGTCGCCGATCTTGTACGAGCGGACCGTGCCGCCGTGGCCCTCGACCGCCGGCGGGGGGAACCCGGGCAGCTCGGTGACCTGGAACTCGGCTTCGGGGGAGCCGAGCGCGTCCACGGCCGGCGCCCAGCCGGAGCCCATCACGAGGGCGACGTCGTGGGTCTCTGCGCCTGTGAGCTCACGCAGGCGCGCGGCGGCGGCGTCGGCGGCGGCGTAGGGGTCGCCCTGGATGTCGTCCGGAAGAAGAGATGCGTTCACGCGCATGAGGGTAGCCGGTTCGGGCCTACGCGCGTAGATGACAGAGCTCACGGTCTTGCGATCGTTGTCTTGTCGTTTCCAACAAGGGGCACCGAGAGGCAGGGCGGAGACGCCGGCGAAAGAGGGCACCGACTCAAGGGGCCGAACGGGTGGGCGGGTGGGAAACGCGCCGCGGAGCGGCGAAGGGCGGGGCCTGTTGAGCAGGCCGACCGGGCGGGCGGCCGGGCGAACTCGCCGCGGAGCGGCGCAGCAGAGTGCCTGTTCAGCGTGCCGATCGGGCGGGCGTCTGGGCGAACCCCGCCCCGGAGGGGCGCGGCAGCCCCGCACGGGCAGAGCTCAGCAGGGCCGCTTGCGGAGCTCCATGACGTAGTCGTGGGGCGCCCCGGCAGACTCCGCCGCGTCGGCGATCTCCCCGAGATACCGCGCCGAGGGGAGCCCTCCCTCGTACCCGTTCAGTACGTACACCCACGCCGGCTCCTCCCCCTCCAGCGTGTGCACACGTACGCGCATCCGCCGGTAGATGTCGAGGCCCACGCCCTCCCACCGGTCCATGGAGTCCTCGTCCAGGGGGGCGATGTCGTACAGCGCCACGAAGACCTGGGACCGCGGTGCCTCGACGATCGTCGCGAGCGCGCCTTCCCAGCCCATGTGCTCGCCCCCGAACGTCAGCCGCCAGCCGTTCAGCCAGCCGGTGGCGCGCAGCGGCGAATGCGGAGCGCGACGCGTCATGAGCCGCGGGTCGAGATTGCCGGCGTACGCGGCGTAGAGCGACATGGGGTCGAGGGTACGGCAGGTACACGTACGCCTCTCGCGTAACAGAAGCAGCTCGGATGCAAGGACTCCGGGCCCCTGGGCGGAAGCACCTTGAAGCGTGCGGGACAATGGAGTACGTGACTCGGATCGTGATCATTGGTGGCGGACCCGGCGGATATGAAGCGGCGCTGGTGGCCGCGCAGCTCGGCGCGGAGGTGACCGTCGTCGACTGCGACGGTCTGGGCGGGGCGTCGGTGCTCACCGACTGCGTGCCGTCGAAGACTCTTATCGCTACGGCCGAGGTGATGACCACCTTCGACTCCTCGTACGAGGAGCTGGGGATCATCGTCGCCGACGACACGCCACCCATGGAACAGGCGGCCCGGGTGGTGGGCGTCGATCTCGGCAAGGTCAACCGCCGTGTGAAGCGCCTGGCGCTCGCGCAGTCGCACGACATCACGGCCTCGGTGACGCGTGCAGGCGCCCGCGTCCTGCGCGGTCGCGGCCGGCTCGAGGGCATGCAGGCCCTGGACGGCTCGCGCAAGGTCGTCGTACGCGCCGCGGACGGCACCGAGGAGACGCTCACCGCCGACGCCGTCCTCATCGCCACCGGCGGTCACCCCCGTGAGCTCGCCGACGCCCAGCCCGACGGCGAGCGCATCCTGAACTGGACCCAGGTGTACGACCTCGACGAGCTGCCCGAGGAGCTCATCGTGGTCGGTTCCGGTGTCACCGGTGCCGAGTTCGCCGGCGCCTACCAGGCACTGGGCTCCAAGGTCACCCTCGTCTCGTCCCGCGACCGTGTGCTGCCCGGTGAGGACCCGGACGCCGCCGCCGTCCTCGAGGACGTCTTCCGCCGCCGCGGCATGAATGTCATGGCGCGCTCCCGCGCCGAGTCCGCCAAGCGGGTCGGCGACCGGGTCGAGGTCACGCTCTCCGACGGCCGGGTCATCAGCGGCTCGCACTGCCTGATGGCTGTCGGCGCCATTCCGAACAGCAGCGGGATGGGCCTGGAGGAGGCCGGGGTCAAGGTCAGGGACTCCGGGCACATCTGGACCGACAAGGTCTCGCGCACGACGGCTCCCGGCGTGTACGCGGCCGGTGACGTGACCGGCATCTTCGCCCTCGCGTCGGTCGCCGCCATGCAGGGACGTATCGCCATGTACCACTTCCTGGGCGACGCGGTGGCCCCGCTGAACCTGAAGACGGTCTCGTCCAACGTCTTCACCGACCCGGAGATCGCCACCGTCGGCTACTCGCAGGCCGACGTCGACGCGGGCAAGATCGATGCCCGGGTCGTCAAGCTCCCCCTCCTGCGCAACCCGCGCGCCAAGATGCAGGGCATCCGCGACGGATTCGTCAAGATCTTCTGCCGCCCGGGCACCGGCATCGTGGTGGGCGGTGTCGTCGTGGCTCCGCGTGCCTCGGAACTGATCCATCCGATCTCGATCGCGGTCGACAACAATCTGACGGTCGAACAGATCGCGAACGCGTTCACCGTGTACCCCTCCCTGTCGGGCTCGATCGCCGAGGTGGCTCGGCAGTTGCACACACGGAAGACCGCGGGCGAGGGCTGAGACGTATCGGCGACTCTCCGCTGGTCACGGGGAGTTGTCGACCATTCGTACGGCATAGGCGGCGCGAGTAGGCGCGTATACCACTTCACGCCCTGCCATGCGAACAACTTCTGTTATTCGGCGCAAACTGCTGAAAGCAGACGGTCGTTGGGGTTACTGTCAGTTTCGTGTTCGCTGCAGAACGTCGCCAATTGATCCTCGAAATGGTGCGAGCGAATGGAGCCGTGTCGCTCCGCGAGCTCGCCCGCGTCGTCCAGACCTCCGAAGTGACCGTACGGCGGGACGTGCGCGCACTGGAGGCAGAAGGACTCCTCGACCGCCGGCACGGCGGTGCGGTATTGCCGGGCGGGTTTACGCGGGAGTCCGGCTTTCCGCAGAAATCGCATCTCGCGACCGCCGAGAAGACAGCCATCGCCGATCTCGCCGCGGGTCTCGTCGAAGAGGGCGAGGCCATCGTGGTGGGCGCGGGTACGACCACGCAGGAGCTGGCTCGCCGGCTCGCGCGGGTGCCCGGGCTGACCGTCGTCACCAACTCCCTCCTGGTGGCCCAGGCGCTGGCCCACGCCAACCGTGTGGAAGTCGTGATGACAGGCGGCACCCTGCGCGGTTCCAACTACGCCCTGGTCGGCTCCGGTGCCGAGCAGTCCCTCCAGGGGCTGCGGGTCTCCCGGGCCTTCCTCTCCGGGAGCGGGCTGACCGCCGAGCGCGGGCTCTCCACGTCCAACATGCTGTCGGCCTCGGTCGACCGCGCGCTGGTCCAGGCCGCCGCCGAGGTCGTCGTCCTCGCCGACCACACCAAGCTCGGTACCGACACGATGTTCCAGACCGTGCCGACCGACTTGATCACCCGCCTGGTCACGGACGGGCCACCCGGGCACGACGACCGCGCGGTCACCGAACTGCAGGCCCTGGCCGACCAGGGCGTACAGATCGCGGTGGCCGGGTCATCGGCCTCGGGCGGCGGGGGAGGCGATCCCGTCCCGGCGGGGCGCCAGCCACGCCGGGACGTACCGCTCCCCGGCCCCCGCCGCGGCCAGCCGATCCCCGGCACAGGCCCCCAGCTACGCAGCGCCACTGCCTTGGGCGACCAGCCCCAGCCAGAACGCGCCAGGGTCGCCGACCTCCGCCGCCGCTGACCCCTTCCCTCCAAGGGCGGAGGGAAGGGCAGACGGGGCCACGAAGTGACCGCAATGCTCGGCTTCACGTGGCCCGGAATCGCCGAAGGACCCTCAGGGCTTCAGGCCCCGTAGCGTCAGGGTCAAGAGGCGGTTGGCCAGTTGCGGCTCGTCCGGGGTTTCCTCGGCTGCCAGCGCGATGGCGTTGGTCAGCTGGAGGAGGTCACCGATGGAGATGTCGGGGCGTACCGCGCCTGCCTTTTGTGCGCGGAGCAGCAGGGCGCTGCCCGCCTCGTGCATCGGGCCGCTGCATCGAGCGAGGTCCGAACCGTTGTCCTGCGAGGCCGACATGAGGGCGCGGGAGAGGCCGCGGTACTCGCTCGCGTGGGTGATGATGTCGCGCAGCCAGTCCACGAGGGCGGCGCACGGCTGCGGGGCGTCGAGGAGTTCGCGCGAGCGGGCCAGCAGCTCGTCGACCGCGTCCTGGAAGACTGCGCTCATGAGGGCGTGCCGGTTCGGGAAGTGGCGGTACAGCGTGCCGATTCCCACGCCCGCGCGCCGGGCCACGTCCTCCAGGGACGCGCCGGTGCCGTGCTCGGCGAAGGCGGACCGCGCCTCGGCGAGCAGCCGTTCGTAGTTGCGCCGGGCGTCGGCACGCATGGCGCGCGGCACCCCCGGGTTCTCCACGGGCCCCTGTGTCCCCGCTCTCTCCGGTGCGGTCGCGCCCGCCATGGCATCCACCTGCCCTCTCCTGCCGCGCGGCTGCGGTCCAGCATGCCATCAGGGGCTCCCGAGCGGCTCCAGCATGCCATCGGGGGCTTCTGAGTGGCTCCCCGGGCTGGGCGAAAGCCGCCCCTGCTTCGAGTACGTCCCTGTGGCTCGGCCCCCTGCGCATCTCTTTGTACGCCCCTTTTTGTACGCCCTTTCACGTCCCTTGGCGGAGCAGTAGCGGAAGGGCCACCGGTACGGGGGAGAACGAAGCGCCCGGTGGACTGGCTGGTCCAGTCCACCGGGCGCTTCGGGGTGTCACAGGGAGACCTGCGGATCAGTCCTTGATTTCGCAGATGGCGGCGCCGGAGGTGACGGAGGCGCCGACCTCGGCGCTGAGGCCCTTGATGGTGCCGGAGCGGTGGGCGTTGA